>NZ_POTY01000178.1 GCF_003236315.1 Micromonospora craterilacus
CTGCTGTCCGAGCCGCCGCCCCCGGGCGTGCCGGGGTCGTCGTCCCAGACGCTGCAGCTCGGTTGGTCGGGCGGGCATTCCGCGCCGGGGTCAGCGGCGGCCGCCGGCACCGCCGGGCCGGTCGCCAGCAGCAGGGCCAGGGCAGCGCCGAGCAGCATCTGACGGACGGCTGCGGCCGGCCGGCGGTCTCGGCGGTACGGTCGGGCAGGCGCGCGGCGGGCTCCGTCGGGCGAGTGACCGCCGCTACGGTCGGCCCGTGGAGCGCCCCGGGTCAGCACGGCTGGTCCCGGTGCGCCGCGCCGGCGTTGATCAGCCAGCGGCCGTCGGGATAGCGGGCGGCGGTGGCGGTGGCCAGGTGCCGGGAGCCGCGGGTGCCGGGCACCACCCGCTTGTCGGAGACGTAGACCATCCGGTAGCCGGTGGCGTCGAGGCAGTCCTGGATCTCCACGGTGGGCGGGCTCGAATCCAGGTTCACCGAGATCACGGTGGGCTCGGAACGCAGCGTTCCGGTGCTGACCGCGCCGTGATCTCGGGCCTGCCGCAGGCTCACCTGGACCCGGGTGAGCAGCGGGTCGGCGAGGAACCGGGTCAGCTCCGGGTGTTGCGGGTCGCTGCGCCGGCTCGCCGTACGGGACGCGGCGAGGTAGCCGGTGTAGGCCGCGAGCGCCGCCTCCTCGGCCGCCCGCTCGTCGGTGTTCCGCTCGGCGCCGGCGGGTTTGCCCCGATCCGGCGCTGTCGTGGTGGCCGCCTCCTGCCCGCCGCCGCAGGCGGTGGTCGTGCCGACCGCCGCCACCGCCACCAGGCCGGCCGTCCAGCGGCTCAGCTGCCGTGCTCGCACCCTCGTGCCCTCCTCGGTGCCGACCGGAGACCGCCGTCGCCGGCGTTTCCGGGCGTGCGGCAGCGCGGCCGGATGGTTGTCCTCCGGGCCTCTCCAATGCGCTACCGCATTTACACTTACGGATCTCTTGAAATGCGCTGCCCCGGGTGTTCGTGGTCGTCGGACGTGGCTTGCGTCACATCCAAGGGGCGAGCATAAGCTGACGTCGGCCGATGCAACAGAGGCAATTCAAGCGAACACTCTGAGTTATGAGTGGTGGTGAGGTTGGATGGTTACCGGGATGTTGCCGGCGTCTGTCGGCTCGGTGCGCAGGGCTGGCCGGCGCGACCGGCGGGCGGGTGCGCCCGGCCTCCGGGCGGGCTTCCGGCGGCCCGGTCAGGATGGGGCGGGAAATGGCATGTCGCCCGATCCGTCCCCCGTAGAATTGGCCCGGATCCGGCGTCAATTGCATTCGGTGGGAATTGCATCTCCGTGTCCGGCGCAATTCGGCCGAGGGGTGACCGGCGCGGGGGGAGCCCCGCCGGAACGTTCGGGCCGCTACCCGAACCGACCGGGCACACTACGATCCGTGGTCGCCGTCGACGCCGGACTGCCGGTATGACCCGGCCGCACGCCGCCCAACCGGTGGCCGACGAGAACCGGGCCGACGATGTGTTGCCGGCCCGCCCCACAACCGTGCGGCCACGCCGGCCGCGACCACTGGCCGTCCTGGCCCTCACCCCGCTGCTGCGGTACGCCGTCGCCCGGCACGCCGTACCCCCGGGAATCGGCCGCCGGAGCGGATGTGACGCCTGCGGCGCGCCGATCGGCCTCGATCGCCCGTGGCCGGCGCTCGGTCCGGCCGCCCGCTGCGGCGGGTGCCGGTCCCGGGTCGGCGCGCCACCGGCCACCGTCGAACTGGCCGCCGCGGCGGCCGTCGCGGTGCTGCTGCTGGCCCGCCCACCCGCCGTCGAGCTGGTCGCCGTGGCCTGGTGGCTGACCTTCGCGGTGCCGCTGTTGTTCATCGACGTCGCCGTGCACCGGCTGCCCGACCGCCTCACCTGGCCTGCCGCCGCCGGCACCTGGCTGCTGCTCGGGCTGGCCGCGCTGGCCGGCGCCGGACCGGCACCGTGGCTGCGCGCCACCGTGGCCGGGCTCGGGTTGGCGCTCTTCTTCGCCGCCACCACGTTGCTGCTCGGCGCGCGGGGCTTCGGCATCGGCGACGCCAAGCTCGCGCTGGGCGCGGGCGCACTGCTCGGCTGGTACGGCTGGACGGTGCCCCTGCTCGGGCTGCTTCTCGCGCTGACGCTGTCCGGCCTGGTCGCCCTGGGGCTGCTGGTCACCCGGCGGGCCCGCTGGTCGAGCCACCTACCGTTCGGCCCGTACCTGGTGCTCGGCACCCTCGGCGCCTTCCTACTGCTCTGGTAAGGAAGTGCCCCCTTTTAACGCCTCCGGTAGAGGAAGGGCCCCTTATTAACAGATGCGCTGCAGCACGGCGGCCAGTTCCTCGAAGGCGTACGCCCAGTTGTGGCACTTGAAGCTGCGCAGCCCCTCGATCGTCGTGCGGCAGTCGGCGCAGCGTACGCCGGGGATGGCGTCGGGTAGGCCGGTGTTGACGTACTGGCGGTCGCCGAGGATCACCGTCGCGATCATCATCGGGTCGTGCACGCCGTGCAGGGCCGACGAGACGATGTCGTACCAGGTGATCCGGCGACCGCACTTCGGGCAGTCCGGGTGGTCGCCGCTGACCCACAGCGGCGCGCCGATGGTGCGGGCCGGCACGCCGAGCAGCTTCTCGATCCGCCGTACGTCGGAATCGGGGGTGGTCCAGCGGTGTCGGCCCGGCAGCGAGGCCGGCGAGTCGTAGACGGCTTGGAACAGCGTGGGATCGACCTCGACGGTCTCGCGCTCACTGGTCATCGGCGTCCCTCCCGGACGGTCGGCGCCCCTCGCCGTGGTCACCGGCGGGTGGCGGGCACATCCGGATCAACGACTCGGTGCGGTGACCCGGTGTCCCCCGGCTGCGCCGGTCGCCGGACGCCCCAGATGATCAGGTAACCGAGCATCCAGAACTCGCCCACGGACGCGGGGATGACGAGCAGGTCGGCGACGATTCCGGCGCCGGGAGCGAGGTAGGTGACGAAGGTGCTGAGCACGTAGCCGGCGCCGCCGGCGACGAGGACCCAGCCGAGCGTCCGGGGCAGCCAGCCCGACCGGAGCACGCACCAGCCCATCGGGACGAGCCAGAGGCCGAAGAACAGCCCGCCCACGATCCACAGGTTGCCGCCGACCAGGTACAGCAGTTGGACGGTGTTGGCAGTGTCGCCGAGCGGGTCGACCGCCACCTGGGTCGCGGTGGCGAGCAGGGCGGAGCTGACCAGGATCGCGACGGCGTTGACCAGGCCGAAGGCGGCGATGCTGGCGGCGGCGGTGGCGTCGACGGTACGGAACAGGCGGTAGAACCAGACGGCGGTGAGCGTCTGGGCGAGGACGATGAGCAGTTCGAGGGCGATCCCGATGCGGGCCAGGGACTCGTGCTGGACCAGGTGGGCCAGGGTCGCGTCGGCGTCACCGGCGGCGAAGAGCCGCGGACGGATGATCAGGAAACCCAGTGCGCCGGTGATGGCCAGGCTGAGGTAGAACAGCCCGGTCGCGCGGGCGGTGCGGATCAGCGGGTGCATGGGGCTCTCCTTCGATTTGCGCGTCAGCCGACTCCGGCCCGGCGACGCGCTTGGATGCAGACAGCGCCTTACAACGTAAGGCAACCATACGATGTAAGGTAAAGGAAGATGGGAAGCCGGATGGGAGCGAAGAACCCTCGGGAGCCGCTGAGCCGCGAGCGCGCCCTGGCCGCCGCGATCGCGCTGGTGGACGCGGAGGGGTTGCCGGCGTTGACCATGCGCCGGCTGGCCGCCGAACTCGGCGTCGAGGCGATGTCCCTCTATTACCACCTGCCCGGCAAAGAGGGCCTGCTCGACGGCCTCGTCGACACCGTCATCGGGGAGATCGAGGCCGCGGCCCGCCGCGCCGAGGCGACCGCCGCCGGCGAGGACTGGCGTACCCGATTGGGGCAGCGCTTCCTCGCCGCCCGTACGGTGATGCTGCGTCACCCGTGGGCGCCCGCACTGCTCAGCTCACGGCCGACCATCCCCGCCGGGGTGTACGCCTACTACGACGCGATCATCGCCACCCTGCGCGACGGCGGGTTCTCCTATCGGATCGCCCACCGGGCGCTGCACGCGTTCGGCAGCCTGGCGCTCGGGTTCGCCCAGGAGGTGTTCCGCCCGGCCTCGGCCGGCGGGCAGACCGACGTCGAGGCCGCCGAGGCGGAACTGGCCGCGATGGCCGAGGCGCTGCCCCACCTGACCGCGATGGCCGCCGCCGAGGCACACGACGCCGCCGACCCCACGCTCGGCTGGTGCGACAGCCAGATCGAGTTCGAGTTCACCCTCGACCTGCTCTTCGACGGCCTCGAACGCGCCCGTGCCACCGGCGGGTAAGGGGCCGACTCAGTCGTTGCGGGCGGTCTCCGGTCCGGTGATCCGGCCGAGCAGTGGCAGTGTCGAGGCGATGATGCCCAGCGACACCGCCAGCCCGCCGGCGACCATGAGGTAGAACGACAGGTGCGGCGGGAGCAGCGGATAGTCCAGTTGCGACCGCAGGAAGAGGTGTGCGGCCAGGAACCCCGCCCCGATCGCCACCGCGGCGACGGCCAGCAGCGGCACGACGGTCTCCAGCGCGACCACCCGGCGCAGCGTGCGCAGCTGCATCCCGGTGAGCCGCAGCATGCTGAACGGCCGCTTCCGGTCGCTCAGCCCGCCGGCCACGCTCACCGCCAGGCTGCAACCCGCGATCGGCAGGCTGGCCAGCATGACCACGTTGGCCAGCCGCTGGAACTGGATCAACTGCTGCGCGGAGGCCGCCTCCCACTCGCCGACGCTAGCCGGGAAACGCTCCCGCGGAAACGCGTTGATCAGCATCGTCCGGGCCTGCTCGAACGCGGATCGGCTGGTGGTGTCGACGACCACCGAAAGGATCGGCTGCCGGTCGACCTCGGAGGCGGCGATCCCGGCGTCCTCCCAGACGTAGGTGTCGGTGGTCAGGTCGAACGCGCGCATGCCGATGAGGTCGCCGGCCACGGCGGCGACCTCGGCACCGGCGCGGCAGCTGCCGAACACCGCCAGGCGGTCCAGTTCGGCGCAGGTGATCAGGCCGTGCCACCCGTCTGGGGCGGGGTTGCGGTGCACCACCGTCACACTGCGTACCCCAGGGATGGTCTCGAGTCCGGTCGGGATCTGGTCCGCGGTCGGCGCCGGGCCGTCCTCCGGCCAGAACATCTTGCTCAGTGAGGTGGCGGCCACCGAGTCGGTACGGGGTTCACCACGGTTGGCGACGAACGTGGTGATCGTGCCGGTCGCCACACTCGTCACGAACAGCGCCACGATCAGCCCGCTGACCGACCGGAACCCGGCCTGCGGATTGTCCGACAGCCGCCGGCCGGCGATGAGCGCGGCGGGCCGGCTCGCCCGCCCGGCCAGCACCCGGGCACCGGCCATGGTCAGCCAGGGGCCGGCCAGCACCAGCCCGATCAGGATCAGAAGAAAACCGGAGAGGTACGCGGTGAGCTGGCCGTTCGTCGTGTCCGGGCGCCGACCGACGAAGTACGCCAGCTCGGCGATCCCGGCGACCAGCGGGATCACTCGCCAGGCACGCGGCGGCTTCGGGGTCACCCGACGGCTCACGCCCAGCGGCGAGATCTGCACCCGGCGCAGGGCCAGCCAGGAGGCGACGACGGCACCGACCGGGATGCCCAGCGCGACGAGCAGGACGTCGACGACGGCGAGCGACAGGTCGGTGGCGAAGAACGGTTCCCCGGTGAACGGGATCGTGGCGAGCCCCGGCCGGAACGCGAAGAACAGGCCGAGCCCGACGGCGGTGCCCGCCATCGCGGCAGCGGCGGACTCCACGGCCGAGATGACGGAGATCTGCCGTGGGGTGGCGCCGATCAGCCGCATCGCGGCGAAGCGTTGCTCGCGGCGGGTCGCCGCCAGCCGGGTCGCGGTGCCGATGAAGATGAGCACCGGGAAGAGCAGCGCGGCTGCCACGACGGACAGCACGAGCGCCATCCCGTCGCCGTTGATGCCGACGTAGCAGCCGTTGCAGCCGCTCGGGGAGGTGTCCATGATCTGGGTGACCTGCCGGGCCCCCAACTGTTCCAGCTCGGTCGAGGTGCGGCCGATGACGATCAGCAGCGACTCCGGGGAGGGCAGCGCCGTCCGGCCGATGGTGCCGATCTCGTGGCCGGGAAAGCGGTCACCGAGTTCCGCGGCCGGGGTGGTCCGCAGCAGCTCACCGAGCGCGGGCGAGACGTAGAACTCGCCGGGCCCGGGCAGGCGCGGGATGCCCGGTGGGACGGGCGCGTCCGGGCCCAGCGCGGCGACCTCGACCCGGCCGATGGACCGACCGTGGTAGTAGTCCTCCCGGATCAGCCACCACATCGGATCGGCCGACGTGTCGGGCGAGGGCGGGGCGACGGCGGTGTTCAGCCAGGCGTACCGCTGGTTCTGCGCGCCGACCGCGTTCATGCCGGCGAGCGTCGTCAGCAGCATGCCGACGCCGAGCGCCACCGCGGTGGTGATGATGACGAGACGGATGGCGGCCTCCCGGCCGCCGGCCAGCGACAGCCGTAACGCGAACCGGATCATGAGTGCACCAGCCCGTTCACCTTGCCGTCGCGCACGATGACCTGCCGGTCGGCGTACGCGGCGATCCGGGCCTCGTGGGTGACCAGGACGACGGTGGTGCCCTGCTCGCGCGCCGAGGCGACCAGCAGGTCCATGACCTGCTCGCCGGTCAGCGAGTCGAGCGCCCCGGTCGGCTCGTCGGCGAACAACGCCCCGGGCCGGGCGACCAGGCCACGGGCCAGCGCCACCCGCTGCGCCTGCCCGCCGGACAGCTCACCGGACCGGCGCCGCTCCAGCCCGGCCAGGCCGAGCCGCTCGAACCAGGGCCGCGCCTCCCGCAGCGCGGCGGCCCGCTTGACGCCGCCGAGCAGCAGCGGCAGCGCGACATTCTCCTCGGCGGTCAGCTCCGGCACCAGCTGCCCGAACTGGAACACGAACCCGAACTGGTCCCGGCGCAGCACGCTGCGCTGGTTCTCGTTCAGGGTGTCGATCCGGCGGCCGTCGAAGTGGACCTCGCCCGAGTCCGGCACCAGGATCCCGGCCAGGCAGTGCAGCAGGGTGGACTTCCCGGAGCCACTCGGACCCATCACGGCGACGATCTCGCCCGGGGCCACCGAGACGCTGGCGCCGCGCAGCGCCGGGGTTTCACCGAAGGAGAGCAGCACGTCGCGCGCCTCGATCGCCTTCACTTCCGGACCACCTTTCGGAGCGCGTCCAACCGGGCGACCGTGGTGTCGATCCAGTGCAGGTCGGCTTCCAGGTGGAACAGACCGTGGTCGGCCAGCAGGACGTCGACCAGGTCGCCGCCGCGCCTGATCTCGGTGAGCTCCGTCATCCGCCGCAGGTGGGCGGCGCGCTGCCGGTCGAGGTACTCCTCGGCGGGTCGGCCGAGCATGAGCGCCAGCACGACCTTGGTGAACAGCACCGTCTGCAGGTTGGGCTCGGCCTCGACCGGCTCGGTCAGCCACGACTCGACCTCGGTCGCGCCTTGCTCGGTGATGACGTAGCGCTTGCGCTCGGGGCCCACGCCCGGCTCGATCTCGCCGACCACGATCTTGCCGTCGCGGGCGAGCCGGCCCAGGGTCGAGTAGACCTGGCCGAACGGCAGCGGCTTGCCCCGGCTGAAGAAGGTGTCGTAGTGCCGCTTGAGGTCGTAGCCGTGGCTGGGCTCGCGTTCGAGTAGGCCGAGAAGGGTCATGGAGACGCTCATGTCGGAGACCATACCCCGAGGGTATACACCGCGTATATATCCCCGGCGTACATTCCGGTGACGACTTTCGGGCTCCCCGTTCGTTCTTGAGCCCGACGAGACAACGTCCGCCGGGTCGGCGCCGACCCACGAACCTCAGGAGTGAACCAGTGACCAGCTCACCCACCCAGGGAATCAAGACCGTGCTGCACCCCGTGTCCGACCTGACGGCCGCCAAGGCGGTGTACACCGCCCTGCTCGGCGTGCCGCCGCAGGCCGACGCGGCCTACTACGTCGGCTACGAGGCCGCCGGTCAGCACATCGGGCTGGTGCCCGGTGGTGGACCGCAGGGCATGACCTCGCCGGTGGCCTACTGGCACGTACCGGACATCGAGGCGAAGCTGGCCGAGGTGACCGCCGCTGGAGCCACCGTGAAGGAGCCCGTGCGCGACGTCGGCGGCGGCCGCCTGGTGGCCACCTTCACCGACCCCGACGGCAACGTGCTCGGGCTGCTCCAGGACCGCTGAGTGCCGAATTCCGCTACCCGGGTGGTTTGACCGGACGAAGTGGACAACGGGCTCGCGTTGCGCCGTATCCTCATGCGAACCTTCTCCATGCGTCGATCAACAACGACGTACCCTGGGGGAGAAACACGCATGCTTGCACAGCCGCGCCCTTTCCGGCGCTTGATCTCGTGGGTTACCGCTGCGGCGATGATGGCTGGCACGGCCGCGCTGGGCGCCGGCACGGCAGCCGCGGACGTCGACACCCGACCAGTCGTCGTCTCCACCGCCTACCGCGCCCCCCAGATCCTGCCGGACCTGAACTACAACGTGGGCGTGCCGGGCGTGTTCACGCTGCGTGCCCGCATCGCCGACGCCGCCTCGTTCGTGTGGCGGGCCGACGACGGGCAGTCCGGGACCGTTCCCGCCGACGCCGCCGGCCAAGCGACCGTGACGATCGCCCCGCGGCTGGCCGGCAAGCAGTTCCTCACCGTGCACACGGTCGCCCGGGACGGTACCGAGTACGCCGAGTACGCCTACGAGTTCCTGGTCGACGACGGTCCGGCGGTCGTGCGCGACCCCGAGGGCATCGTGTACCTGGGTGCCACTCCCACGTTCCACCTGACGCCGCGGATGCCGAACGTCCGGGACTACCTGGTCTGGCCGTACACCAGCGGTGGCCAGAATCCGGAGCACACGGTGACCGTGCCGGCCCGGGCGGACGGGACCGCGGAGTTCCAGTGGTACCTGGACGACACCAGCAGCAGTTTCAACCTGTACGCGCAGAGTCGCGATGCCGACGGCAAGCTCTCCGAGATCCGCACGCTATGGACCAGGCCGGACCCGGCGGCGCCCCGGCTGACCCGGACGGGCGGTCAGGACGTGGGGAAGCCGACGACCTTCACCGCCCGCACCGGAATGCCGGGAGTCGTGGCGTACGACGTGACGTTCCGCGACGGCGCGACGACGACGGAGCGGAGCGTCGCACCGGCCGCCGACGGCAGCGCCACCTTCACGGTGACGCCGACCCGCGCGGGGGAGATGTGGGTCAGCGTGACGGCCCGCAACGCCAAGGGCCTGACGACCGACGCAAGCCAAGACTCCTGGCGCGTCATCGACTTCCCGTACATCTCGTCCACGGACTTCCCGCTGGGCATCCTCGGCGAGTACGGCCGCAAGGCCCCAGGGGACTTTCAGCTCACCGCGCGGCTGCCCGGGACGACGGCCTTCGAGTGGCGTACCGGCGCGGAGTGGGCGACGCTGCCCGCCGGACCGGACGGCAAGGCGACGTTGACCTGGACCCCGGACCGCACCGGCAGCTTCACCATGCTCGTGCGTAGCGTCACCGCCGACGGGACGCGGTCCAACATCGGGGCGGCGAACTTCGCCGTGACCGTCGTGAACGCCCGTACCTACTCGGTGTCGCCGAGCACGGTGACCACCGGCGAGAAGCGGACGCTGACCATCCAGGGCATGTTCCTGCACCCGCGCGACATCGTCGAGGTGACTCCGGCGGGCCGGCTGCCCGTTCCGGCGACCATCAAGTCCGTCGACCCGGACGGCTCCCGGACCGTCGTGGAGGTCGACTTCGCCGCGGTGCCGCCGGGCCGCGCCTCCGTGACCGTCAAACCGTACGGCGGCACGCTGTGGGCAACCCTCAACGACGCCATCACGGTCGCACCGCTGCCCGCGCTGGCGGTCACCAAGGCGCCGGCGATCAGCGGCACGGTGAAGGTCGGCCACACCGTCAAGGCCACCGCCGGCACCTGGTCGCCGGCAGCGACATCGGTCAAGTACCAATGGAAGGCGAACGGCGTCGCCGTCAAGGGTGCGACCGGCTCGTCGTAGAAGATCCCGGCGTCGCTGGCCGGCAAGCGGCTCTCCGTCACGGTGACCGCTTCCCGCACCGGCAACACCGCGGCCTCCGCGACCTCCGCCTCCACCGGCGCGGTCGCCAAGGGCTCGGCACCCAAGGCCACCAAGAAGCCCAAGATCACAGGTACGGCGAAGGTCGGCCGCACCGTGAAGCTGTCGGTCGGCACCTGGTCACCCAGCGCCACGTCCTACAAATACGAGTGGCGTTTGAACGGCAAAATCATCAAGGGCGCGACCGGCAAGTCGCTCAAGCTCAAGTCCTCGATGCGCAACAAGCGGATCACCGTCACGGTGATCGCCAAGCGGACCGGCCATCTGGACGGGCGCGCGACCAGCGCATCCGTACTGGTCCGCCGCTGACCGGCTGCTTCGACGGAGGCGACCCAAGGACACGGGCCGGTTTGAAAGACCGGTACCGCGCCTTGGGTCGTCATCCGGGCTACTGGCGTCCGTCTCGGTCGGGTGCTGGCGGCTGTCTGGTCCAACCGACGAAACGACGGTGCAGCGTGCCGGCTGGCGCCCAGGGCACCTCCTGGCCACCATCCAAGCCCACCATGGCGAGCCTGAACGCGCCAGCGCCATCGGTGCCGAAGCCCTCGCCCTGACCACGCAACTACGGTCAGCCCGAGCCGTCCGCTACCTACGCGACCTGCAAACACACCTCACGGCGCACCGCCGTCGGCCAGCCGTACGACACTTCATCACCCGCATCGACGCGACCCTCGGCCAACGCCGCTAACTACAACTCACCGCGGGCCTTGCGCGCGACCAGCTCCAACACCGCGATCACCGTACCGGCGCCCACGATCTCGCCCTGGGACACGAGATGCCGCGCCTCCTCCAGCGGGATCCAGGCCACCCGCTCGGCCTCGTTCACATCCACCGGAGCTCCGATGTGTTCCGCATCCCGCGCAAGAAACAGCAGATTCTCCGCGTCCGCGGTCGCCACCCACGGCTGGAACGACAGCAACGGCTCCACCGCCCCCGGACGCCAGCCGGTCTCCTCCTCGACTTCCCGGACCGCACACATCGCCGGCTGCTCTTCACCATCGACGTAGCCGCCCGGCAGCTCCCACACCCACCGATCGAAAACAAACCGATGCCGCCGCATCAGCAACAGGCGCTCCTTGGCGTCAAGCACAGCGACCATGGCCGACCGGGGCGCCCGGATCACGTACTGCTCGAAGCGGACCCCATCGGGTAGCTCCACATCGGCGATGCTCAACCCGCGCCCGCCGGCTGCTGTCCACCACCCGCTCGCTATGAATCGTCCAGCGCGTCGATCCGATGCCCTGTTCCTCCGCCATCCGGCCAGTATCCGACCAGCGGTACCGAGCCGCTGCCGCACGGCATCCCTCCGATTCGGCAGGTGCACGACGAACCCGGCCGGGGATACGGACTCAGACTGTCGGCTGTTCAGCTATCGCTCGGTCGTGTCGCCCTGCTCAAGCTCGGCGATCGATCGGCGAAGGGCTGCGGCATTGCTCGGGCTGCGCAGGAGATACTCGGTTTCCTTCATCGACTCGTACTCGGCCAGCGACACGATCACCACCGGCTCGTGGCCCGACCGGGTCACCACCACTTCCTCCGCGTCGTTGATGACGCTGTCGAGTTCGGCGGCCAGGTTCTGTCGTAGTTGGGTGAAGTTCACGGTCCGCATGACCACCTCCAATGTCAGGGGGCAGCGAGCAGTCGGATCTCGCAACGGATGCCGCTTGCCTTGGTGAGCCGACCATCACCGGTCACGAGCGGGCAGGCCATCAACTCCGCCGCCGCGACATACGCCGCGTCGTACGCCGTGACGTTGCCACGCAACTGCCACATTCGGTCGAGCAGCAACGGAACGCCGACCTCGTCGATGACAAGCGAGGGTAGGGCGTCGATTGCCTCCTGGGACCGGGCCAGGCCGAGCTTCCTGCCGAGGACCTTGCCCCTGATCACCGACATGACCTCGACCAGAAGATGGCCTGGCGCGGCCCAGTGTGGATCTCCGGTCAGCTCTGCCCGCGCCGCTTCGCCTACCGGCCCGTCGTCGACCAGGGCATCGGCCAGGGCCGACGCGTCCACGACGATCACGCGGCACTACCCCATGGGCCGCGCTGCTCCCGTTGGTCGGTCAACTCGGCGGCACTCTCCCCAGGCAGGGAGTGAGCCCCGTCCGATCGACCGGCGAAGCGATCAAGGGCTGCCGTGTTGCGCAGACGTCGAGCCTGCGTCTCCACCAACTCCAGCAGGTACGCCTGGAGTGACTGCCCGCGCGCCTTGGCCTGAGCCGCCAGAGCGTCTCGCACTTCTTCCGGCACGTCCCGAATCTGGAGAGCAACCATGCATTCATTATGCATGCAGATCTGCTCGCTACCGGTGAACCTGTCCACATCACGAGCGCCGGGATGCCCGATGGCGCCGGTCGCCACGCTTCATGCGCCACCGGGGGCGAGAGATGATCCCGGCATGACGATGATCGGCCGGGCCCAAGAGTTGAGCGACGTCCTCGCCGCAGTGCGCGATCCACAGACGGATGTGGTCCTGGTCACCGGCGAGGCCGGCGTGGGCAAGACCCGGCTGCTCGACGCGGTGTCCACGTCGCTGCCTGCCGTCCGCGCCTGGGGCACGCGAGGGCTGTCGCACGTCCCGCTGGCGGCTCTGGCCCACCTGGTCGACCCGGCGACGACGTCACTCGCGGAGATGGTCGCCCAGGTGCTCCGGGCGGTCCCACCCGGAGCTGTGCTCGCGGTCGACGACCTGGATGGGTGCGACGAGGTCTCCCTGGCCGTCGCGGTGCGGGTCGCCCGCGACGCCGGACGCACGCTGGTCGGCACCGCGCGGACTGTCGACGGTCGCGTGCCACCCGTCGTGGCCGAGCTCGCGGCGTCGCCGAGCACCGTCGTCCTGCCGGTCGCGCCGTTCGACCGGACGTCAACGGAGGAGCTCGTCGACACGCTGCTCGACGGCCCGGTGGACGCCGGGGTGGTCGACGACGTGTGGCGCCGGACCGGCGGGAATGCCCTGTTCGTCACCCAGCTGCTCGACGGCGCGCGACGCTCCGGTGCGTTGCGCCGTTCGACGGTCGGCTGGCACGCCGTCGGACCGCTGCCGGTCCCGACCGGGCTGCGCAGCCTCCTACCGACCCGCCTGGAGGGCCTGCCCGACGACGCCGTCGCCGCCGCCCGCTTCCTGGCCGCCACCGGCCGGGCGAACGACGGAGAGGTCGAGCAGGCCGGACACCACGCCGGAACCGAGCACCTGGTCACCCACGGGATCGCGGTCTGGACGGCCGAGACCGTGCGATTCGTCCACCCGTTGTTTGCCGAGGTGCTGTGGGACGGGCTGTCGCCCGCCCGGCGGCGGGCGGTGCTCCGCGAGCATCTCGCGGTCGCCCGGATCCTCGCGCCGCACGACCACGTACGGTGCACCGTGCTGAGCCTGGACGCCGGAGAAGCCGTGGAACCGGCGCACCTGCTGGCCGCAGCGCGGGTCGCGGCGGCGGGCGGCGCTACCGACGTCGCGGTGCGGCTGGCCCGGGCGTGCCTCGACCGGGGCCCCGACCTCTGGACCACCCACCCGGAGGTCGCCGTCGGTGCCGCCCTCGTCTTCGCGGTCACCCGCTGGGAGACCGGGCGCGCCGACGAGGCGGTGACCGTCCTGCGTGACGCGCTGGACCGCACCCCGCCCGGCGCGGACGCCGCTCTGCTCGCCGTAACCCTGCACAAGGTGATCCTCTGGGGTCGCTACGATCTGCCCGGCGCCCGGGACGTGCTGCGGGAGCAATCCGCCCGATACCCCGCCGGGGCGCCGGTCGGCGCCCTGTTCGCGGTCGCCGAAGCTGACGCCCTGGCATACGCCGGGTTCCCAGACGAGGCGTTGGCGCTCGCGTCGGTCATCACGGACCGTGCCCGGCTGCCGCTGCCGGTCCGGGCCATGCTGGCGACGAGCCGCAGCAACGCCCTGGCCCATGTCGGACACACCGGCGAGGCGGTCGCCGTCATCGAGGAACTGCTCGACGAGGTCCGGGCGGCCGGGCCGGAGGCGGCTGCCGGGACCCGCGACAAGCTGCTCGTGTACGCGAGCCACGCCCTACGCGAGCACGGGCGGCTCGACGACGCCGCACACACCGCCGAGCGTGCCTACCACAGCGCGTTGGCCGATGGCGTGGTCTTCGAGCGCGCCTGGGCCGCCCTGTGTGTCGGCGCGGCGCGGATGCAGGCGGGGCACCTGGACGATGCGACGCTCTGGGCACGGCGCAGCCTCGTGACGGCGGTAGCCGCCGGAATGACCGACTGCGTCCGGGTCTGCCTGTCCGTGCTGACCGTGGCCTACGGCTCACGCGGCCTGCCCCCGGATCCGGCGTGGCTGACGTACCTGCGTTCGCCGGAGGCGGGTCTGGGGTTCCTGCGCCACACCGTCCCGATCGCGCTGGGCTGGGCTGCGTACGCCGAGGGTCGCCACGCCCTGGCCTGCGACCTGCTGCGGCAGGGCCAGGCAAGAGCCGCGCAGGAACGGGCGGTGGCAGCCGAGTCCTGGATTCTGCACGAGCGCCTCCGGATGCACGACGGCACCGGGGTACGCCCCCGGCTGGCCTCGCTCGCCGTCGGATCCCCGGTCGGCGCGGCGCGTCTGGCCCTGGCCACCGGGCTGGAGCGTGCCCGCCCCGAGACCCTGCTGGAAGCCGCGACGGCCTTCGAGGCCATCGGTTCGCCCCTGTACGCAGCAGAGGCCGCAGCGGCGGCGTCCCGGTGCGCTTCCGGTCGGGCCGCGGCTGCTGCCCGACGACGGGCCGACGAACTTGCCCACGAGGTGGGCGACCCTCGGCGTACGCAGCCCAGCCCAGCGCGATCGG
>NZ_POTY01000179.1 GCF_003236315.1 Micromonospora craterilacus
GGGTGGGATAGTAGCTGGTCGTGAGTCGGTATGGGGTGTTGATTCTGCCCGCTAGCAATCGGGTGTATGCCGGGGCGTCGGTTGAGCTGACGCGGGCGGAGCTGGAGATATTCGGCGACGCGGTGCTCGGAGGGCGGATCGGTGAGGTGGGCACCGCCGACGTCGGCGGGGCGCGGTACGTCACCTTCGCCGCCGAGGGCGGGCTGAGCGAGCGGGACGCGGCGTTGCTGGGCAACCTGTCCAGCGCGTACGCGCTGTTCGAGTTCGTCGGCGACCTGCTGCGGCCGGTGCCGCTGAGTCGACTCGACCGTTTCGACGACGACCTGCTCACCATTCAGAAGTACTCGGGCAAGACCAACGAGCAGTTCACCAAGCTGCTGCTCAACGTCACCCTGCTCGCCTCGGCCTGGGCCGGTGACCTGCTGACCCGACGGTTCCGGGTGCTCGACCCGCTGTGCGGCCGGGGCACCACCGTCAACCAGGCGATGATGTACGGCTTCGACGCCGCCGGGGTGGACCGGGACAGCAAGGACTTCGAGGCGTACCAGGCGTTCCTCACCACCTGGCTGAAGCGTAAGCGGATCAAGCACCGGGTGCTGGAGTCCGGGCCGGTGCGGCGGGAACGCAAGGTGGTCGGCCGGCGGCTGCGGCTGGAACTGGCCGCCTCCAAGGAGGCGCACAAGGCCGGCGACCTGCAGTCGGTGGACGTGGTCAACGCCGACACCACCCGGGTCGGCGAGTTCTTCCGCCCCGAGACGGTCGACGTGCTGGTGGCCGACGCGCCGTACGGCGTGCAGCACGGCAGCCGTACCGCCGAGACCGGCCTGGCCCGCGACCCGCTCGCGTTGCTCACCGCCGCCGCGCCGGGCTGGGCGCGGCTGCTGCGCCCCGGCGGCGCCCTCGGCATCTCGTGGAACACCAACGTGGCCCGGCGCGAGGCCGCCGCCGAACGGCTGGCCGCCGCCGGCCTCACCGTGCTGGACGACGGCCCCTGGTGTGCCCTGTCGCACCGGGTGGACCAGGCCATCGTCCGCGACGTCCTGGTGGCCCGCAAACCCGCCTGACTCAGGTTGCCGGGCCGAAGGCGGTGAGGAAGCGGTCACGGAAGGAGTCCATCCGCCAGACCGGGGCGTCCGCGTCGGGGGTGAGACCGTCCTGCCAGCCCCAGTCGGTGATCCGCTCCAGCACGGCCGGGTCCTTGGCCACGATGTGGATCGGCACGTCCGGGCTGGGGTTTTCGCCGGTCACCACCGGCGCGGGCTGGTGGTCACCGACGAAGACCAGCACGGTGTCGTCGTCGCCGTACGTCTCCAGGTAGGAGATGAGGGTACGCAGCGTGTAGCTGATCGAGTGCCGGTAACCGGTGCGGGCCTGCGCCGTCGGGGTGCCGATGATGCCCTGGCGGAACACCTCCCCGTCGTCGATGGCGTCCCAGTCGACCAGCGAGGGCACCTTGGTCCAGGGGGAGTGGCTGGAGACCAGCGCCAGCTCGGCCATCACCGGCCGGTCCCGCGGCCCGACCCGCTCCCGCTGGTGGAACGTGTGGATGGCGAACTGGTCGGGCATTGGGGAGAAGGCGAACCTCGGCCCCTGGTAGCCCAGGTCGGGTCCGCTGTAGAACTGCTCGTAGCCGTAGAACTTCCCCTCCGGCCAGGCCTGGTTGACCGCCGGCATCACCCCGACGGTGCGCCAGGAGGCGCGTTGGAACGCGTTACCCAGAGTGAACCGGTCGCTGGCGAGCAGGCTCTTGTGGCGCTGGTTGTTGTCGATCCACAGCCCGGACAGCAGGGTGGCGTGCGCCAGCCAACTGCCGCCGCCGATGGTCGGCGAGCTGAGGAACCCGCTGCGGGCGGCGAACCCGGCCGCGGCCAACCGGTCGGAGCCCTCGTCGAGCACCCGCTGGACGGACGCGAACTCGGGGTCTGCGACGGCGTCCCGGCCGTAGCTTTCCACGAAGGCGAACAGCACGTCCTTGCCGCGCAGCCCGGTGAGCAGTTGGTCGCCAGGTACGTCGCGGAACGGGTCCACCCCGACCTCGGCGGCGAACGCCTCGCGGTCGTGCAGCCGGGCACGCACCTCGACGGCGTGGTCGTGGACCAGCGTGCTGGCGTTGGTGTCGGCCACCGTCACGCCGGTCACGATCCGGGCCTCGAAGGCGGCGAGCAGCGCCCACACCAGCACCAGCGACGCGACGACCCGGGTGCTGCCGGTACGGTGCCGGACCAGCAACCCGGACAACCGCACCGTGGACAGCGCGGTCAGCACGGGTAGGGCCAGCAGCAACAGCGCGGCACCCACCGCGATGCCGATCGCACCGGCCCGGCCGATCGACTCGGCCACGAAGCTGAACGCCTCGTCGAGCAGCGACCAGTCCAGCACCAGGTCGAACGGGCGGCCCAGCGACGAGTAGAAGCCCAGGTCGCCGAACTTCACCACGGCGACGAGACCGATCAGCACCCCGGACACCGCGGCCACCACCTGCCGGGGCCGGCCGGGCAGCGCGAGCAGCAGCGCGCCGAGCAGCAACGCCTCCAGCGGGATGCGCAGGAACGCGCCGGGCTGCATCCGCCACGGCTGGTTGGGCAGCGTCAACGCGGCCAGCACCAGCGCGGCGGCCAGCACCGTGACCACCCGGGCCAGTACGGCTCGCCGTCGACGGGGCCGGGTCGCCTTGCCGGTGGCCGGAGCGGGCGTCGGGTCGGAGATCGACAACTGGTGCTCCCGGATCAACGCAGTGACAGGACGGGCACGGCCGGCCGGTCGTGCTCCTCGGCCCGGTCGGTCCGGCGGACACCGAGCGGCACGGTCGCCACGACCAGCGCCGGAACGGCGCGGGGCGCCCGGTGCCGCCACAGCCAGGCCACGTCCCGCCCGAACGACTCGACCAGCAGGCCGAGCGCCGCCACCAGCAGGAGCGTCGTCAGTGGGCCGGGCAGCGTCTGGGACGCGGCGACCGCGAGCACGATCCCTTGGACCGCGGCGACCACCTTCCGCCAGTAGCGGGGCGGCAACTGCGCGTCCATCCAGGGCAGCACCCAGCTGGCGGCGAGGAAGGCGTACCGCATGACGCCGATGGCGAGCACCCATCCGCCGACCGACGGGGCGACGTAGAGGCTCAGCATCAGCACCAGGAACGAGTCGACCTCCATGTCGAACCGCGCGCCCAGGGCGCTGACCGTCCTGGTGCGCCGGGCCACCTTGCCGTCGACGGCGTCGAGCGCCAGCGCCACCGTGGTCAGCGCGACCAGCACCACCACCGGCGCGGGACGGCCGGCGGTCAGCGCGTCGGCGATCAGCGCGGTCACCCCGCCGACGAGCAGCCCGCGGCCCATCGTGACCCAGTCGGCCGGGCCGAGCCGGGCCGAACCGGCGCGTCGCAGCCCCCGGATGAGCACCAGACAGGTCACGGCACCGTACGCCAGGCCCGCCAGCCAGCCCGCGACGCCGAGACCGACCGTAGCGGCGAGCCCCGCCAGCAGGACAATCTGGACGATCAGCCCGATTTGCGGACCGGTTCGAACTGTGGACACCGTGCCTCCGTGTTTATGATCGACGACCCCTGTCAGGGAATTACGGGAAATACGACGGATCGGTTCGGTCCGGACGCAGGTAAGGGAGAAATTCGGTGACCCGAGCGGCCCGCGCCTTCTGGCTCCGCGCGCCCGGCGCGGGCGAGATCCGCCCGGTGACGCTGCCCGAGCCGCGCGCCGACGAGGTCCTCGTCCGCAGCCGCTACTCCGGGGTCAGCCGGGGCACCGAGACGCTGGTCTTCGCCGGTGGCGTGCCCGCCAGCCAGTACGCCACGATGCGCGCCCCGTTCCAGGAGGGCGACTTCCCCGCCCCGGTCAAGTACGGCTACCTCAGCGTCGGCGAGGTCGAGCAGGGCCCGGCTGACCTGCGCGGCCGGACCGTGTTCTGCCTGCACCCGCACCAGAGCGCGTACGTGGTGCCGGCCGACGCCGTGACCGTCGTACCGGATCGGGTGCCGGCGGCCCGCGCGGTGCTGGCCGGCACGGTGGAGACCGCGGTCAACGCGCTGTGGGACGCCGCGCCGCTGGTCGGCGACCAGGTCAGCGTCGTCGGCGGCGGGATGGTCGGCTGTGCCGTGGCGGCGCTGCTGGCCCGCTTCCCCGGAGTCCGGGTGGAGTTGGTCGACACCGACCCGGCCCGGGCCGAGGTGGCCGCCGCGCTCGGTGTCGACTTCGCCGCGCCCGAGGCCGCCACCACCGGACGCGACCTGGTGGTGCACGCCAGCGCCACCGGCACCGGGCTGCAACGCTGCCTGGACCTGCTCGCGCCGGAGGGCACCGTGCTCGAACTGAGCTGGTACGGCGACCGGCCCGTCCAGCTGTCACTGGGGGCGGCGTTCCACTCCGGCCGGCTGACCATCCGCAGCAGCCAGGTGGGCATGGTCGCCCCCGCGCGGCGCGGCAGCCGCAGCTACGCCGACCGGATGGCCCTCGCCCTCGACCTACTGGCCGACCCGGCGTTCGACGCGCTGATCACCGGCCGGTCGCCGTTCGCGGAGCTGCCCGACGTGCTAACCCGACTGAGCGCCGGCAGCCTGCCCGCCCTCTGCCACCTCATCACCTACGACGGGGAGTGATCCGTGTTCAGCGTGACCGTCCGTGACCACATCATGGTCGCCCACAGCTTCCGCGGCGAGGTCTTCGGCCCGGCCCAGCGGTTGCACGGCGCGACGTTCGTCGTCGACGCCACCTTCCGCCGCCCCGACCTCGACGACGACGGCATCGTGGTCGACATCGGGCTGGCCATCGAGCAGCTCAAGGCGGTGCTCGGCGAGCTGAACTACCGCAACCTCGACGACGAACCCGCCTTCGCCGGCACGAACACCACCACCGAGGTGCTGGCCCGCACCATCGCCGACCGGCTCGCCGACCGGGTGCACGCCGGTGACTTCGGCGCGGGCGCCCACGGACTGGCCGGGATCACCGTCACCCTGCACGAGTCGCACGTCGCCTGGGCCAGCTACGAACGGACCCTCGGGCCGGGCGGTGCCGGCGAGAACCTCGCCTGAGGTGTCGACCCTGCACGTGATCCTTCCCGGCGACATCGACGACCCGGCGTCGCCCAGCGGCGGCAACGGCTACGACCGCCGGATCTGCACCGGCCTCACCGCGGCCGGCTGGTCGGTACGGGAACACGCCGTGCCGGGCGCCTGGCCCCAGCCGTCCCCGACGGAGCACGCCGTACTGGCCGGGGTGCTCTCCGGGCTGCCCGACGGTGCGCCGGTGCTGATCGACGGCCTGATCGCCTCGGTGGTGCCGGACGCACTGGCCGCGCACGCCCGGCGGCTGTGCCTGGTCGCCCTGGTGCACCTGCCCCGCGACGACGACACCGAGGCGCGGGCGCTGGCCGCCGCCAGCACAGTCATCGCCACCAGCGACTGGACTCGCGCCCAACTGCTGCGCCGGTACGCGCTGCCCGTCGACCGGGTGCACGTCGCCGCACCGGGGGTGGATCCGGCGCCGCCCGCGCCGGGCTCGCCGGCCGGCTCGGCCCTGCTCTGCGTCGCCGCGGTGGCCGCGCACAAGGGGCAGGACGTGCTGGTGGAGGCCCTCGCGGCGGT
Organism: Micromonospora craterilacus; assembly: GCF_003236315.1. GTDB lineage: Bacteria > Actinomycetota > Actinomycetes > Mycobacteriales > Micromonosporaceae > Micromonospora > Micromonospora craterilacus. Next base: position 5,591 of record NZ_POTY01000179.1, read on the forward strand.
CACCGACCGGCCCTGGACGCTGGCCTGCGTCGGCCCGCTGCACCGGGAACCGGCGTTCGTCGACCGGCTCCACGAGCGGATCGCCGCCCGCCGGATCGGCGACCGGGTACGGCTGGCCGGCCCGCTGGCCGGCGACCGGCTCGCCGCCGCGTACGCCGCCGCGGACCTGCTGGTGCACCCGTCGCGCGGGGAGACGTACGGGATGGTGGTCACCGAGGCGCTCGCCCGGGGCATCCCGGTGCTCGCCACGGCGGTCGGTGGCCTGCCCGACGCCCTCGGACACGCGGCCCCGGACGGCCGCCCCGGCCTGCTGGTGCCGCCCGGCGATCCGGCCGCCCTGGCGACGGCGCTACGCCGCTGGCTGGACGACGCAAAGCTGCGCGAGCGCCTACGTCGTGCCGCCCGACGGCGGCGAACCACCCTCGAGGACTGGACCACCACCACCAACCGCATCACGGCAGCGCTCAAGGAGGCGATGGCGGCATGAGCGAGCGGCAGCGAGCGAATCATCAAGCGCTGTGGACATGCCGGCCCGCAGCGGAGCGAGGGGGCGGCATGAGCGTGGATCTTCCACCGGATTTCGCGCAGTGGCTCGCGCTGCGGGAACCCGCCGACGTGGCGGCCCGGTCGGCGGAGCTGGTCGGCACGGTCCGCGCGGCGCTGACCGGCGGCGGGCCGTTCGTCGTGCACGACCTCGGCGCCGGCACCGGCTCGCTGGGTCGTTGGCTGGCCCCGCTGCTGCCCGGGCCGCAGCACTGGATCCTCTACGACCAGGACCCGGACCTGTTGGCCCGAGCCCAGGCCGGCCTGCCCGCTACCGCCGCCGACGGCACACCGGTGACGGTGCAGACCCGCCGGGGTGACCTGACCCGGCTGTCCGCCGCCGACCTGGCCGACGCCGCCCTGGTCACCGCCTCGGCCCTGCTCGACATGCTGACCGTGGAGGAGGTCGACCAGTTGGTGGCGGCCTGTGCCGAGGCCGGTTGCCCGACGCTGTTCCTGATCTCGGTTACCGGGGCGGTGCGGCTCAACCCGGCCGACCCGCTGGACGCCGAGGTCGCCGACGCGTTCAACGCCCACCAGCGCCGTACCGTCAACGGTCGTCGGCTGCTCGGGCCGGACGCGGCCGACGCCTGCGTCGCGGCGTTCGCCCGGCACGGCGTGACCGTCGAGACGCGGCCCAGCCCGTGGCGGCTCGGGCCGGACCAGGCCGCCCTGGCGGCGCAGTGGTTCACCGGCTGGCTGGACGCGGCCCGCGAGCAACGCCCCGAGCTGACCGACCGTACCCGTGACTACGCGCAGCGTCGGCTGGCCGAGATCGAAGCCGGCCGGCTCGATGTTTCGGTCGACCACGCTGACCTGCTCGCCCTGCGTCGTTGAACCGTCGGCCGCCCGGTTACGTGCGTACAGTCAGGGAAGATCGCCATGCCGGGGAGGCTCGCGTGGGGGATGAAGCTGGTGGCGCCGTTTCCACGGGTGCCCCGGCGGGTCGTTCGTTCTGGGGGTGGGCGCGACTGGTCCTGGGGCTCGCCGTGCTGGTGGGGTTGTTGTGCTGGCTGGGCACCGGTCCGTTCCTGGCGGGGCTGCGCCTGATCGACGCGCCGGCGCTGGTCGCCGCGCTCGCCATCGGCGTGCTCACCACGGTCTGCGCCGCCTGGCGGTGGAGCCTGGTCGCCGGTGGCCTCGGGGTTCGGCTGCCGCTGCGCGAGGCGGTGGCGCACTGCTACCGGGCGGTGTTCCTCAACGCCACCCTGCCCGGCGGCGTCCTCGGCGACGTGCACCGCGCGGTGCGCCACGGCCGTGACGTCGGCGACGTCGGTCGCGGGATCCGGGCGGTGGTCTGGGAGCGGGTCGCCGGGCAGGTCGTGCTGGTCGCCGTCGCGGTGGTGCTGCTGTTCGCCTTCCCGTCGCCGGTGCGGCCGTACCTGCCGGTGGCCACTGCGGTGGCGGTGGCGGTGCTGGCCGGCGTGGTGCTGACCGCCCGGCTGTTGCCGCGCTCCGGCGCCTCCCGGTTCACCCGCGTGGTGGGCACCGCCGTCACCGACGTGCGCAGCGGGTTGCTGGGCCGGCGTACCTGGGCGGGCGTGCTGTTCGCCTCGGCGCTCGCGGTCGGCGGGCACCTCGCGACGTTCCTGGTGGCGGCCCGGACGGCGGGCTCCACCGCCCCGCTGAGCCTGCTCCTGCCGCTGACCCTGCTGGCCCTGCTCGCGATGGGGGTGCCGGCCAACATCGCCGGGTTCGGCCCCCGCGAGGGGGTGGCCGCGTGGGCATTCGCCGCCGCCGGCCTGACCGCCGCCGAGGGGGTGGCCACCGCGACGGTGTACGGGGCTCTGGTGCTCGTCGCGAGCCTGCCCGGCGCCGCCGTGCTGCTGGCCCGACGTGTCCGTGTACCCGCCACCGTCTGACGAGGAGACCCATGTCCGAATCACTGCCTGTCGCTACCATCCGGACGCAGGTCACCGTGCCGCTGCGGTTCTCCGACGGCTACGCCACGACCGCCCGGCTGCACACCTTCGACGGGCTGGTCGACGGCCGGGAGCACCTCGCGTTCGCCCTCGGTGAGGGCCACGGCACGGTCGAGCGGGGCGGGGCGGTGCCGCTGGTCCGCCCGCACAGCGAGTGCCTCACCGGTGACGTGTTCGGCAGCCAGCGCTGCGACTGCGGACCGCAGCTGCGCGAGGCGGTGCAGCGGATCGCCGAGGTCGGCGGCTACCTGCTCTACCTGCGGCAGGAGGGTCGCGGCATCGGCCTGTACGCCAAGCTCGACGCGTACGCGTTGCAGGACGCCGGGTTGGACACCTACGAGGCCAACGTCGCGCTGGGCCACGAGGAGGACGAACGCGACTACAGCGTCGCCGCGCAGATGCTCGCCGCGCTCGGTGTCGGGCCGATCGCGGTGCTCAGCAACAACCCGGAGAAGACCGAGCAGTTGGGCCGGCTCGGGGTGACCGTGACCGAGCAGGTGCCCACCGGCGTGTTCCTCTCCCCGGCCAACGCCGACTACCTCGCGGCGAAGGCCAGCCGCGCCGCCCGTGCCGCCGACCTCCCCTTCGTCCGGTGACCGGCCCGACGACCGCGCCGCGGCCGTACGTGCTGCTCAGCTGCGCGACCTCGATCGACGGCTACATCGACGACGCCACCGACGAGCGGCTGCTGCTGTCCAACGACGCGGACCTCGACCGGGTCGACGCGGTCCGCGCCGGCTGCGACGCGATTCTGGTGGGCGCCGGCACGGTACGCCGCGACGACCCCCGGCTGCTGGTCCGGTGCGCCCACCGCCGGGCCGACCGGCTCGCCCGGGGCCTGCCGGAATCACCGACCCGGGTGACCGTGACCGGCTGCGGCGACCTGGACCCGGGCGCCCGGTTCTTCACCGTCGGTGACACCGACCGAATCGTCTACTGCGCCAGCGGCTCGGTGGACAAGACCCGGCACCGGCTGGGCGAACTGGCCACGGTGGTCGACGCCGGCGACCCGGTCGACCTGGCGCGGACCTTGGCCGACCTGGCCGACCGGGGGGTACGTCGCCTGCTGGTGGAGGGCGGCGCCCAGGTGCACGGCCAGTTCCTCGCCGCGGGGCTGGCCGACGAGCTGCACCTGGTGGTGGCCCCGTTCTTCGTCGGGGACCGGCGGGCGCCGCGGTTCGTCGGCGACGGCCGGTTCCCGTGGCATCCAGGGCGGCGCGCCCAGGTGGTGGAGGCCCGCCAGATCGGCGACGTGGTGCTGACCCGCTACGCGTTGTCGGACCGCTGCGAACCGGCTTGAGCGCGGTCGAGCCGGCACCCCGATGTTAAGAAGGGGCCCTTGCTATGCATGAGGCGTTAAGAAGGGACCCTTCCTTACACCTCAGGCGGAGCGGTCGAGGAACATCAGGCGGGCTTGCTTGTGGGGCAGGTCGATCAGCGGGCCCTCGACGAAGCCGGCTCGCCGCAGCCGGGCGATCGCCCGCTCGTTGCGGGCGTCCGGCTCCATAACCAGTCGCAGCCGGTCGGGGTCGGTGAAGACGAAGGCGACGAACTCGGCCAGCAGCGTGCCGGTGAAACCCGGTTCGGGCCGTACCGGCGTGCCGATCAGGAGGTGGCCGCCGTGGTCGCCGGGGCGTACCGGGTAGCACTCGCCGACCGGGTCGTGCTCGGGCTGGTACGTCTGGAACAGCGCCACCGGGTCGCCGTCGCGCAGCGTGAGGTACGCGTGGTGGGTGGGCAGCGTGTCCACGTACCGGTAGATCTCGGCGACCCGGTCCCGGTCGGCGTCGAGCATGCCCCAGAACCGGGCCCGCTCCTGGCTGACCCAGCGGTGGATCACATCGGCGTCGGCGTCCGGCTCGACCGGCCGGAACGTGACCACGCCGAAACCGGGCACGTGACGCTCGTGGTGGTGGAGGTCAGTCATGGTGCTCCTCGGTCAGCCGGGCCCAGTCGCAGGTCACCTCGATCAGTTCGCCGCGTACCCAGAGCGGCAGCTGGTCGTCGCGGTGCGGCCCGGCGCCGGCGGCACCGAGTGGTACCACCCAGCGGCTGTTCTCGCGGCGGGCCAGGTCCCACACGTAGCGGGCCGCCGGCCCGCGCTGGCACAGGTCGGTGATCCCGGGGACGCTGGAGGTGGCCAGTACACAGTCGTGGTCACCGGCCAGTTCCGGCCCCGGCGGCGCGCTCGGGTCGGGCAGCGCCCGCCACGGCACGAGCCGGTGCCGGTCACCCCAGCGGCGGGTGTCACCGGCGGCGGCGACCTCCTCGGCCGCTTCCCGGATCAGCGCCGCCCGGTCCAGGCCGGGTAGGTCGGCGTGGAGCAGCGGCGTCAGCGCGTACCCGACCCGGGGCAGCAGGGCCATCCAGGACCGGAACACATCCGGGTAGGCCGGCGGCTCGGCCAGGGCGGCCAGCGCCGGGTGGGCGGCGAGCCGGCGCACCACGGCCGCCCGCAGGTCGGCGAAGGTCGCGGCGTCCACGCTGTCCGCCGCCATCCGACGGTCCCAGGTCAGCAGCCGCTCCCGCAGCGCGACAGCCCCGGCACTGAGCCCGTCCAGGCCGGCGAGCAGGTCCAGCAGCGGTCCGGCCGCGGCGAGGTGGGTGTCGGTGTGCACGGTGGACATCTGCTCGGCACGCCAGCCGGTGCCGGCAGCGAGCAGCGCGCGGATCCGGTCGGCGCGGTACGGCGGGGCGAACTCCACGCCCAGATCGGCGGCGATGCCGCGCTCGTTGGCCATCACCGCCACCTCGTCGACCGGGGACTTGGGCATCGCCACCCAGCCCCGCCAGGCGTGGCCGGCGTCCCAGGCGGGGACCACTCGTCGGCCGTTGTCGGGGTGGCGCTGCGGCACCCGGCCGGCGACGCGGTGCAGCAGTCCACCGGCCGTGTCGGCGGCGAGCACCACGTTGACCGGCTCGACCCAGCCGTCCAGTGCCGCGTCGACGTCGCCGACGGTACGGGCACGCAGCAGCGCCGGCAGCACCGAGAAGCCGAGGTCACCGGTGACCCGGGGCGGATGACGCAGGCTGACCGTGACGGCGGGGTCGTCGTCGGGACCGCCGGAGATAACCGGCCCCCGCTCGGTCTCGATCACCTCGACCTCGACCGGGTCGGCGCCGGCCACCTCGATCGTCTCGACCTGCCGGTACGCGGCCTGCCAGCCGTCCGGCCCGTACGCCTCGACCACCGTGCCACGGCGGCGCAGCCGTTCGGCGTACACGTCCTGGTAGTCCGACATCGCGTTGGTGATGGCCCAGGCGACCTCGCCGGCGTGCCCGAAGTGCGCGATGCCGGGTATCCCGGGCACGGCGAACCCGAGCACGTCGTACTCCGGGCAGGCCAGGCGGATCTGCTGGTAGATGCCGGGGGACTCGATGAACCGGTGCGGGTCACCGGCGATCAGCGGTGCCCCGCTGGCGGTACGCGCCCCGGCGAGCAGCCACCCGTTGCTGCCCGAGGTGACGTGACCGTCGACGGCGAACAGCCCGGCCGCCGGCGCGCCGAGCGTGCGCGCCACGTGTTCGCGCCAGAGCTTGGTGGGGAAGCCGGCGAACAGCACGTGGTGGGTGAGCCACAGCGCCAGCGGCGTCCATGGCTGCCAGCGGCCCGGGGTCAGGCCGGTGGCGGCGAACTCGGGTGTCCGGGCCGCGCCCTCGGCCAGCCCGGCGTTCACCCCGTCGACGTAGCGGCCGACCCAGCTCGCGGTGGCCCGGTCGAGGGCGGCGTGGCAGCGCCGGGCGGTGTCGTCCAGCCGGACCCGGCGGGCGAACACGTCCCAGGCCACCGCGTCGGCACCGAGGAAGGCCGCGCTGGTGCCCTGCGAACGGTGCCGCTCCACCTCGATCTGCCAGGCCCGGTCGAGGGCGGTGACCTGGCCCTGCGCGTAGGCCAGCGACTCGGGATCGTCGGCGCGCAGGTGCGGGATACCCCACTGGTCGCGGTATCGCTGTCCACTCGCGGTGGTGCTCCGCTCGCTCACCGGGTCACCGTACCGGCGCGGGTACGGGCCGCCGGGACCACCAGGGGAGTGCCGGTCTCCGGGTCCTCGATGACCCGGCAGGGCAGGCCGAAGACCTCCTCGACCAGGGCGGCGGTGACGATCTGCCGAGGTTCGCCGGCGGCGACCACCCGGCCGTCGCGCATGGCGATCAGGTGGGTGGCGTACCGGGCCGCGTGGTTGAGGTCGTGCAGCACCGCGACCAGGGTGCGGCCCTGCTCCTCGTGCAGCCGGGCACACAGGTCGAGCACCTCGATCTGGTGGGCGATGTCGAGGTAGGTGGTCGGCTCGTCCAGCAGCAGCAGCGGAGTCTGCTGGGCCAGGGCCATGGCCAGCCAGACCCGCTGCCGCTGGCCGCCGGAGAGTTCGTCGACCAGCCGGTCGGCGAGGTCGGCGACGCCGGTGGCGGCCATCGACTCGGCCACGATCCGCTCGTCGGAGCGGGACCACTGCCGCAGCAGACCCTGGTGCGGGTAGCGGCCCCGGGCCACCAGCTCGGCCACGCCGATGCCGTCCGGGGCGATCGGCGACTGCGGCAGCAGCCCGAGGGTACGGGCCACCGCGCGGGCCGGGCGCCGGTGGATGTCCGTCCCGTCGAGCAGCACCGCCCCCTCGGCCGGTTTGAGCAGCCGGGACAGTGCCCGCAGCAGGGTGGATTTGCCGCACGCGTTCGGGCCGATGATGACTGTGAAGGACCGGTCCGGGACGGTGACGGTCAGGTCGTCGGCGACGACGCGCCGGTCGTAGGCGAGCCGTAGCCCGCTGCCTCCGAGCCGGGAGGTCGGCATGCTGGTTGCTCCGTTCTCGTCGATGGTGGTCACAGCCGGCCGGCCCGGCGCTCGGTGGCCAGCAGCCAGACCAGGTAGCCGCCGCCGATCACGCCGGTCACCACGCCGACCGGAAGCTGACCGGGGAAGGCCCGCAGCGCCACCTGGTCCGCGGTGACCGTCAGCAGCGCACCCACGATCGCCGCCGGCAGCAGGTTGGCCCCGGGCGCCCGGGTCAGCCGCCGGGCCAGGTGCGGGGCGGTGAGCGCGACGAACGACACCGGGCCGGCGGCGGCCGCCGCGAGGGAGACCAGCAGCACCGCCGCGGCGAGCAGGATCATCCGTAACCGGGGCAGGCTCACCCCCAGCCCGGTTGCGGCGTCGTCGCCCAGCTCGGTCATCCGCAGCGCCGGGCCGCAGGCGAGCAGCACCGGCACCGCCACCACCAGGGCGGCCAGCAGCGGCGCGGCATCTGACCAGCCGCGACCGTCGAGGCTGCCGGTGAGCCAGAGCACGGCCCGGGCCGCGTCCATCAGCGGCGCTCGGGTCAGCAGGTAGCCGTTGACGCCGGTGAGGATGGCCGTCATGCCGATGCCGACCAGCACCAGCCGGAAGCCGTGCACGCCTCGCCGCCAGGCGATCAGGTGGATCAGCAGGCCGGTGGCGATGCCGCCGAGGGCCGCGGCGCCGGCGAGGGCGGCGCTGCTGCCGCCGAGGACCACCACGACCAGTGCGCCGGTGGCCGCGCCCTGGGTGAAGCCGAGGATGTCGGGGCTGCCCAGCGGGTTGCGGACCAGCGACTGGAACACCGCCCCGGCCAGGCCGAGCGCGGCACCGACGGCCAGGCCGGTGACCAGGCGGGGCAGTCGCAGCTGGGTGACGATGAACTCCTCGGCCGGGCTGCCGCCGCCGGTCAGGGTGCGCAGTACGTCGGCCGGCGTCATCGGGTAGTCGCCGTGGCCGACGGCCAGGACGCCCACCGCGAGTGCGAGCAGCGCGCAGGCGAGGCCCACGGCGACGGCCCGGGGGTGCAGCCGGAGGGAGAGCCGGCCGGGAGTGCGGATCACGATCATGGGCGGGCCGTCCTGGTCCGGGTGACTAACCAGAGGAAGAGCGGGCCGCCGAGCACCGCGGTGACGATGCCGACCTGGAGCTCGCCGGGTCGGCCGAGGACTCGGCCGAGCACGTCGGAGCCGAGCAGCAGCACCGGGGCGAGTAGCGCGCTGTACGGCAGCAGCCAGCGCAGGTCCGGCCCGGTCAGGGCGCGGACCAGGTGCGGCACGAGCAGCCCGACGAAGACGATCGGCCCGCAGGCGGCGGTGGCGGCGCCGCAGAGCAGGGTGATCGCGGCGATCACCATTGCCCGGATCAGCGCCGGGCGGGCCCCCAGCGCCCGGGCGGCGTCCTCGCCGAGGGCCAGCGCGTTGAGCGGCCGGGCCGCGGCCAGGGCGACCAGCAGCCCGACCGCGATGAACGGGAGCACCTGCCGCACGGTGTCGGTGTCGGCGCTGGCCAGTGAACCGACGGTCCAGAAGCGCAGCCGCTCCAGACCGGCGGAGTCGAGCAGCATCACCGCGCTGACGTACGAGTAGAGGGCCGCGTTGAGCGCCGCGCCGGCCAGCGCCAGCCGGGCCGGGGTGGCCGAGCGGCCGCCGCCGACGGCGTACACGCCGACGGTGACCGTGGCCGCGCCGAGCAGCGCGAACCACACCTGGCCGGTGCCGCCGCCGACGCCGAACAGGGCCGCCGCGGTGGCGATCGCGGCGGCGGCGCCGGCATTGATGCCGAGCAGGCCGGGATCGGCGAGCGGGTTGCGGGTCAGCGCCTGCATCGCCGCGCCGGCGACGCCGAGCGCGGTCCCGGCGAGCAGGCCGAGCAGCGTACGCGGCAGGCGCATCTGCCGCACCACGGCGTACTCGGCGGCGTCGCGGTCCAGCAGGGCCGACCACACCTCGGACAGCGGGACGGGTTTGGCGCCGACGGCGATGCTGAGCACCGCGACGGCGAGCAGCGCCAGCGCGGCGACGGCGAGACCGGTGGCCCGCCACGCGGCGCGGCGGTGCCGGGGTGGCGG
>NZ_POTY01000017.1 GCF_003236315.1 Micromonospora craterilacus
ACCCACCCCCGAGGCAGAGAACCCGGTCGGCGCCCCGACGCCCGTCGTCAGCCCCGCCCGGGACACCGTGCCCGCGCCTCGGCAGACCGCGCAGCGGACAGTCGTGTCGTACGACCCGCGGCCCGTCGAACCGCGCCCGGCCGGGCGGACCTCAACGGCGACCGCGAACGACGCGGCCGACTGGGACCAGGCCATGTCGCTCTTCGACGGGGCCGAGGGGGTCCGCCTGACCCCGGCCGACTGCGACCTACGCTACTGGTTCGCCAACGTGCCGCAGCGCACCCTGCGCGGCAACATCGTCGGCTATGGCCCCGAACTGGTCACGCCGGACTTCCTCCGCGAGCCAGGGCCGCTGCGCGAGGCGCTCGTTCAGGAGGTCGCGTTCCGCGCGCTGGCCGAGGAGCGGGCCGCCCGAGCGATCGGCTACCTGGTGGCCTGCGCGCCGGACTCCGCCACAGTCGAGTTCTACGCGACCCAACTTCTCGACGAGACCCGGCACGCCATGATCTTCCGCAACCACCTGTGCAACCTCGGCGTGGACCCGAGCGACGTGGATGCCGTCATCGCCCGGGAGACCGCAACGGACCGGGCGACGATCCTCGACCCCTTGGAGGAACTGGGCATCCCCATCGTCCGGGACCGGCGGGACTTCCTCGGTGGCGTGGTCCTGCTGACAATCCTGATCGAGGGGTTCCTCGCCCCGTCGTTCGAACTGAGCGAGCGCAAGTGGCGGCCGATCGACCCGCGGATGGCCGACATGGAGAAAGGCGCCGGGATCGACGAGGTACGGCACCTCGCGGTCGGCACGTCGATCATCCGCGACCACATCCAGCAGCACCCGGACGAGCGTGACCGGCTCGTGGAGATCATTCGCGACGGGATGCGGCTGTGGGAGCGGCTGCCGGTCGGCGACCAGCTGACCCGGTGGGAGACCTGGTTCCAGGAGGGCATCGCCGCGCACCACGACCTGATCGGCGACTACGAGGCATGGGATGGCCGCCGGCTGATCGACACGACGGCGCAGGAGCGAATCCAGAAGGCGCTCGAGGTGACCAGCACCGTGCACTCGACCCGGCTCACCGACATGGGGCTCGGCCGGGCACTCATCTTCTGAGCCTGGACACAGGCCGCCGAAGCGCTCCCGGAACCGGCTTCGGCGGCCCTCAACCGTTCTCGCGGATGCCCCAGCGACGGTAGAACGGGCGCAGCGGTCCCGGTAGCCACCAGTTGAGATCGCCGAGCAGCCGCATGGTCGCCGGCATCAGCAGCGCCCGGACGATCGTGGCGTCGACGATGACCGCGATCGCCAGCCCCACTCCAATGATCTTCACGACCAGCACGCTGGACGTCGCGAACGACGCGATGACCACCACGAGCAGCAGGGCGGCGCTGGTGATGATCCGGCCCGAGCGTTGCAGTCCGATCGCCACCGCCTCGGTGTTGTCGCCGGTCAGGTCGTACTGCTCGCGGATTCGGGACAGCAGGAACACCTCGTAGTCCATGGAGAGCCCGAACGCCACCGCGAAGATTAGGATCGGTTGTACGACGTCGATGTTGCCGGTGGAGGTGAACCGGAACAGCTCGACGAGGTGACCGTCCTGGAAGATCCACACCACCGCGCCGAACGCCGCGGTCAGGCTGAGGATGTTCATCAGAATCGCCTTGACCGGCAGGACCAGGGAGCCGAAAGAGAAGAACAGCAGCACGAAGGTGCTGACAATGACCAGCAGCGCCATCCAGGGCAGCCGCTCCGCGAGCATGTCCATCAGGTCGGCGAAACCGGCCGCCTCGCCGCCGACCAACACCACGCCGCCCGGGGGTGCCTCGACTTCCCGGACCGCGTCGACCAGCTCCCGCCCCTCGGCGGAAATCGGCTCAACATCGGACCGGATGGTGATCCGAGCCGTGTCACCGTCGGCACCGGTCACCTCGGCCCGCCCGACACCGGGCACGGCGGTCACCCGCTCCAGGTAGCCGGCGACCTGCCGCTGTCCGGCCGGCTCGCCAACGGGCACGGCCAGCGTGACGATCGCGTCGATCGGGCGGGTGACGCTGTCCGGGAAGGACTCCTCAAGCGCGACCTGGACCTGCCGGCTCTCGGCGCCGGTCGGCAGCACACGGGTGTCCAGCCAGCCATACGAGATCCGCAGGAACGGCAGGCCGAGCAGCACCAGGAGGGTGACGACCGTCGTGGCCACCAGGATCGGCCGGCGCATCACGGTCCGGGCGATCCTGGCCCAGGCGCCCGCATCGGGGTCGCGCACGGCGGTCGTACGGCGACGGCGTTCCCGCAGCCGCGGGCCGAGCAGGGCAAGCATGGCAGCCATCGCGGTCAGCGCGAAGAAGCCAGCGAGCAGCACCGCCGCCACCCCACCGATGGCGATGGAGCGCAAAAAGACCTGGGGAAAAACGGCGAGGCTCGCCAGGGCGAGGGCAACCGTGACCGCGGAGACCACGATGGTCCGGCCGGCGGTGACCATGGTGCGGCGCAGGGCCTGCGGGACCGGCTGTCCCGCGCCGAGTTCCTCTCGGAACCGGCTGACCATGAACAGGCTGTAGTCGACGGCGAGGCCGAGGCCGAGCAGCGTGACCACGTTGACGGCGAAGATCGAGACATCGGTGAACTGGGCCAGCAAGCGCAGACCGGCCAGCGATCCGACGATCGCGAGCACCCCGACGAGCACGGGCAGCAGCGCGGCCAGCAGGCTGCGGAAAATCAGGACGAGCAACAGGAACAGCACCGGGACGGCCAGCGCCTCGGCGCGGATCAGGTCGGTGCGGCTCTGCGTGTTGACGTCGTCGAAGACGGCGAGCGGCCCGCCGACCGAGACGTAAAGGTCGGGACTGGTCAACTGCTCCTTGATGGCCAGAAAGTTGGTCAACCGGTCGTTCTCGGTCTCGCCGGCGACCTGCACCGCCGCGATCATCGACCGCCGGTCGGTGCCGACCAGGGCGCTCTCGCCGGTCCGCCAGTAGTCCGCCACCCCCTCGATCCGGTCCGCCGGAAGCCGGTCGAGGACGTCGCGAACCGCGGCACGGTACGCCGGGTCCGTGACGCTCCAGCGGTCACTGCGGAAGAGCACCACCACGTCTGCGTCGTTGCGGCCGAGCCGATCCCGTTCGACGTCGGCGGCCCGCGAACTCTCGCTGGCGGCGTAGGTGAAGCCACCACCGGCCAGATCGTCGAACGCGTTCGCTCCCCAGGCGCCGGCGGCGACCAGGAAGACGGCCGAGGTGCCGATCACCCACCAGCGCGCCTGGTGCGCGAGCCGCCCGAGCAGATCCAACACGGATGTTCCCTTCGCTCGACCGGCTACGGTCGCCGGAACGCTGTGGCACCGGCCATACCGACCGGCGCCACGGCGATGTCTCGATGTTCGGCGGTGCTCAGGTCCAGCGGCCGATGCCGATCGCCTGGGAGCCGGAGAACAGCCGCTCCCGCAACGCCACCCGGCGGATCTTCCACGTTCCGGTGCGCGGGAACTCGTCCCACCGGATCTGGATCGGCTCGGCCATCGGGCTGAGGTCCGCGACCGCCCGCGTCCAGTCCTCCTTCGATAGCGGCACGTCGTCGAGGGTGCTGACCACCGGCACCGGCAGTTCGCCGGCGCGGGGCAGAACGACGACCTCGGTCGTGTAGTCGATCCGGTCCAGGATCAGGTCCTCGAACTCGATCGCGCTGCCGCCGGGAATCCGGTCGATCTCCCGATCCACGATCCGCACGGCGCCCCACTTGTTGATGATCCCGAGGTCGCCGGTGTTCCACCAGGAGCCGTTGACCTTAAGGTCGTGCCGGTCCTGCTCGCCGACGTAGGCGAGGCACCGGCCCGGCTGGTCGATCTCGATCAGGCCGACCTCGCCACGCGGCACCTCCTTGCCGGTCACCGGGTCGATCGCCCGCATCTTGGCGTGGAACGGCATCGGCCAACCGATCAGCTGGGTCGGCGGCGGCCGGTGCCCCTTGCGCCTGACTACGAAGCGGAAGAACGGCCGGATCGCCAGTGCGCCGTTCTCGGTCTGGCTCCACGACTGGACCCAGATCGGGAACCTGCGCTTGGTCGCCGCCATGAAGGTTCGGATGGTCCGGGTGTGGATGGCGTCGAATGAGTTGACGTACTCCCGGACGTTGCTGAACAGGCCGGCGGGATCCCGGGCCAGCGGCTCCCAGGCAAGGTAGATGTTCGGCAACGCCTCGACCAGGGTCGGCCGGTGTTCCGCGATCAGTTCCCTGACCCGCGGTGAAAGCGGATCGGACAGGAAGATCACCTTGGGTCCGATCGCCGCCATCGCAAGCTGCATCGTCGCCAGCCGCTCATGCGTGTACGGGTCGCAGAACGCCACCGTGTCGCTGCGCTTGAGCGCGAACCCCGGCCACCGCTCGACCTCGAGGATCGCCAGCGAATAGATGGACTCGGCGGAGTGCATGACCAGCTTCGGGATGCCGGTGGTGCCGGAGGTGTGTGTGATGACCATCGGCTCGGAGAACTCGCGCATGTTCGGCTGGACCGGCGGCGCGTCCTTGAAGTCGTCGAGCTGCACGACGTCCGGCCGATCGGCGACCGGGTCCACGCTGATCGTGCGCACCGTCAGGTCCGCCGTCACCTCGGCAGTTATCCCACACTTGTCGATATGATGCCGGTCAGTGATCAGGAACGCCCGCTCCAGCCGCTTCAGCATCGGAATCATCGCCTCCGGACCGTACGATCCGGAGAACATGCACGGGATGGCGCCGATCCGGGCGATGGCGCACTCGAGGATGACGATGTCCATGTGGTTGGCCTTGAGGACCGCCACCCGGTCCCACGGCCGTACACCAGCATGGTGCAGCCAGGCCGCGACCCGGTCGACGAGCGCGGCCCATTCGGTGTAGGTGCGGCTCGCCGGCCCGTCCCGGTCGATGTCGAGGGCGCGGTCGGCGATGACGAGCTCGTCCGGGGCGGTCTTGGCCGCCACGTGCCAGGTCTCGCCTATCTTGGAGTGCTTTGGCAGCCGGGAGAAAGGACTTAGCCGGCGGCGGTAGCGGGTCGGCGTGAAGTGCGTGAGGAAGCGGGGTATCGGCCGTTGCGACTCGACGTCGTCACCGGCGGCTGCCTTCTCGGCAGATGAAGTCACGGGATCCTCCGTTCTGCGGGGGCAGAGGAATGCCGGCGGCCCGTCGGTTTCACCGGCAGCCAACTTGCCGGTAACCATATCGATATAGTCCTGTGTAGACCACGGCTGGCCGGCGACATTCCTGGCCCGGCCATCGAACAACGAGCACCAATGTAGACAATTGATCGCAGCTGGAAGTCGGCGGAGCCCGGCCGAGGCACGCCTTCGTCGCCTGCGGGGACACACTGCCGCGCTCGTTGCGGTAGCTGGCGAGGTGGGCGAGCTTCGTGCCGAACGCTGGGCCGAGAGCTCATCCCCGCACGCGCTGATCCCGTTGCACCCGAACAAGGTCGCCATGATCCTCGGGATTGTGCGGGCTCTGGCACGAAGTTGGTGAATCGGCCCTGACCCCGGTCTCCGGGGGGCATCCGATGTGGATGATCATCTCCGCGGTGTGATGATCGTGGCCTCGAAGGATTGCTGCCCCATCTTGCGGCCCTGCGGATCGGGCACGTACGGGCCGATGGACGGTCGGTCCGGCTGGATGCCGATGTTTCGGCTGATGATGCGCGGTGTCCCGGCCGCGGGTCCAAGTCGGCGCGGGTGCATAGTCGGTACCAGCGGACCCTGGCGGACCCGGCGATCGGTGGCAGGCAGACCCTGCTACGGATGCGTATCCGGCGGTTCTTCTGCGACAACACCGCCTGTTACCGGCGGACCTTCGCCGAGCAGGTGCCGGATCTGACCGCACCATATGCCCGCCGCACCCCGTTGCTGCGCGGCATCCTGGAGAAGGTCGCCCTGGCTCTGGGTGGCCGGCCGGGTGCACGGATGACGCGTCTGCTGGCCGTGGAGGTGTCCCGCACGACCCTGTTACGGCTGGTCCGGGCGCTGCCGGTGCCCGAGGTCGGCACGGTGGCGGTGCTCGGCGTCGACGATTTCGCGTTCCGCAAGGGCCGTGACTACGGCAGCATCGTGGTCGACATGCACACCGGCCGGCCCGTCGACCTGCTGCCCGACCGCCGCTGCGACACCTTCGCCAACTGGCTGCGCGCCCACCCGGGTACCGAGGTGGTCTGCCGCGACCGGGCCAGCGGCTACGCCGAAGGCGCCAGGCTGGGCGCGCCGGACGCGATCCAGGTCGCCGACCGGTTCCACCTGCTCTACAACCTCACCCAAGCCGCCGACCGGGTCGTCCCCGCCCACCGTAAGTGTCTCAAGGACCGGCCCGAAGCCGAAGCCGTCGCGCAACCGCGCCCGTCAACCGATGGCGAGCAGGGCCGCCGCGCCGAGGTGACCCGGCAACGGCACGCCGAGATCCATGCCCTGCACGTCAAGGGCATCGGCACCACCGCGATCAGCACAACGTTGAACCTCGACGGCAAGACCGTGCGCCGCTACCTACGCGCGGCGACCACCGACGAACTGCTCACCGAGACCGTCCCCCGAGCGCGTGAACTCGACCAACACGCCGCTTACCTCGCCGAGCGCTGGGAGCAGGGCTGTACCAACGCGGCCTGGCTGACCACGGAACTCCGCGACCGCGGCTACCGGGGCAGCGAACGTTCCGTGCGCCGGCTGCTGCATACGTGGCGGGACGGCACGATCAAGCCGGCCGCCATGACGGCAGTCGCGCCGAAGCCCCGGGAGGTGACCGGCTGGATCATCCGGCCCGCCGCCGAGCGGACCGAACGTGAACACGCTGACCTGGCTCGCATCCTGCAGCGATGTGAAAGCCTACGCACCGTCGACCGCCTGGTCAGCGACTTCGCCGGCATGCTGCGCCAACGCCAAGGCCAGCACCTGGACACCTGGATCACCCAAGCCCAGGCCAGCGGAGTCGCACAGCTCGCCGGCTTCGCCGCCGGCCTGCTCAAGGACTACGACGCTGTCCGCAACGGGCTCACCCTGCCCTGGAGCAGCGGAGCGGTCGAAGGCAACGTCTGCAAGCTGAAAGCGATCAAAAGGCAGATGTACGGCCGAGCGAACTTCGACCTCCTCCGCCGCCGCGTCATCCTCGCCGAGTAACCGCCACGTGGCAGCAGCGATCACGAACTTCGTGCCAGAGCCACGTCCCAATGACCGTTGACATTCACTCTGTGGGAGCCCAGGGGTGAATCCCCCGGACGACCCGACCTAGGTGGCGGTAATGATTTCGTCGTCTGGCGACAAGTGTGGGTGTGAAACCACCATCTGGAGGTTCGGTGCAGGACGATCAAGGGGCGGCCGCAGACCGTCAGCGCCTGACCGAGGTGTTTCGGCGGCATGGCGATGCGGTCTTGGCCTACACCAGTGCTCGGTTGGACCGGGAAGATGCCCAGGATCTGGTGGCCGAGGTGTTCACCGTGGCGTGGCGGCGGCTGAGGAGCATCAGGGAAGGCCAGGAGCGGCCGTGGCTGTTCGGGGTCGCCCGGCGGCTCATGATGCAACACCAGCGAACCCGCGGAACTGCTGCGGCGCTGCGGGATCGGCTGCGCGCGTACGCCGATCGTGACGACGACCCTCTCGGCCAGGTCGCCGCACAGCGGGTAGACGTTCTCGCGGCCTTGGCGGCCCTGAACGAGGGGGACCGTGAGGTGCTGCTGCTGCGCTACTGGTACGACTTCAGCGGCCGTGACGCAGCTTCCGTGCTGGGCTGCTCTCCCGCGGCCTTCGCCGTCCGGCTGCATCGAGCCCACCGCCGCTTCAAGGCGGTCCACGACGAGAAGCCAGTGGCTCAGCAATCGCCATCCGCGGCAAGCCTGACGGCATACATGAGGGGGCTTCAGTGAAGCGACACGACAGCGACGCCGGCCAGTTGATCCGGGGCGTCCGCCCCGAGAGCCAGGCCGGCTTCCCGGCCAGCCGGCAAGGAGAAACGATGCTCGCTCGGATCCTCGACACGCCACGGCAGCCCCAACGGCGGTCACGACGTACGGCAGCGCGCGTTGCGGGCGCGGTGGTGCTGGGCGCCCTTTTCGCTGGTGGCGCGACCGCCGCGATCGGCGCCTACAACGCGCCCACCGCTCCCTTCGAAGCGCTGCCCGCCAACGGCGACGCCTTCGTGTGCGCCACGGCCAACCTGCAAAGGATGGGCGACGCCGCGTCGACCGCAGGCGAGTCCCCGGTCGACGCGTGCCGCAGGTCGTGGAGCCGAATCTTCGGCGACGAGGCACCCAATCATCTGTACCCGTGCGTGAAGGCCGAGGACGCCAGCCCTTCTCCCGGCGCCAGCGCCTCCCCGTCCTCGACCCAGTGGAACGGACTGATCTACGTTCTCGACGGCCAGCAGTTCAAGAACGCGCCGGAGACCTGCGGATCCGTTGGGATGTTGGTAGCTCCTACCGTCGACTGACACGCGTGATCTGGGAGAAGGATCTCCCTTCTCCCAGATCTCCGCGCCGACGCTGCGGCCAGAATCAACTCCCAGCTGAACGGCCGAGTCGAGGTGGCTATCGTCGCGCACGGCGACCGGCACCGATTCATCGAAGACCTACGCCACCTGCTGCAGGGCAGCGGCGCCAACGGCGCCGCGATCGAAGCGATCGCCATGACAGACGGAGTCGACGGCAGCACCATCGCGTCGGCAGTCACCGCAGGCCCAGCCGAGCTGAGCCAGCAGTTCGATGTGACCACCGCGCAGGCAAACAAGATCTGGACCTGGCTGACCGACGAGAACGCTGACCGCACCAGGGAGCTCGAGATCCTCGCACCCCGTGACCGAGTCGACATCCGGCTGCGCGTCGATGGCGAGGTCAAGACCCTCGACCGCCTATCGGCTGGCCAGCGCGCTACCGCGATCCTGCTGCTCATCTTCGCGATCGACGGCCGATGCATGATCCTCGACCAGCCCGAAGACGACCTCGACAATCGGTTCATCTTTGACGACGTGGTCCAAATGATCCGTAGCCAAAAGGCCATCTCTCCCAGCGGAGGCAGCCGGCAGATCATCGCCGCCACGCACAACCCGAACATCCCTGTGCTCGGGGACGCCGAACTCGTCGTCGTTCTCGACGCAGGCAACGACCAAGTACGAGTGCTTGCCCAGGGTTCGATCGACGCCGAGGACATCCGCACGCACATCCGACAGGTGCTCGAAGGCGGCGAAGAGGCGTTCCTCCGCCGGTACACCAAGTACGGCGGCATCCGCCTAAGTCTGCCGTCTTCGCGTACCGCTCTGGTAGCCATTGCGGAGCAGCCGGTGGCGTTGGCGTCGTAGACACCTCATGACCCGACAGGCGGGTCAGCTATGGGAGTACCGGGTCAAGGCGGGCCCCGGCGGCCAGCCCGGGACCCGCCTTGACCAGCTTTAGTGGCTATCCGCCGAGCGCGATGGCGCCCCGTAGGCACAGGCCGCGTTGGAAATTGGTTCGTGTTGATCCCGACACACGCCGGAACCCAACACCCCAGGTCAAGCCTCGTTTCGAGGAGTTGAATTCCGAAGCGACTCGAACCCAACAGGCTCTTCCTGCGTCGTGTACGAACGGCGACTGGACTGGTTGCCGCTCGTGGCCCTGTCCGCCGGGGTGTGTTGCCATCTTGTCGAGTGGGTCGTCAGGCCGGCGCCGCAGCTCCGCCTCGATCGGCTCGATCTTGTGTTCGGCCCGTTTGCTCGCTCTCCTCTGAGGCAGTTCGCTGGAGGCGGAGTGCTTGACGCGGCGTGCGCTGCTTGCCTTGGCGAGTCCGGGCTGGCATTATCCCGGCCATGATCGAGAGAATCGAGTCTTCCGTCCGCCGGTGAGCGTGACGACCGAGCCTGGATCGCTCGGACCCCGGACCGGCCTGTTCGAACACGCTCTGCGCCTGCATCAGCGCTATCCGGACTCTCCTCTTCCGCGTGACGGTGAGCCGTATCCGGACGGCGACCTTCATCGCCGACGTCAGCGACCGCGGACCCGGAAAGACCAGCGGCTCAGGGGTTCTGATGTTGCCGTCATCCTCGACGTGCACTTCGGCAAGGCCGATGCGCCACCGAGCAAACTCGCCGACGCGTTTCACGATGTCGAGGTTCCGATCCACTACAACGAGCACATCGCCGCTGCGGCGCTGCGCGCGGACCGGCAGCGGGTGCGGCAGACCGGCCGGTGGCTGGTGCGGCACAGCACGGATCGATGCTCCGCGACGGTGGGGCTGGCGCTGCTCGCCACGGATTGGGCGGAGGAAGACATTCCGCTGATCCAAACCATCGGCCTGCTGTCGGACCGGTTCGGGGCGTTGGCCGCCGAGGCGCTGCGGCGGCGCCGCGGAGGCGAGGAAGCGTTGTTGTGGCTGGCTCAGCGTGTTGAAGGTTGGGGACGAGTTTACCTCATCGAGGCGCTGTGCCGAGGCGGTGTCCACGCCTCCCGCCGGTGGCTGCTGCGCCATGCCTGCGACGGCGACTTCCTCAACGGCTACTTCGCCGGCAAGGTGGCCACCGCAGCCCACCTGCACGAGGCGATCGTCGGGACCGAGGTCGACGATGACCTGGTCGATCACACCGGCCGGCTACTGAAGATCATGGCTGGCTGCGGTGGCATGGGCATGACCCTTGAGCACTATCCGCCGGCGCCTGTCGTCCTCGCCGCGCATGTCGCTCACCTCGATCGGCAAACACCGACCGTGAACAGGTACGTAGACGCCGCGGTCATCGCCGACCACCTGGCGAGCGACAAGCCGGAGCGATCTGGATGCACCACCGAGCAGCGAGACCAACTGGTACGGCAGTACCTCGCGGTGCTCGACCGGCAGGACTGGTGTGACGAAGTCCGTGCGGGCCTCGATGAAGACGGCGAGTTCTTCGCCTGGTTCACCGCGAACGTGGCAGCGCGACTGCACCTGCGGGCGTTCACCGACGTGACGGGTGGTGATCGATGACCGAGGCTGCCGATCAGCGCCTGGTCGAGGCGGTGCACGCTGGTGACGAGGTGGCTGTCGGGCAGGCCCTGGCCGACGGCGCGGACCCGGACGTCACGGTAGGCCGGTTCCGGGGGTCGGTCCTGGCCGGCGCTGCGGGCAGCGGCTGGCTGGGAATCGTGGGCCTGCTGGTGGATGCCGGCGCGCGCATCGGTCCCGCCGATCCCTACACGGGCTCGCCGCTGCGTGCCGCGGTGATCGAGGCGCGTGCGGATGTGGTGCAGTTCCTGGTCGGCCGTGGGGCGCTCGCGGTGGAGCCCGCCACCAGGTCGAGCGTGCTGGCCGAGGCGGTGTCCTGCGCCTCGTTCCGCCCGACGCCGGCTGCTCGTGCGACGCTCCGGGTCCTGCTGGAAGCGCAGGCGGCCCCAGGTCCGAGCGAGGAAGCACCTCTGATCACCGCGGTGATGCGACCTGCCGCACCGGCAGTGCTGCGCCTTCTCCTCGCCTACGGTGCGGACGCCAACCATGAGCGTTCCGATGCGACACCGGCGATCGTCGTGGCCGCCCGGCGAGGCGATCACGCCGCGGTGGACGTGCTTCTGCAGGCCGGCGCCGATGTGGACGCCGCCGACGGGCGAGGGCGGACAGCGTTGATGCACGCGGTCGAACGCAACGAACGACGTGTCATTGCGGCCCTGTTGCTGGCCGGCGCCGCGATCGACGCCGTCAGCGCCGACGGCATGACCGCGTTGCGACTGGCCCGAGGGTGGCAGCGCCAGAACGTCCAGTTCATGCTGGGGGAGCGCCACGTCGGCCTGGACGATGTGCCGATCACTCGCACCGTTGTGCGGGCCGTCCCGACCGGCGTCCGGCTCGCCGGCGACCCGCAGATGCTCCACCTGCTGGCGAACGTCATCGACATCGCCCTCGACGACCTGGGCGACGACGAATGGAACACTCGGACGGGTACGCACGCCGACACGGCACGTGCCATGGCCGTGCGGCTGCGCAACGAGATCGTCCCAGCAGCCAACGCATCCTGGCATCAACTGGACGCCACCGCAGACGAACTCGCCGCCGCGCGTTCCGCTCTGGTCGAACTCGCCTACGGCACCACGCGCACCATGCCGACCGGCACCAGCAGGCTGAAGATCATCGACGTGCTTGAAGAACTCAACCGACAGCTCGGCCGCTAGATGATCTATTCCGGACCAACTCCCGCCTTGCCGGATCGCCGCCTGGACTCCGCCTCGGCTCGACCGAGGACTTCGACAGAGGGCCTAGCGCGGATGAGGTTTCGGCAGGGACAGCGCCGATCACCAGGCGCAGGGTGTGTAGTCCTTGAGGAAGCAGCCGTACAGGTCTTCGCCCTGTTCGCCGCGGACGATCGGGTCGTAGACCCGGGCCGCGCCGTCGACCAGGTCCAGCGGGGCGTGGAAGCCGGCGTCCGCCAGCCGCATCTTCGTCGGGTGAGGCCGCTCGTCGGTGATCCAGCCGGTGTCGACGCTGGTCATGAGGATGCCGTCGGCCAGCATCTCCTGGGCGCTGGTCCTGGTCAGCATGTTCAGCGCGGCCTTGGCCATGTTGGTGTGCGGATGCCCTGGCCCCTTGTAGCCGCGGGCGAACTGGCCCTCCATCGCCGACACGTTCACCACGTACTTGCGGCGGGCGGTCGCGGCGGCCATCGCCGGTCGCAGCTGGCTGACCAGCACGAACGGCGCGGTCACGTTGCACAGCTGCACTTCGAGCAGCTCGACCGGGTCCACCTCGTGCACCCGCTGCACCCAACTGTTGACCGGGTCGAGGTCCGGCACCAGACCGCCCGCGTCGATGGCGCTGGCTGTCGCGATCCGTTCCGGCGAGGCGGAGCCGCTGGTCAGCGCCAGCGCGGTGAGCGCGTGCGGGGTGAGCGCGGGCGAGTTCAGTGGGGCGATCAGGCTGCCCGCCGGGTCGCCCCGGCCGGCCGGTTTGGCGAACGTGATCATCTCCGGCAGCGGGCCGTCCGGCAGGGCAGCCGCCTCCGCGGCGACGAGCTGCGCGTACGCCGCGGGCGTGCGGCGGACGGTCTGCGCCGCGTTGTTGATCAGGATGTCGAGTGGTCCCTGGCCGCTGACCGAGTCAGCGAGGGCGATCACCTGGGCGGGGTCGCGCAGATCGATCCCGACGATCCGCAGGCGGTGGAGCCAGTCCCCGCTGTCGGACATCGCGGCGAATCGGCGGACCGCGTCGTGGGGAAACCGTGTGGTCACCGTGGTGTGCGCGCCGTCGCGCAGCAGCCGCAGCGCGATGTACATGCCGATCTTCGCCCGGCCGCCGGTGAGCAGCGCGCGCCGACCGGTCAGATCGGTGCGGGCGTTCCGGCGCTCCCGGTTGAGCGCGGCGCAGGGCGGACAGAGCTGATGGTAGAAGGCGTCCACATCGCGGTAGCGCTGCTTGCAGACGTAGCAGCCGCGCGGCTTGTGCAGGAAGCCGGCCGTGGCACCCACGGTGGGGGAGGCGAGCGGGTTGCCCTGGGTCTCATCGTCGATCCGGCCCGGGGCGCCGGTGGCGGTGGCCGCCGTCACCGCGCGGTCGGCCGCCGCGATGGCATCCCGCCGTTCCTCGCGTCGCCGCTGCTTGATCACCTTGTAGAGCTTCGCGGTGGCCCGCTGCACCCGCACCACGTCGGGATGATCGGGGGGCAGGTCCTCCAACGCCTCAAAGACGCTGAGACAGGTCTCCAGCCGGGTCGGGTCAATGCCGTATTGACCGGTTTCCGCAATGTTGTCCGCCGTCATGCCGTCGCTGTCTCGTCCCGTTCCCTGCGCCGGATCTACCCGGCCCACCCCAAGTCCGACCCGGAACTGTACGCACCGCACGGCCTCCGACGCATCCCGCGCCTGTTCATCAGCCCGAAGACCGTCGAGGCCAACCTCGCCCGGGTCTATATGTTCAGGCCAGAAGCCCGTAGCCGGTACGCCGGTAACGGGCTTCTTGCCGTTTGCCCCGCCAGACCTGGTGCGTCACCCGACCAGCCATCGGCACCCTGATTACTCCGACGGGCAGTGGGTTCCACTTGATCAAGTACGAGCGAACCGCGAGGGGGTTGGAGCCGAAAAGCACTCTGCCCCGGGCGGCCGACGAACGGGCGGCTGCCCGGAAGGTCGAGCCCCCACAGGGGGTCTGTCAAGTTAACTTGACAGACCCGATCCGGATTCCTCCATGCAGCAGTGAACAGGCCTCTGGAATCATGGCAGCGTGGCCGGGTTCGGTTATAAGACGTCGTGGCTGGCGGTCCGAGACCGAACCCCTGACGAGGTCGCGGATGCGCTTGAGCTGCACGGCCGGGAGGTCCTCGATTGGGCCGCCGGCACCGACCGGGCATATCGGCACGGCGTGTATGTGGCCGCGCCGGTACCAGGCTGGACCCTCGCCCACGGCCGGCTGCACTGCCGACGGGGTTCGACGCGACCGAGCCGCCCTTCCCCGACTGGCTTAGGAGACTGAGCCGCGATCTGGGCGAGGTGTAGTTCTTCGCCAACGAGCGAGTCCCGGACTATCACGCCTGGGCCCGGGCGCTGGATGGTGAGCTGTTGCGTGCGTACTGCTTTATCGGAGAGCGGGGCGAGGTGCCGCTGTTCCTCGGTAATCCGACAGCCGGTGAGGTCGA
This sequence comes from Micromonospora craterilacus, assembly GCF_003236315.1. GTDB lineage: Bacteria > Actinomycetota > Actinomycetes > Mycobacteriales > Micromonosporaceae > Micromonospora > Micromonospora craterilacus. The sequence continues at coordinate 14,552 of NZ_POTY01000017.1, forward strand.
GTTGGGTATCGGCATACGCGGTATGGAGCCCGGGTGGGAACACTGGTCGGACGAGGAATGGGCGGCCTGGTACGCCACGACGCCGTCCGAGTCCGACGTGATGGCGATGGCCGGTCGCTGGAGCATCGATCCCACCACGATCAACGATGCCGCCGTGGCCACTGCTGGCATTCACGGGCTACCACCATCGGCCTCCGGCGAGTGCGGGCATCGCCCTACCTCCCATTGGCTATGACCGGGTAGCTTCGGCGCCGCGCCCGGTTGCTAGGCGTGGCGCCCGACCCGCGGCAGAAGAGTGGTCCGTCAGAACCCCATGCAACTTTGATCTACCGCTTCTTATGGCCACCGAGTTGATAAAGCGCAAGGTCGATCGAGGTGGACCGTGTTCCCGAGCAAACCGACCTCGACCTGTTAATCCCGATGGCCGCACGGACGGCGAACGCGAGTTGAAGCAGTGCGTCCATTTGCGCGGCGGCGGCCCGCGTCCTGCCTTGACCCTGCCAACGCAGCGCCTCAGCCTGACCGCCGCCAGCCTCTTCAACCTGCGCCGCAGACCGCCCACGGCCGTCCTGGCTATCCCGGCTGGACGCAAGGGTCGGTGACCGGGTAGCTCGGGCTCTGCGCCGTGCGGCCGTCCACAGCCGTCGCCCGCACCGACCAGGTCAGCGCCGGCGCGCGTAACTGCCAGACGGTCACCCGCGCGGCCGATCCGTCCACAGTCAGGGCCCGGGCCGACGTCCTGCCCCCGGTGGGTGTCCAGCGAACCTCGGCGCCGCCGAGTGCGGCACTGCCGGTGGCCTGCACTACGAGGCTGTACATGTCCAAGCCGCACCGCACGTGAGCGGTGGCGGAGACCGTGAACGGCGCGGCGATCTGCGTCGCGGCCGTCGGCCGGGGCGCGGTCGGAGGTCTGGTCGGTGCCACGGTCGGTGCCGGTGCGGCGCCACCGGGCACGACAGCCCTGGTCGCATCGGCCCGGGTGGCGCCGGCGCCATCCGCCGGCACGATCCCGGTTCCGGACGTCGGACCGGCGGCAGCGGTCGGTGGCGGATCGGCAGCCAGCGTGCCGGCTCCCGTGGCCGCGGCGGACGGCGGCGCGGAGGCGGGTGCCACCTTGCCGGCCGGTGATCCGAGCGTCTCGGACGCCGGTTTGCCGGATCCGTCCGGCGCGGCGGTCGAGCGTTCCGATAGCAGTGCCCAGGTGCCGAACGCGGCGAGAAGGGTCAACAGGGCTGCCGCCCCGGCCAGCCGCCGACGGCGCCGGTCGCGCTTCGCCGACGAGGTCGCCCATACTGGGTGCGCCGCACCACGCGGCACCGCCGCACCGTCCGAGGCCCCCACCACATCTTCCGGCACGACCGCCGCACCTTCCGCGGCCACCGCCCCGCCGTCCGTCGGCGTGGGCCCCTCGCCCGCACCAGCCGCCGGCCCGGCGACTCCCGACCCGGATGGTTCGTCGGCTACCGGCGCCCGCTCGGTCGCCGGGCCAGCGTTTCCCGACCCGGATGGTTCGTCGACCGCCAGCGCTTGGTCGGCCGCCGGGCCGGCCGTGACCGTACCCGCCGGATCGGCCAGGACATCGGTCGCGTAGACCTCTGCCAGTCTCGGCCACACCGTGTCGGCGACGACCAGGAAGGCCGGTGCCGTGTACGCCGACAGCAGGGCGGCAGGGCTGAGGTGTTCCCGCCGGAGCAGCCCACACACCGTGCAGCCGTCGATGTGCCGCGAGACCCGCTTGCGCAGGGTCGGGGTGAGCCGGCCCTGCCAGCCGTCGATCAGGCCGGCGAGGGTCGGACAGTCCCGGGCTCCGGTGCGGGCCACCAGCAGCGCCCCCAGCGCTCGTTCGAGTTGCGAACGGGCGCGCGACAGGCGGGCGTGCGCGTGGTTGGCGGGCACCCCGAGGGCCGCGCCGATGTCGACGGTCGACAGGTCGTGGCGGATGGCCAGGTGGACCACCTCCCGGTCGCCCGGGTTCAGCGCGGCGACCGCGGTGTGCACCAGCGCGCGTACCTGCTCGGCGTTGACGCCCGTGGCCGGGTCGGCGGCTTCGGCCACCGGCTCGCCGGCCTCGTCCAGCGGCAGGGAGCGGGACCGCTCCCGGAGCTGCCGGAGACATTCGTTGCGCACGATCGCGTACAGCCAGGAGCGTAGCCGATCGGGCTCCCGAAGCTGGCCGATGCGCTGGCTGGCCGTGAGGAATGCGTCGTGGACGGCGTCTGCGGCGGCCTCCGGCTCGCGCACCATCGTCCGGGCGTACGTGTAAAGCCGGTCGGCGTACCGCCGGTACATGCCCTCCAACCCGGCCCGCTCACCGCGGCGCACCGCCTCGACCAGTGCGGTGTCGTCGCGCGCCGCCGTGTCCATCCGTGTCTCCCGCTGCTCGTCGACCGGTCAATTAGAACCGCAGAACTTTTTTCTTCGAGCTTTCTGTTGGCATCCCGACCCGACGGCGCTCCTACCGATGTCAATCGCAACCGAACAGCCTCAATTAAGGAAGACACCATGCGAAACGGATCGAACCGGAACCCGTGGTCGCGTCGGACGGCCGCCGCCGGCGGGGCCGCGCTGAGCGCGCTCGTGCTCGGCCAACTGGCCCTCACCGGACCGGTGGCGGCGGTCCCCGGCCTGAGCATCAAGACGACGACCGGCCCCAGCAACAGCGTCGCGAAGTCGCAGAGCGCGACCTGCCCGGCCGGTACCAAGGTCATCGGCGGTGGCGGCGCCATCACCGGCTCCGGCCTCGGTCAGGTCGGCATGGACATCATGCGGCCGCTGATCGGCGGGGACGCGTACTCGGTGACCGGCCGGGAGGACGAGAACGGCGTCGCCGGCAACTGGGCGGTCACGGCGAGCGCGGTGTGCGCCACGCCGCCCGCGGGCCTGGTGACCGTGTCCGGCAGCTCGACGCCCAGCTTCGGCACGTCGAACTGGTTCGAGAAGTCCTGCCCGACCGGCAAGCACGCCATCGGGGTCGGTGGCGCGGTCGTCGGGGCGTCGAACAGCGAAGTTGTCCTCGAGGATCTGCGCATCAACCAGAACAGCGTCGTGGTGGCAGGGGCCGAGGACGGCACCGGCTTCAGCGGCACCTGGTGGCTGGACGCCACCGCGATCTGCGCCGACCCGCTGCCCGGCGAGCAGCGTGTGATCAACGACAGCGTCTACAGTTCCGCCTCCATCCAGTCGGTCACCGCCACCTGCCCCCCGGGCACGCGCGTGCACGGGGTGGGCGGCGAGATTCTCGGCGGCGATGGCCAGGTGCGCCTGACCGAGATGCGGGCCACGACCTCGACCGTCGTCACCGTCCGCGCCATGGAGGACGAGGACGGCTTCGGCAGCAACTGGAAGGTCCGCGCGTACGCCGTCTGCGCGAACTGACCCGGCCGGTACCCGTGGTCCCGCGCCGGCCGCCCGGCGCGGGACCGGGGGGCCGCCGGGCTGCTTGGTGAACGACCAACCGGAACGGGTCGCCGGTCATCCGGCGGCCCGTCCGCGTGCTGGTCGGTGTTTGGCGCGGTAGCTTTCGTGCATCCCGCCGATGCAGTCATGAATGGCAGCGATGCCGCAACGCTCGTTGGTATGTTGCCGACCATAAAGTCGCGGGCCTCGGCATCGATGGTGTCGGTCTTGCCGCGGCGGCGCCCGGTGGGCCTTGTCCAGCTGGTTGACCTCGATGACTGTCGGCGGCCAGTGAAAGATCCCCATAGGCCGCCAATTACCGCCCCGCTGATGGCCGGGGTTCTCCCCGTGGATGGCCAGTTATCTCCCCGCTGATCATGACGAGACGCTGGTCGGCGAGGGTCGGCGGCGTGAAACGCGGCAGGGAGATCGTGGAAATCTTGGAGGCGTACGACCTCACGGGCAGTTACCGTCCGGCAGCCGAGTTGGCCGGGTGTGACCACCACACCGTGGCCCGGTATGTGAAGTTGCGGGCCGAGGGGCGCAGCCCGGAGGGGCGGACCCAGCGGGCCCGGCCGATCGACGAGTTCATGGACAAGATCGAGGAGTTGGTGGCCCGCTCGGGCGGCCGGGTCCGCGCCGATGTGGTGCACCGGCGGATCACCGCGATGGGCTTCGCCGGCGGGGAACGCACCACCCGCCGGGCCGTCGCCGCGGTGAAGAAGTCCTGGCAGGCCGGGCAGCGGCGGGTGTTCCGCCCGTGGATCCCGGAGCCGGGGCTGTGGCTGCAGTTCGACTGGGGCGAAGGGCCCACGCATCGGCGGCCGGCGCACGACGTTGTGGCGCGCGTGGCTGCCCTGGTCGAGGTTCCGGATGGTGATCCCGGTGCTGGACAAGACCCTGCCGACGGTCGTGGCCCGCCTGGACGCCACCCTGCGACGGTTCGGCGGGGTGCCGGCCTACGTGCTGACCGACAACGAGAAGACGATCACGGTGGAGCACGTCGCGGACATCGTCGTCAGAAATCCGGAGATCGTGCAGGTGGCCCGGCATTACGGGATGACGATCCGCACCTGCGTGCCGGCGGACCCACAGTCCAAGGGCGGCGCCGAGAACACCGTGAAGATCGCCAAGGCGGACCTGGTGCCCACCAGCGCGAACCTGCTCGGCCAGTACCGCACGTTCGCCGAGCTGGAGGCGGCCTGCCGCGACTTCACCGACGAGGTCAACGCCCGAATCCACCGCGACACCCGACGCCGCGGTCCATGGGCCGCTGGCGCCACAGGCGTCTGCTGCGGGTGATCCGCTGGGCGGAGGTTCGCCGCCGGTGATCCCGGTGACCAGCAGGAGGGTCTGTGGATCTAACGGCTCTGTCTCACATTCGACACACTCCCACGGCTTTGCACCAAAGTACCGAAGGTCGGATGGCCGTGAGGGGGCCTACCTTCCCGGCAACCAGACCGAGGGAGGTTGCGCGGCGCTGATGCGCCGTTACGCCCTATGCTTTGAGGGTCCGCACACGCAGTGGCCGTCGGGGCGACAAGGGGGAGCGGGAAACTTCCGGGACGGTCAGCTCAGGACGGACCAGTATCGCCTTCTGCAGGCTGTATACGAGCACTTCCGTTGCCACGGGTACCTGGCCGACCTTCGACGAGATTGACCGGCAGCTCGATCGCGGGCGGCGGCCGCTCGACGCCGGGAAGCTCGCGCGGTCCGCCAGTTGAACACATGACCAGCGACCCGGCTGCTTGCCGTGGCGGCACCTCGCCGATCACGACGCCTGAGCCGCCGTCCCTGGCCGTCCACACCTGCGCAGGATTCCGCCGTCCTGTCGCCGCAACGTGCGACGCGGTCGCGCGTACGCCGGCACTCGCCGTCCGGACTGCCGTGGCGGCGGCCGAATCATCGGTCCCGGTCGTCCGGTGCTGGCGGGGATTCCACCATCCCGGCGAGAAGCGTGGCCAGCGGCACGGTGGCGAATCCGACCCGGGCGTCGCTGGCCCCGTATGGCAGCCACAGCTCGCCGTCGTGGATGAGGCCGCCGCAGGAGTAGACGACGTTGGGGACGTATCCGTCGCGGTCGGCGTTGTCGGGTGTCAGGAGTGCGCCGGGGAGCCGCGCGACGACTCGTTCCGGTCGATGCAGGTCGAGCAGGAGCGCGCCGATGGCGTACCGGCGCATCGGGCCGACCCCGTGGGTGAGTACGAGCCAGCCGGCATCGGTTTCGATGGGCGATCCGCAGTTGCCGACCTGGATCAGTTCCCAGCTGTCGCGGGGGCCGTGCAGGGGCAGCGGATCCTGCCATCGGTTCTCGGCGTCGAGGCAGGTCAGGCCGATGGTCTCGCCGTCGGCGCGGCACAGGGCGAGGTGCCGGCCGCCGATGGTACGGGGAAACAGTGCGACGCCCTTGTTGCGGACGCCCGGCCCGCGCATCGGGGTGATCTCGAAGCGGCGCAGGTCGCCGCTGGCTAGCATGCGGGTGGCGATGCGACGTCCGTCGTAGGCGGTGTAGGTGGCCCGGTACACCGGTCCGGACTCGTCGAGGAACCGGACGAACCGGGCGTCCTCCATGCCGTTGCTCTCTGCCGGGGTGGCCGGCCAGAGCACCCGTTGGTGCAGGGCGGTGTCGGCGGGGAAGGTCGTGGCGTAGCTGGCGGCGTTGGTGCGGCGCAGGTGTTCGAGGGTGCTCCCTCCGGTGCTGCGGTAGAGCAGGTCCGGTGGCAGGTCGCCGAGCACCCGCTCGAAGGTGGCCTCGTCGTAGCGTTCGGGCAGGGCGTCCAGCACGGTGGCGGTGATCTCGTTGTCGCAGTCCACCTCGGTCAGGCCGGCGGCGAGGAGGTCCCGACGGTGCCGTACGCCGGCCCGCTGCCCGACGACCAGCGGGCCGGTACGGTCGGCGACGGTGAGTCGGCGCTCGGGTCCGATGACCGCGGTGGCGAACCCGATGGACGACAGGTGGCCCTCGCCGATCTGGCGCAGGCTGACCGCGACGCGCAGTTGCTTGCTGCCCAGGCCGGTCTGGTCGGGGTGGGCCACCATCGACGGGTTGCACAGCGCGGCCGCCTCGACGGCGTATTCGTGGCTGAAGTAGGCGCCGATCAGGAGGCGGGTGGTGGGGGACAGGTCCCGGGTTCGCGCGGCCCGGTGTCGGACCAGGTCGTGGTGGTGGTGGAAGGTGCCGTCCAGGTCGCGGTGCCGGACGCCGAAGCGGCGGAACGTGTCCCTCAGCAGCCTGCCCGTCTCCTCGTCGTCGAGGTGCGCGACACGGTCGATGAGCGCCCCCGCGCGGGTGCGTACCACAGCCGCGTCCTCACCTGGAACGAAGAGCTTGACGATGACCCGGCCCGGATCCGGGGCGAGGGTGACACCGTGCCGGACGGCTAGGGTGCCGGTCACGACCACCGCCGGGCGTGCTGCAGCGTGGAGATGAGCGCGAGGGTGGACTCGGCGCCCTGATTGAGGTTGGGGCCGTGCGGGGTCAGGCCGTCGTAGCCGCCGCCGGTCGCCGGATCCCACATCCGCGTGCCGATGTCATTGTCGCCGAGAAACCAGCCGACCGCCTGCTCTACTCCGGCCTCCCAGCCGGGGTCGCCGGTGATCGTGGCGGCCGTCGCGCAGGCGTCGGCGAAGGCGGCGACCTCGATGGGCTGCTGGTCGTGGCGGAGCCGCGCCGCGCCGCATGCCCACCCGGCGGCCGGCACGACCGACAGCCGTCCCCTGCGTTGTTGTACGTCGCGCAGCCAGTTCAGCATCCGCAGCCCGTCGTCGAGCGGTGGGCCGTCGTGGCGGAGCTGGCTGGCGGCGATGACGACCTCGGCGAGGGCCGCGCTGGCGTAGGTCAGCCGCTCCTGCGGCCAGGGCCACTGCGGGTCGGGTCCGGGGGCGCCGATCGTGGTGGCCGCGTCGGCCAGCAGCGCGGCTGCGGCGGCGTGGGCCGGGTGGCGGCGCAGTACCTCGGCGGCGCCGAGTCCGGCGAAGGCCATCGCGTGCGGGGCCCGGGAGCGCCGGGTGGCGCCCCGGCTGAAGGCGACGAGCGCCTCCTCCCGGATCCAGGCGGCGGGACTGCGGGCGGCGGCGGTGCCCAGCCCCCACAGTGCCCGGCCCCACCAGTCGCCGAGGCCGGGCTGGTCGGTCCAGCGCCGGTCGTGACCGAGCCGGTTGCGGAAGGCGCCGGCGGCGTCCTGCGCGTGGGTCAGGAAGGCGAGGTAGCGCTCCGCGAGCCGGAGCACCTCCTCGGTCGGCTCCGGCTGGCGGCTGGTGACGACCAGGCCGCGCGCGACATCGTCGGTGCAGTAGCCGTGCTCGCGGCGGACGATGGCGTGCCGGGCGTGTTCGAACAGGCCGGTGTCGTCGCTCAACCGGCTCAGGTGCGCGAAGCTCGGTCGGGGCACCGGCTGCCGGAGGCCGCTGTCCGGCATGCTGGGTCGGCCGGTGGTCGCGGTCACGCCGACACCGCGCCGACCACGGAGGCGCGGGTGGCGATGAGCCGCTCGGCGAGGCTGCCGTAGCGGGCCGCCACGACCGGCCAGCGCAGGTCCGCGGCCAGTGGCCGGATGCGGCCGGCCAGCCGGGCGGCCAGGCCCGGTTCGGTGAGGATCCGTCGGATGGCGGCGGCCAGCGCCGCCGAGTCCCGATGGGGTACGACCAGACCGGGGCCGCCGGTGAGCAGTTCGACGGCGTGCGGGAACGCGGTGGCCACCACGGGTATCCCGGCGGCCACCGCCTCGATGAGCACCCCGGAGGTGACCTGCTCGCGGGAGTCATAGGGCAGCACGACCACGTCGGCGGAGCGGATCAACCGGCCGAGGGTGGGCCGGTCGTGGTAGACGTTCTGGTAGTCGATGGCGTGCGCGACGCCCAGCTGCGCGCCGAGGCGGTGCAGTCCCGCCCGGTACGCCTCCCCCTGGTGCGCGACCACCTTCGGGTGGGTCCGGCCCGCGAGGGTGTAAGTGGGGGTCGGGTCGAGGTCCTGCAACCGCGCGAGCGCCCGTAGCGACCATTCGACGCCCTTGCCGGGGCCGAGCAGCCCCCAGGTCAGCAGATGCGGGCGGGTACGGCGATCGGCGGGTACGCCCACGTGCTCGGCGACACCGTGCGGGATGACCGTGACCTTGTCCGGGGGCACGGTGTAGCCGACGAGTAGCCGGTCGCGGGCGGTGTCGGTCATCGTGACGACCGCCCCGGCGACGGCGACGATCTGCTCGAGCAGGGACTTCTGCCGGGCGGTGGGCTGGCGGAGCACGGTGTGCAGGACGACGATGCTCGGCACGGTGAGCCGGCGCAGCAACGGCAGGATGTCCTCGCCGTCGGCGCCCGGGTAGATGCCGTATTCGTGCTGGACGACGGCGACGTCGAAGGTGTTCAGGGCGGCGGCGGCGTCCCGCCATCCGACCGGGGTGCGCGTCGACCAGGTGTGCACGACCTCGGGTCCGGTCCGCTGGTCGTCGCCGTTCTCGCTGACCCGCACGATGCCGCCATGGGTGCCGTCGGCGCTCAGGTGGGCGGCGAGGGCCGAGTTGAAGGTGGCCAGTCCGCACCGGGTCGGCGGGTGGGTGCTGAGAAATCCGTAGCGGGGCATGGATTATGGGGCCTTCCGGTTGTCGACCATCGCCTGAGTACAGCGGCGGTCTCACGCGGTGACGGCGCACGCCGGCCAGCGTGTGTGGCCGGCGGAACGGATTCGAGGGCGGGCCGTTGCAAAGTCAGCAATCGACGGTCGCCCGGCGGGTTCAGCGGTGCGCGAGGTGGTCGTAGACGGACAGGTAGTCGGTGACCATCCGGTCCGCGCCGAAACGCTGCCGGGCCCGCTCCCGGCAGCCGGCCCGGTCGAGCCCGGCGGCCTCGGCGACCGCGTCGACGGCCTGCTCGACCGTGTGCGCGAGAAACCCCGTCACCCCCTCGTCGACGACCTCCGGCATGGACCCGCGCGCATACGCGACGACCGGCGTGCCACAGACCATCGACTCCACCACCGACAGTCCGAACGGCTCGTCGAAGGCGATCGGGTGCAGCAGGGCGGTACTGGCGCCCAGCACCTCCGCGCGCCGTCGAGGGCCGACGGACCCGAGGAAGATGACCTGCTCACCGTCGATGTGTGGGGCCACCTGTTCGGCGAAGTACCGCTCGTCCTGAACGATGCCGCAGATAGTCAGGGGCCGGCCGGCGCGGCGGGCGATCTCGACGGCGGTGTGGGTGCCCTTGTCGGGATGGATCCGGCCGAACGCGGCCAGTCCGGGGCCGGCGTCGCGGGTGAACGGCAGCCCGGTGAGGTCGACGCCGTGGTGCACCGTGGCGATGTAGTCGAGCTCGGTGCTCCGGTCGGCGTCGGAGATCGACACGTAGGACGAGCGGGCCCGGGCGTACGCGGGGAGGATCCCCGCGCCGGAGAAGCCGTGGACGGTGGTGAGCAGTGGGGCGCGGCAGTGTTCGGCAAAGGCCAGCGGCAGCCAGTCGAGGTGGCTGTGCACCAGGTCGAACTGCCCGGAGCGGGCCATCGCGTGGGAGACGTGCATCGCCTCCCACACCCGGCCGTCCATGTCCGGATCGTCGGCGTACCCCCGTGGGGACACGCCGTCGAGGGCGGCGGTGGTGACGGAGTCCAGCGTCGCGAAGAGGGTCACGTCCACGCCACGGGTGACCAGCCCTTCGGCGAGCAGGCCGGTCACCTGCTCCCAGGGGCCGTAGTGGTGTGGTGGTGTTCGCCAGGCCACCGGTCCGAGCAGGGCGACCCTCACGGGGACGGCGCGTCGGCGAGGTCGGCCGGATCCAGACGCAGGGTGGCGAGCAGCCCGACGTGCTCCTGGAGGTCCACCCGCTCTGGTAGTTCGCGCTCGACCCAGTCGGCCCTGACCTGCTGGCCGCGGTCGCGAAGAACGCTGACGATCCGGTGCCTGGCAATCCTCATCGAATACTCCTCGTAATGCCGTCCGCAACGGTCATGCTCGCGGACGGCGGTGTGGACGCGCCGGTCGAATCCCACCACCGGCCGTCGGGGTGACAGTGAGTGACCTGTCGGTTGCCGGGGGTCGGAAGCGGAACGCCGACCGCACTGCCCGTGCGGCATGAACGGCGTGACCGAACGCCGGTCCGGACGGCGAGTACGCAGACGAGGGCTCCGACGGTTCGTCCTGGTGTGGTCATCCGACAGAGGTCGGCTGGGAGGCGCGTTCCTGTGAACGTCCGATCTCCGCCTCGGCTTCGGTCCAGCCCGCCCAGATCCCGTGTTCGACGTCGACGCTCTTGCTCGGCTCCAGGTCCTTGTACACGTCGAAGAAGTGTTGGATCTCCCGCCTGTGGAAGGGCTCCAGATCCGTGATGTCGCCCAGGTACGCGAGGCGGGGGTCAGCTGTGGGAACGCACAGCACCTTCGGGTCGGGCCCCTTCTCGTCCTGCATCCGGGACATGCCGATGGCCCGGCATCGGATGAGGCAGCCGGGAAAGGTCGGCTCCTGTACCAGCACCAGCGCGTCAAGGGGGTCGGTGTCTTCGCCGAGGGTGTGTTCGATGAAGCCGTAGTCGGCCGGGTACTGGGTAGCGGTGAACAGGGTGCGGTCCAGCCGGATGCGGCCGGTCTGGCGATCCATTTCGTATTTGTTGCGTGTTCCCTTGGGGATCTCGATGGTGACGTCGAACTCCATGCGGTTGCTCCGCTCTTCGGACCTTCAGTCGGTGACCGGCCGTCGGTCTGGTCGGTGATGAACACGGCAATCTCGCTGCCGGGTGCGTGTCGAACACCGACAACGACACGACCGGTCGGTAGCGGTGGCGGCTGGCTCGGCGAGGCAAACGCAGGCACCTCGACAACAGATGAGTGGAGTCGGCCGCGTCCGGCGTCCCGATGTCCTTCCCCGATTGTTGCCTCTTTCGCGTCTGGTGGACCGCGGTCAGTGATGGCTCCGGGACCTCGAACCGAGGTCCCGGACCCGCGCCCCCGGCCCGGGCCGGTTGGAGCTGTCAGTTCCGGGCCGGCGCTGTGGGTTGTCGATCGGGTCGGAGGTGCCCGCCTTCGGTCTCCCAGACAGCGACATCGTCGCCGTCTCGTACCGCTGCTGGCGAGCGAGGGCCGGGCGGTACAGGCAGCGCACCGGCGGCGCGGGTGGTGTTGGTGGGGCGGGAAGCCGCGAGCATGGCCGCCGTCGCCACGGCGTCCGCAGTCTCCGGCGCTATCACGACCAGGTCGATCCGCAGATCCTGCCGGCCCGTGATGATCACCACCTCGGCGTCTAGGCTGGTAAACCAGCCCACCCGCACCACGGCGCCGTCGACTCCGATCCGGTACGGGTGCCTGTCCCAGGCCGTGGGCTGCAGCATGATCCGTTCGATCACGCCGCCCCGCTGGGCGCTAAGCGCGGTGACCAGGCTGCACAGTTCGACGACCGGGTCGCGCGAGGTCGGCCACCAACCGCCGTCGCGGATCGCGCGTCTGGACGGCGAGGGGGTCAGCCGCAGGCGTGCCGTTGGCGGCTTACGGGTGCAGACCCACGTCATGCGCTGCTCGGCAGAGCGGATCATGGGTTCCGTTCCTCGGGTACGTCGGCGCGCGGGTCGGTGGCGCGCGGGTCGGTGGCGGCGCGGTCTGGACGGGTGATGGTGGTGGAGGGGGTGCGGCGCCCATGGTTGAACAACCGCAGTTGGATGATGCGCCGCATGGTGGCGTGCACGGTCACCAGCAGCACTCCGAACACCACGGCGAGCAGCAGCGCGACTCCCACCGGCAGTTGGCCCTGCGCGCCGAACAGGCGCACGTCCATGCGCTGACCGTTCTGCAGGATGAAGACCAGTAGCAGGAGCAGCAGCGCGGACGTCGCGAGCGCGACGTGTGGTCTCCCGGCGCGGGTACGCGGCACAGCGCGGGACCGGCCGTTGATCTCGGGGCCGGACTGCACGGGGGTGGAGCGGGCAAGGCCGAACCTGGCCATCTTGTGGACCTCATTTCGACGGTGGCGCGCGAAGTTCGCGGGCCGACGCCGCCGGGGTCCAGGACGACATCCTCAGCCTACTCCCTGGGCCGGGCTGCTCCGTGCCGCGAGATGTCCGATCCACCGGATTTGCGCAAACACTTCCAGCCGGGACACACGCGGCTGCGATATTCCGACCTCGGTGGCGATCCGCGCTCGGGTCAGGTGGCCGTAGCACCACTGGCGAGAATCCGACGCTCACGTGGCCGGTCAGGCGGACAGGTTGGCTGTCGTTCCTGGCGCGAGTTGCTCGGAGCCGTCGATTATCGCCTGAGCCAGGTCGGACAGCCGCCGATTGTGGCTGCGGGCGCCGTTGCGCAGCAGCGCGAAAGCTTCACCCACGTCCACCTGAAGGCGTTCGGCGAGGACACCCTTGGCCTGCTCGATCAGAACTCGGCTGTTGAGTGCGGCCTGCAGTTGCTCGGCGAGGATGTCTCGGTGCTGGATGGCGCGTTGCTGGAGCAGCCCGATGGTGGCCACGTCCGCCAATGCCTGCCCGATCCGGACCTTGCCTTCGTCGAGGGCGCCCGGGTGGGTGTCGAAGAGGTTCAGCGCGCCGATGACCTCGGAACGCAAGCGCATGGGCAGGGCGTGTATCGCGGCGAAGCCGACTTCGGCCGCGGCGGCGGTGAAGCGGGGCCAGCGGTGGCCGGCGGTCCGCAGGTCGATGACCGACACGGGTTGGCCGGTACGGAAGCAGTCCACGCCAGGCCCCTGATCGGTCTGCAGTTGGAACAGCTCCAGCAGCCGGGTGCCTTCGGAGGAGGCCGCCACCACCTGAAGGTTGTCCTGCTGGTCGGTCACCAGCAGCCCGGCCGCCGAGACGCCCAGCAGTTGAACACACCGGTCGGCGAGCACATGCAGGAACTCGATCACGTCGAAGTCGTCGACCAGTGTGTCAGCCAGTTCCACGAACACGTCGGACAGCTGGATCTCGGCCATGTCGATCACCCTCGGAATACGATAGTCCCACTCGGAATGTGCGGCGACGCGGGGCGACCGACCGGTCGCACAATGGGGCCGGGTCCCGGCTTTCCTCCTGCCCCATCGCCAGCTGGGCCGGGGAGTCGAACCGCGGGCGCTGGGTCACCACGTCGTCAGTGTCGGCCTGGGCCGGCCAGTTCTGCGCGGTGTCCGGAAAGCCGGGGAAGTTCAGCACTGATTCGGGTAGCAGACTGACGGCCCGAATCGCGCCGCCACGGACGGCCGCCTCCGTCGAGCAGATCAACGAGGTATGCGAGCACGCCGCCGGCACCGACGGCGCGCACGGTACGCGCCCAGTAGGGCGCGCCTCAGCTCCTGCCAGGTGACATCGCAGCTCAACGCGTGGCGACGCCGGGCGGAGGTGCGGGGGATCCGATGTCGTGCAGGTGGCGCAGTGTTTCGACCCAGGAGCGGCCCAGGGTGGTTTCGTGGTAGTCGATGTCGTGCTCGGCGCAGAACCGCCTGATCAATGGTCGGGCGCGGCGCAGGTTGGGGCACGGCATGCTCGGGAACAGATGGTGTTCGATCTGGTAGTTGAGGCCGCCGAGCACGATGTCGAGGAACATTCGGCCACGGACGTTGCGGGAGGTGAGGGCCTGCCGCCGTAGGTAGTCGAGGTTGTCGTCGGCACCGAGGATGGGCATGCCTTTGTGGTTCGGGGCGAAGGAGCAACCGAGGTAGAGGCCGAGCACGCCCTGGTTGACGAGAATGAACGCGACCGCCTGCGCGGGGCTCAGGACCAGGAACACGGCGGTGAGGTATCCGCCCAGGTGCAGGGCCAACAGTCCGGCTTCGACGGGTCGGCGGGCGATGTGGCGTGGGCCGAGAACGGCCCGCACGCTGTTGGCGTGCAGGTGCATGCCCTCCAGCAGGAGCAGCGGGAAGAACAGGTATGCCTGGTAGCGCATGAGCAGCGCGCTGAGACCACGCCGCCGTCGGGCCTGGCCGGCGGTGAAGGACAGAGGTGCCACGGTGATGTCGGGATCCTTGCCTTCGGTATTGGGGTGGGCGTGGTGCCGGTTGTGCTTGTCCACCCACCAGCCGTAGCTGATCCCGGTCAAGAGGTTGCCGTGCACGATGCCGATCAGGTCATTCGCCCGGCGCGAGTGGGCTATCTGCCGGTGCCCCGCGTCGTGGCCGATGAACCCGGCCTGCGCGAAGGCCACCGCAAGGGCCACCGCGACGCCGAGCTGCCACCACGATTCACCCAACCAGCCGAACAGGGCCCACACTCCGGCGAGGGAACCGACGACGAGGCCGATACGCACTGCGTAGTAGCCTCGCCGCCGCCCGAGTAGACCCGCTGCGCGGACCTGCCGGGAAAGGTCGGCGTAGTCGCTGCCCCGTTGACGGTCGGCGCCGAGGCTGGTGTCGCTCACGACGGATGCTCCGGCTGCTCCTTCTTCATCAGCTTGTCTCAACGGCGGCGGCTTGACCAGCCGCTCAGGTGGGCCATGAGCTGTTGAAGCTTCCCCTGCGTGCCGGGGCTGTCCGCGCCGCGGCGGCCACGCCGCATCAGGCCGCGCCCTCTGGGGCTGTTGAGCAGGCCCTTGAACCGTCGGCTCACCGATTCCGATGTCACGGCGCACTCCCTTCCTGGTCGGCCCTGCGGCGGCTGACTCTCTCGTGCCGTCACGTTCGAGTTTCGATGATCGACCAGCCCGTTGCAGCGGATTGGCCTCAATAGCACCGGAGCATGGGGGCGCCACGGTGGGAGATGTGGGCTTGGCGAACGGTCCGAGCGGATCGCCTTTCACGGGGACGGCGCATCGACGAGGTCGGCCGGATCGAGACGCAGGATGGCGAGCAGCCCGGCCTGCTCCGTGGGGTCCACCCGCTTAGGTAGCTCGCGCTCGACCCAGTCGGCCCCGACCTGCTGGCCTCGTTGGGGACGAATGCTGACGATGCACTGCCTGGCGATCTTCATCGGATGCTCCCTTGTGAGGTCGTCCGGAAGCGTCGTGCTCACGGGCGGCCGTGCGGACGCGCTGGTTGGATCCCACCACCGTTGGGGCGCACGGCAGTCCTGAATGTGTCGCGGCCGGCGGATCGGGCGGCCGGGACGTGGTCGGCGATCAGCCAGCACGACCAGCAGGCTGCCACGATGGGAGTGACGATTGGGCAACACCCGAGCGGGTTGGCGGCGACGGCACGTCGCGACCACCCAGGGAATCGGAGGACACGCTCACCGTACGCCGCGCCGCGCGGATCTGCATCCGCACCGGGCCGGCTTGCACGCGCACGACGAGGCCCCCCGGAAGCGATCGCCGACGTCCCGGGCCTCATCCTCACCAACGGTGGCACCACGAAGGGCCAGGATTCTCGGGCCAGCCCGGAGCGCTGGGCACCACCCAAACCGGTGACAAAACCCCATTCTGCCATATTGATTTTGCTACTGCCGTAAATTCCCCCAGGGCTTGCTCGCCAGCGACTCGGCCGCGCCCCCTACTGCGAAGCTCTCGCCGGTCCTGAAGACCCGGCGTCAGTAGATGGGGACCTGATGACGAGCGACCGCGCGGTAGGGCTGGACCGGGAGGGTGAGGGGCCCCAGCGCGCAACCCTGCTGGAACTGTTCCTCGATCTGGTTTTCGTCGCCGCGCTCGCACTGACGTCACGAAGCCTGGCGCAGCGTCTCGACTGGGTCGGGGCCTTCCAGACCGTGGTGCTGCTGTTGGCGATCTGGTGGGTCTGGTCCGTCACCGCGCTGGTGACCGACCTCTACCACGCGCAGCGGCCCCCCATCTTCCCCATGACGCTCTGGGTCATGTTCGGCACCATCCTGCTTGCAGGCACGCTGCCCACCGCCTTCGCCGACGATGCCCTGCTCTTCGCGGGCGCATACGTGGCGATCCAACTGGGCCGTGGCATCTTCCTCGTCGCCGCACTGCATCGTCACGCGGCGCGAGTACACGCCACCCGGTTCATCTTCTGGTTCGCCGTGTCCGCCGTACTCTGGCTCGCCGGCGGTCTCGTCGCAGGCCCCACCCGGGGCCTGCTGTGGGTCGCGGCGCTCGCCATCGACTACGGATCAGCCTGGCTCCGCTACCCCACGCCCCGGCTCGGACGGATACCCACATCCCAGTACACGGTGGCAGCCGACCACCTCGCGGAGCGCTACCAGCAATTCTTCACCCTCGCCCTCGGCGATCTCATCCTCCTCACCACCCTGGCCTACGCCGACAACGACACGACACTCGACCGCACAGCGGCGCTCCTGCTCGCCTTCGCCGCCACCGTGCTGCTGTGGCAGATCTACGTCCACCGCGCCGGGGCCTTATTCCAGGCCACCATCGAGTCCTCCCGAGATCCGGGTGGATTCGTGCGGTCCACACCCAACACCCACTTGCTCATGGTGGCCGGCGTTGTCGCCGCCTCCGCCGGCTTCGAAGTCGTCATCGCCCAACCCACCGACCACACCACACCCTGGCTGGCCGCCGTCATCCTCGGCGGCCCCGCATTGTTCCTGGCCGGACGAGCCCGCTTCGAGTACGAAGTGTTCAGCCGGGTGTCACCGCCCCGGCTGGTCGCGGTGCTCATCCTGATCGTCGCCAGCCCCGCCCTAATGCTCGCACCCGCACTGGTGGCCGGCCTCACCGCCACACTCGTCCTGGCGGGCGTTGCCATCGCGGACAACATCCGGGCCCGCGGGAACCCACCCGAGCAACCAAACCCCTCCACGTAGCCGTAGGGGGCGCACGACCACTCAACTAACCGGCTCCACTAGAAGGTCAGTCGGCTGTGTCGTTCATGGTGAGGCCGGCGTTCTGGAGCGCTTCCGGCCGGCCCAGCCGATTTTCGGACGTGTGGGGTGGCCTCCACTCTGCGGGTGCCTTCCGTGACGGGACGATCAAGCTCTCGACAAGCCCCTATCTTCCCTGATCGGGAAGCACTTCTACGGATCCAGCCAGAGGCTAGATAGGACGAAACTTCCGGTAAGGCGGCAGTCGACCAAGATGCACTGCTGTCTGCTGGTGTTGCTCGGCGCGGAGCCGTTCGGCCTGGGTTTCGGCTATCCAGCCGGCGACGACGGCCGGGTCGGCGCCTGCGTCCAGTGCCGCTCGGTAGCGGTCGAGTTTCGCGTCGCATTCGGCGACCGTTGGTCCCAGCGGAGTCGCTGGTAGGGCGGCGGGTACGCCGAGGGCGAGTTGATTGAGGATCTTGGCGGCGGTGTGGCGGCGTTGCAGTGGTCCGAACTCGCCGACGAGCCAGGTGTCGGGACCGGAAACCGATACGTTCGGAGCCGGCGTTAGCGCCTTTTGAAGGTTCTGATTCTGTAGACGTTACCCTCGCCGCGCAGGAGCTCTAGGACATGATGAGGCCGGCACCGGCTGACGGGGCGAGGCCGGGCCGCACGGCGCCGGTGGGCGGCCGTGCGGCGCCGGTGGGGGTGGGTCAGGCTCCCAGGGCGCGGAGCTGAGGCAGGGCGGACTTGGCGGTGGGGCGGCTGGTCCTTCTGGTGGCCCAGTCTTCGGCCTGGGTGCGGTTGGGTTCGCGGAGGTTGCCGACGACGGAGTCGGAGATGCCCTTGTCACCGTTGTAGGCGGTGCACTCCCACCACTTTTCGACCGGGTAACCGGGGTCGCGGGCTAGTTTTACCACGCAGTCGGTCGGGGTGAGCTTGGCGACCACCGCTTCGTAGCTGCGGATCTGGTCCTGGATGACGAGGTTGATGCCGTTGGTCAGGCCGGCCTTGGTGCGGGCGGCGATCACTATCGCGAACAGCGACGGCAGCACATGGCCGATATTGTCCACCGCCGTCGGGGTGGTGACGGTGTTGACATACGATGTCGCCAGTGTGGCGCAGCCGGTGGCGTTCTGCGCCCACAGCTGGCGCACGCTGGCGCCCATGTTGTCGATGTCGCTGAACTCGATGGTGTGCTGGCGGGCGCATGCCTGCACATCGGCCGCGGCGATCAGGTCGGTGTGGGCGATGATGTCGTTCTTCGACTGCTCGACGGCGGCGACGATCTGGTCGACGGCCGCCTGCAGCGACGGTGCCCCAGAGCTGCCACCGGCCAGCAGGTGCCCGGCGACCGCCGCCACGAGGCTGGTCCAGTCGAAGAACATTACCCGCATGTCACCGGTGCGGGGCGTGGCCTGGGCCGGTGCGGCGGTCGGTGCCACCGCGACGGCCACCGCCACGCCGGCAGCGATCAGGCAGTTGCGCAGTCTTCTTCTCACAACGCCTCCTACTGTTCCTTCTTGGCGAGGGTTTCCTTGGCTGCCAGCCAGGCGGAGTCCTTGGCAGCCTCGATCTTGTGGGCGGCCTCGTCGGGCGGTCCACTGATCAGGATGCCGCCGCGGACGACTTCGTACTTGGTGACCTCGTTGCCGTTGGCCGCTGTGCAGGTATGTGTGACGATCCTGTCCCGCGGGGTGTTGTCCGGCGCGGGCACATGGGTGCACGTTGGTTCCAGGTCCCTGACGATGTGCTGCATGAACGTGACGTAGTCGGCGTCGGCCCTGGCCATCATGTTGTTCAGCCCGGCGTCCGTGGCGACCGACAGCAGGGTCGAGTAGAGGCTCTGCCCGGCCAGGCCGATCTGGTCCTTAGCCACGCGCGACTGGACCGCGTGGTACTTCTCGAAGGCGTTTGCCGCGTGGCCGGAGAGCGTGGTCGACGGGTACGACTCCCGCCAGAGCTCGTTCTCCCGCAGCACCGTGTAGTCGGCCATGGTGTACGTAAGCCCGCGGAGGTTTGCCATAACGGCGGCTGCCTCGAGGCCGTCGATGTGGTCCCTGACCGCGACATCGGTCGCGCTGATCGCGCCGAGCACCAACTGGACGAACTGCGTGATCTGTTCGGGCGTGAAGCCGCGGGCCTTGAAGGCCTGGTAGGCGAGCAGCGCCAGCTCGGTGACGTTCTTGCTCGCCCCGTCGGCGTTAGCGCGAGCCGGTTGTGCCGCCCCGGATAGCAGCATCGCGAGCGCGACGGCGGACGCCACGATGCCCCGTCTCAGTGTTCTCCTCATGGTCGGGAGTCTTTCGGTCCCGAAGGGCGCGCGTCTTCGTGAACGGTACGCAGGCGGGCGTTGACGTTTGTCAGCCCGCGTAATGGTCCATGGCGAGCGTCCGCGCTACCGTCGCACTCAGCAGCCGCACGCCTGCGGTTGAGCCGGGGTCGATGCCGGTGACCTCCCGCACGCGGCGCAGCCGGTAGTCCAGCGTGCGCGGGTGGATATGCAGCCTGGCTGCGGTGCTCGCACGGTTCATGTCGTTCACGTAGTAGGCGCGCAGGGTCGCCACCAGGTCCGGACCGGTGGCAAGCGCCTTGGCGTAGCTGCGTAGCCAGCCGTCGATCGCCGGCGTGTGCGCCACCGCCATCTCCACGAACAGGTCCTTGATCTCCGGCAGCCGCTCCGGGCGATCCTGCGGCGGTGCCACCCGGCTCGCCTCCCGGGCCCACGCCAGCGTCTCGGCCAGCCCGCCCACCGCGCCCTCTGCTGAGCCGATGCCGCAGGGCTGCCCGATCAGCGCCGTCGCATGGCGTACTCGCTGAAGGATCCTTGCATTCGAATGATTGCCAGGCGTGAGGATGGCAGCCTCGTCGGCGGCGAGCCAGGTCACCGGAAGTCGGTCGGCGGCGAACCCGGCGACCACCTCGGCCTGCGTCTCCGCGGTCACGGGGCGCGCTGTTTTCAAAATCGTGACGTGGTACTGCACGGCAAGGCGCAGATCGGCGACGAAGGGCTCCACAGGCTCGTCGGCCAGCAGCGCCCGAGCCAGGATCTCCAGGCGCGTCGACAACACCCTCGCGGTGCCCACACCGCGGGTATAACCGCGCAGGTAGGCGCTGCGCGCGCGGACGCCCTGGATACCGAGCCAGCCCACGATGCGCAGCAGGTCGGTGACGTCCTCGGGGCGGGTCACATCGTGTACCTCGCGCACCATCATCGCCGTGTGCAGGCCGAGTACCTGCTGCTGCGAGGGTACCGACAGTCCCACCTCGGCCCGCTGGCGGCCAATTGCGCCGATGCCGGCCAGGTCCTCCTCGTTCAGCGGCAGCGAGGCCGCGGCGAGGTCGAGCGACCGGCGCCGGATGAACACCGCGAAGTCGTACATCCCTATGTGGTCCTCGACAGCGGGCGGCATCGCCTGGTACTCGCTGACCTCGTTGGTGAACGTCTCGACCGCGTGCCGCGCGTTGACCTCGACCCGCTCGCGCAGGGCGTTGAACAGGGCACTCATCAATGCGATTCCTCCCGCCGCAGACATCTGAGAGCAGTGACGGTTATGGATGGCCCGCTACGACGTCGACCGTAACAGATATCCCAATCCGTTCCGGGCGTCCGCGACAAGCCCTTCGCACCGAGCGGTCGTCGATTTCTGGCCGGACCAGATTGTTGCGGTTGGCAAGTTGCTGGTCGTCATTAGCGGCGAAGACCAATTCTTCGACCATGGCGTCGAGATGCGGCCCCGCTCGTCACGCCCGGACGGCAAGATGCCCGACGAGGGACGCGACCCGCCTGCAGATCCGGGCGAACTGCTGGGCGGCGCAGTGCTCGCATAGCCATGCGGCGAGGGTGTCGGCGGTGACGTCGGGCAGGACGTTGATCGGCCAGCGCGTATGCATATCGAGCAGCAGGGTGGCGTACCGGTGCCCACGCCGGTGGGCGAAGTCGTCCACTGAGCACCATCGGCGTCACCGGCGGCGCGTCGGCCTCGACCGGCCTCGTCCCTTGGCGGAGAGTATTTCGTTCTGCAGTGCATCCCGGTGTACCCGCCATGGCCGACGCCGTGTTGGCCGGCGTTCGGCTGGAAGCCGAATGGGTTGTTCCGCCCGCCCAGCCCGGCGACCTCGTCAATGTCGAGTTCGACATCGACGACATGCTCGGATGGGGCGACACGATCGCGATGGCCGGCGCCGAGTCGACGCTGCACGAAGGGCCCCGAGTCCGGGGAACCGTCGAAGGCCATGAGCAACAACTCCTGACCATACGGATCGCCGGACGGACTGCTGCAGGTCGAGCTCCACGACGGCCCCGTCGACATTCCGCCCGGCACGGCAGTTCTCGTAGTGGTCGAGCATCTCAAGCTGTACCCCACGGGCATATGAGCCCTGACGAGACCATCGATCTTGACAGCCTTCGCGTGGCTTCGTGCGTGACTGCCTTGGCGCAGGGCTTGAGGCGATCGCCCTGACCGAGGCGGACTGCCAGCCGCTGGAACGCAGCTGGCGAAGCATCCTCGACGACGCAAGCCATTCCGCGGTGATCTTTCCACCAGCTGAAGATTTGCTGAAGATTGCTTTGGTGAGCGTGTCGGCCGGGTGGTGTCGGCGAGGGGGCTTGGTGCGAACTTTGTGACGGTAGCGGGCGGCGGCAGCGACGGGCGTTGCACCCCAGATACGTGCGCAGGGTGATCGTCTCTTGTAGACCTGCTCCTCGTGCGGCCGGCCGCGCTCTTGTGCCGGTGTCTCGGGGTGTCTAGCGTGTCGATCACTTTTATTGATCGACGGGGAGTGTTGTCATGCTTGCTGGCCGTGGGGGCTGCCTTCGACCGTTTCGGTGCGCGGGGGAGGTCCGGGGCTGGGGTCCTAGCGGTGGCGGTGCTGGCGGGATTGTTACCCGTGGTACAGCTGCAAGGCCCGGCGGCCGCGGCGGCAGCGGCGTTGGTGCCGGGTGATTCCAGGTCGGTGGCGAGCGTGGCGGTGCGGCAACAGGTGCAGGATCCGGATCCGGATGACGAGGTCACGGTGACGGATCCCCTTCCCGCAGGGACGTTCCCCGCCAGCGGCGAGGCGGTCCTCGACTTGCAGGGCGACGCCGAAGACCGGGCAGCGTTCGGGTTGGCGGTCGAACCTGCCAGCGAGGCGCCTGTGGGTGAGGGTGTGGCGGGGCGAGGCCTTCCGGCTGTCGAGGTTGGGTCGGTGCGGGTGCGGTCGTTTGACCGGGCGGCGTCGGTGGCGTTGGGGAACTCGGGGCCGCTGTATTCGCTTTCTCGAGCCACGCCCCCCGTGGTTGGCGGCATCCCTGGTCTGTGCCTACCGCTGTGTAGTGGTGCGGCGCTCGCTGAGCTCCCGCATCGTGAACCACGTCAGCGGCCCAAGGGCGCTCGCCACGAAGGCCAGCACCGGCACCCACGGAATTCCGTCAATGAACAGTGCTACGAAACCGGCCCCAAAGGCCAACAGCGCGGCGGAACGGGTATACGAGAAGGAGTTGTCATCGAAGGGATACTTTGGCGGCGCCCTCCGCAGCCGCCACACCCGGTAAACCTGGAGCACCATGAGTACGAACGCTGCCGGCAGCAGCGGGAACACCAACGCGGCTCCCGGCGTCCATGGATTCCGCACATATTGGCCCTCGACAGTGACGAGGTGCCCGTGCCACAAACCCAGCATGGGGTACTCTCCCTCATTGACGTTGAGGTAGGCATCCCGTCGCTTTACAAAGGACATCACTTCGCTGCCGCCCGACAGGCGGTACCGGACCTCCTGCGAGTTGGCGTTGCCGCCGTATCCTCCCACAGCGCTGGAGTAGCTGACCTCCAGAACCTTCCCCGGCTCCAGCACCAGCATGCTCGCGCGATGTGCTGAGTTAGCTGCCGATTCCACGTACACGCGGTGTCCGAAATAGGCCATAAGGACAGCCGCGAGCAGACCGGATATGACCGCCACCCAGACCCGGAACCGGACCTCGCCCGGATCGATCGGCGGTACAGCACCACGCCGCCTTGCTGACGTCATGCCCACCATGCTAATGAACAGCCGCCACCACCCAGATCGGTCAGATGGCTACTGCGGCTCGCCGTTACCGGACGGCTGTCATGGTCACGGCTGGAACCTGGACATGATCCTTGTGACGCGCGTGTCACGGCGCCGGACACCCCGCTGCGTGCAAGATTCTGTCCGCGTTGACAGACAGTGCAGATAATCCGCGATCTCCTTCAATTTATGGGACGCCGCTTCCCGGCAGTGGGGACACGGTGCTGTGCCGCGAGGCGTCCGAGCGGCCGGGGCGACGACTTGCCGGGAAGGCCCGGCAGGCGTTGACCCTGTCGAGGGCGGTGCCGATGCTGCTCATGACGACCATGCCAGTACTTTCGGGCGTGCCCATCGATGTACGGCATTCGGCAATCGGCCACGACCTGAGCAGTGCGGCCCTCGACCTGGCCGAGAAGCCCCTGCCCGCCCGACAGGTCCACGAAGCCGACGTGCCAGCGGTCGACGGTGCTCTCCCACGTGCCGGTGGTCTCATCGAAAACGAACTTCGGTCGTCCCCGGCGGATCTCGTCGATGCCCAACGCCTCGACAGGTTGCGGCTGGACGGCAGCACCGCAGCGGCATGCGCGACGAACGCGGCAGCGACCACCGGCCACGACATGTCGTGATCCCGCGCCGACTGCACCACCGTGCGTCCACCGTCGGCGACCGCCCCGCCAGCCGCCGCCCGCAACCGGGTAGTCAACCGCTTACGAGCCGGCACAGCAGGCAACGCCTCAGTGAACGACCCGCGCCCGCAGCCCGGCTCATCACAGCGCCAGCGCCGCTTGCACCACCGCAGACCCGGCCGCCGGTCTCCCATCGGCAGGTCACGAGGCCGGGTCACCCGCCGGCCCTTCGACCGGCGCGGCCAATGTCCCGTACTCCGGACACCGCCGTGCCCGCTCATCCGCCGTGACCAGGTCCACCACCAGACCGACCGGCCCGTCCGCGACCCCGACGACGGCCAGACCGGCAAGGCCCAGCAGCCGGTTCGTATCTCAGGAGCGCGGCGAACGAGCCGATGAAGCCGGCCAACGCGGTCATCTGTGGTCTTCGGCTGACCGGGCTGGGCGTATCGGGTGTACCTGATGTCGGATGAGTCGGTCGGACATGGCAAAGCCCAGTCGGGCGGATGTTCGGCTTACGGCCGATCTTGTTCAGGTCGGTGAGGTCGTCGTTGGAGAGGCGAGCCGCGAGCCCGGCGACGATGTCACCGCTGTCTCCGACGACGGAGCGGTGTTGATGCTCATCCCGCGCTGACGGGGGAGTGGGGTGTGGCTTCGGCCAGGTCGACGACTTGATCGCTCACGCCCGGAATTGGATGCCCGCGGGAAGTCGCGATTGCCGCGGGCTGTTACTTCTGCCGCACGCCTCGCGGCTAGATCCGGACACCCCAGGCGAGCGGCCACCGTCACCTTCCTGGGCGGTTAATATGCGGCGTGGCTGGGCTGCTGGACGGGGTTTCCGAGATCGACTGGTCGGCGCTAACGCACGCGTACGGCTCGGCGGATGAGGTGCCGGGCTGGCTGGCGGCGATGACCAACCCGGAGACCTGCGTTGACGCTCTCGGCGATCTCGACGCAGCGGTCTATCACCAGGGCGGTGCGGTGTACCCCGCAGGCGCCGCAGTGGTGCCGTTCCTCATTCGCTTCGCCCTGGCCCCGACGGTTCCACATCGGGCGGACATCCTCGACCTGGTATGCCGCTTCGCCGCGCTGCACCACGAGATGAGGGAGCCATGGCGATCCCAGCCTCCGGCCCAGACCTGCCGCAAGGGTCTGCTCGGAGCTTTCGACAGTCTGCGGCAACTGCTCGACGATCCGGATCCCGCCATCCGGTGCGGCGGCGTGGAAATCCTGGTCGAGCTGGTCGAGCGCGCCGACGACCTTGCCGATGAGCTGATCCGCCGTCATCCCGGCGAGGCGGATCCCGACGTCGCGGCCGACTACATTCTCGCCCTGGCTGGCGCGGCAACGCAGGGCACCTTGACGCCCGAAAAACGAGCAGCTATTGCCGGGTGGCTGTCCGACCGTACCCCGCCGGCCGGCGATTCGCGGCGGCTAACCTTTCTGGTCGCCGCCCGCCGAATCGGCCACAGAGCCGGGACGGCCGAACACCTCCTCGCGGCGTACCCGCACTCCGTGCCGAGACGCACCGCCGGCTGGCTGAGCCGTGAACTCGGCGACGACCGCGAAGCGCGGATCGCCCTGGCCCAGGTCGCGATCGGCGAAGCAGCTCGGGCACAGGACGACCGGCCGCTCGCCGAGGTAGGCACGGTCATGCGGAAGTGGCGCTCGGCCACCACCGCGCTCATCCCGGACATCGGTGCCGCTCTCGAGGGCCCACCCCCCATCCGGGCAGCCGCTGTCCACCTACTCGCCGCCTCGGGAGATGCCGGGCGTGCCTGGTCGAACCGCATCGCGGAGCTGGTCAGCCAACCGGGCCGTACGGGAGCGCTGGCGGCATGGGCCCTGGCACGGTGGGGAGACCGGCGAGCGGTTCCGGCCGTCGAGCGGTCGCTGCGCCGTGATCCAGAAGTCTTCCGCATGGGTTCGACGCATTACGGCGACGACTTCTACTGGCTGGACCAAGACCCGGGCATCGCCGACGTCTGCCTGCCGCTGACCGCGTACGCCGACGACCTCGTGCCCGCGATCCGATGGCGACTGCGCAACGATCCCGGCACATCAACGGCCTACCAGCTCACACAAGTGCTGAAGGCCTACGGACCAGCAGCCGCGGCAGCAGTACCCGAACTGGCCGCCATGCTCGACACGCAACAGCCCATACCGGCCTGCACTGTCCTCGCCGCGCTCGGCCCCGCGGCCGCAGCGGCGCGCACCACACTGACGCAGCTGGCCACCGGCGACGGACCCGACGCCCTCACCGCCGCCTGGACCCTGTTCCGGATAACCGGCGACCCCGAGCCGTTCCTGGCCCGCGACGACGTGCTCGA
This sequence comes from Micromonospora craterilacus, assembly GCF_003236315.1. Taxonomy (GTDB): domain Bacteria; phylum Actinomycetota; class Actinomycetes; order Mycobacteriales; family Micromonosporaceae; genus Micromonospora; species Micromonospora craterilacus. Next base: position 40,551 of record NZ_POTY01000017.1, read on the forward strand.
TGGACAACGCATCAATGCCTCAGCTGCCCGAATGCTAGGCGACCTCGGCCCGCTGGCGACACGCTACTTGTCAGACATCGAACGGCAACTCGCGGAGCAGCCAAATTACTGGCCAACCTGGGACGGTGTCGAACTGGCCTTCGCGCACTACCGCATCACCAGCGACCCGGCCCTCTGCCTGACCGTGTTCGATGCGGCCCTCGACCCCCTACGGCACAGTCGACAACTGCCGGTCAGCCGCCAGGCACTGCGCTACCTCACCCCCCTCGGTCCGGCCGCCACCACGTTCACGCACCTGCTGCACCGCGCCGCCGAACAAGACGAACGACTGCTCTACAGCGGAGGATGGCGCGGTATCAGCGAAGACGACGAGGCGCGAGACTTGGCGACGCAAGCACTGGCCGCAGCCACACCCTGACGTCGCCGCGCCCGCCGTATCCAGTTCCGCTCATCGGCTACGAGCCATGAGCGCGCACCGAGTCAGGTCGTGGAGGTGCGTCCGGCTGAGGGAAGCTCGCGCGAAAAGACGGGTCCCGAACGCCTGGCTCAGGACCCGTCAAGCACGCTGATCTTCAGCCGAGCGGGATGATGCCGATCAGACCCAATCCAGGCTGGAAATCGGTCTGTGTCGATCCCGGTACAAACCCAAACCCAACCGCCCACGTCAGCGGAGGTTTGGTGCCTTCCAGCCGTCCGCCGAGTGGAACCCCAACGTCGACCTTGAGGCGGCTTGACGGGCGGGTGCTGCTCGCGACCGGTAGTGGCGTCGAGCCGGATTTCCGCTTTATGCCGATGTTCGTCCCCGACGGCTGCTTCGCCAATGATCGTGAGTCACGTGCGCAGTGACAATCATGATCGTCACCACCGGTGACGTGCTGATCTGTCGATGAGCGTGCACCCGATCTTGCTTGGCTCGCATCGACCAGGCACGCATCGGCTGACTGCGGCTCATTTATCCGGGGAACCCGATTTCGATGTCGAGACCGCCGGTGGTTCGGGCCTGGGCGTCGAGGGTCGCCCCATGCGCCTCGGCGATCGCGCGGACGATGGCCAGACCGAGTCCGTGCCCGTGTCCGTCGGGGTGCCTGGTCCGACGGTTGCCGACCTGCCGGAACGGCTGGAACAGCGCGTCGACGTCGCCGGGCGGCACTACCGGGCCGGAGTTGCTGACCCGGATGGCGGCGCCGGTCGCGGTGGTCGTCGTGCTGATCTCGACCCAGCCGCCCGGCGCGTTGTGACGCACGGCGTTGTCGACCAGGTTGACAACCAGACGCTCGATCAGGTCGGGGTCGCCGGTCGCCGGTGCCCGGTCGAGGGCGGTGTGCATCCGGATGCCTCGCCGGCCGGCATCGTGATGGCGGGCGGCGACCACCTCGGCGACGGTGTCGGCGACGTCGAGCGGGGTGTGCAGTTGGAGGCCCTGTTCGCCGTGTGCCAGGGTGAGTAGCGCCTCGATGAGGCGTTCCTGTTGGTCGCTGAGCGCGAGGACCTCGTGGCACGCCGACCGCAGTGTCTCGGTGGTGGCATCCGGGTCGGCGAGCGCCACCTGGAGCACCGTCCGCTCCGCGGTGAGCGGGGTACGCAGTTCGTGCGAGGCGTTGGCGATGAAGTGCCGCTGCGACTCGAACGCGGCCTGCAACCGCTGGAACAGGTCGTCGAGCGTCTCGGCCAGATCGGTGAACTCGTCGTGTAGACCGGTCCGGCCGAGCCGGCGGTGCAGGTCGCTGGCGGAGATCTCCCGGGCGGTGGCGGTGATGGTGCGCAGAGGGCGCAGGAAGCGGCGGGCGACGAACCAGCCGAGCAGCAGGGAGACCACTACCATGCCGGCTATGGCCCACGCCGAGGTGGTGAACTGCCGGTCCAGGTGGCCACCGTCGCCGGGGACGCCGGCGGGGTCGGCGACCGGGCCCGCCGGGGTGGCCTGCTTGTTGCCCAGCAGCGGAATCGCGAGCAGCACGACGCCGGAGATCAGGAAGGGCACGGCGTAGAGCAGCGTGAGCTGGACGTGCAGGCTGCGCCGGGGAATCCGGACGCGCATCACGGTTCGCCGATGCGGTAGCCGCCCTCGCGAACGGTGTGGATGATCGGAGGGTCGCCCAGCTTGGTCCGCAGCCGGCGGATGGTGGTCTTCACCGCCGTGGTGAACGGGTCCGCCGCCTCGTCCCAGACCCGTTCGAGCAGATTCTCCGCCGACACGAGCCGGCCGTGCGCGGCGAGCAGGCATTCCAGGACGGCGAACTCTTTCGGGCTGAGGTCCAGTCGGCGTCCTTCGCGGGTCGCGACCCGGCGGCCGGGGTCGAGCGTGAGTTCCCCGTACTCCAGGATCGGTGGCACGGCCGTGCCCGGCCGCCGGCCGAGCGCCCGTACCCGCGCGACCAGCTCGGCGAAGTCGAAGGGCTTGGCGAGGTAGTCGTCGGCGCCGAGGCCCAGGCCGTCGACCCGCTGTTTGACCGACGAGGCCGCGGTCAGCATCAGCACCCGGGTCGCCGAGTGCTCGTCCACGATCCGCCGGCACACCTCGTCGCCCGGCACGCCCGGCAGGTCGCGGTCGAGCACTACCACGTCGTAGCGGGTCACGGCCAGGTGATCGAGGGCCCCGTCGCCGTCGAGGACCACGTCGACCGCCATGCCCTCACGGCGTAACCCGATACCCACCGTACGGGCCAGCACCTCGAAATCCTCGACCACGAGCACTCGCATGATCCCACCATGCCACCGCGCGGGTGTCAGAACGGTGTCACCCGGCGGCACCGTCTTGACACCGGCGTGCGCGTAGAACCGAAACCTGCAAACCGCGTCAGCAGGACGGAAGGGCTATGGATGGACATCGTTCTCGAAACTGACCAGCTCGGGAAGAGGTATGGCAGAGCCTGGGCGCTGCGGGACTGCTCGCTGCGACTTCCGGTCGGGAGGGTGGCCGCGCTGGTCGGCCCCAACGGAGCGGGCAAGAGCACCCTGTTGCACCTGGCGGTCGGTCTGCTGCGGCCGGACGCCGGCGCCGTACGGGTCTTCGGCCGGACGCCGTACAACGACATCGCCGTCCTGTCCGAGGTCGGCTTCGTGGCCCAGGACACGCCGCTGTACCGGGACTTCACGGCGGACGAGATGTTCACTATGGGCGCCAAGCTGAACCGGCGCTTCGACACGGCGCTGGCGCACCGCCGGCTGGCGCAGATCGGAATCCCACGAGACAAGCCGGTCGGCAAGCTGTCCGGCGGACAGCGGGCCCAGGTCGCCCTCGCATTGGCGATGGCCAAGCGCCCACAGCTGCTGCTGCTCGACGAGCCGGTCGCCAGCATCGACCCGCTGGCCCGGCGCGAGTTCCTCCAGGCGCTGATGGGCGTCGTCGCCGAGACGGGCACCACGGTGCTGCTGTCCTCGCACATCCTGGCGGACCTCGAACGCACCTGCGACTACCTCGTTGTGCTGCACGCCTCGCAGGTGAAGCTCGTCGGCGACGTCAGCGCCCTGCTCGCCGAGCACCGGCAGCTGGTCGGCTCCCGAGACGGCGGCCCGCTGCCCGCCGGGGTCGCGCAGGTCGTGCGGGCCGAGCACACCGATCGGCAGTCCACGCTGCTGGTCCGCACGAACGCTCCACTGCGAGATCCGGCATGGAAGGCGTACGACGTGACTTTGGAAGACCTCATCCTCGCCTACCTCGGCGACGGCGACTCCCGGCCGCGCGCCGGGTGGGAGGTGCCGGCATGATCTGGCTCGCCTGGCGGCAGCACCGCAAGCAAACACTGTTCACCGCGATCGGCCTCGCGCTCCTTGCCGTGTTGATGGTCCCCACCGGTCTGGCCATGCGGCACACCTTCGCCGACTTGGGCCTGGACGACTGCGTCCGCGCGCTGGGTACCGCCTCGATGATCCCGGCTGACGCCGACACCTGCGGCAAGGCGTCCATCCAGTTCAACGGCCAGTACGGCGTGATGACCATGATCGGTGTGCTCTTCCTCGTCCTGCCGCTGCTGGTCGGGCTGTTCTGGGGTGCGCCGCTGGTCGCCCGCGAGATCGAGCAGGGCACCCACCGCATGGTGTGGACCCAGGGCGTCAGCCGGCGACGCTGGGCACTGGTCAAGTTCGGGGTCGCCGGCGCCGTCGCGCTCGTCGCCTCGGTGGTCTACGGGCTGGGCGTCTCGTGGTGGCTGACACCGATGAGCCAGGCCGGGCAGCACGGCCGCTTCAACATCTTCTTCTTCGACATGCAGGGCACGGCCCCGATCGGCTACACGATCTTCGCGGTCGCGCTCGGCATCTTCGCGGGCACCATCTGGCCCAAGGTGCTGCCGGCGATGTCCGCCACGCTCGTCGGGTTCCTCGGGCTGCGCATCGCCCTGACGACGCTCGCCCGGCCGCACTACCTGCCCGCCCGCGTCCTGACCTTCCCGATCAAGGACGCCACCGAGCAGACCAACCCGGCCGCCGGCGACTGGATCCTGTCCTACGGCATCCGCGACGCCTCCGGCAAGATGGTCACGGCCAACGCACAGATCGCCTGCGCGCCCGACGCCACCGGACCGGGAGCCGCGTGCGGCGCCGACCTCGGCATCACCTCGGGCGCCTACAACTGGCAGCTCTACCAGCCCGGAACCCGGTACTGGCTGTTCCAGGGCATCGAGACCGGCGTCTTCGTTACCGTGGCCGCCCTGCTGCTCTACCTCGCCGTCCGCCGCATCCGCCGCGTCGCATGACCGCGAAGCCGTCCATGGAAGGCCCCATGCGCAAACTCGCCTACGCCGTCGGTCGTTCCGTTCGCGGGAACCTGGCTGGGCCAAATCGACGCCTCATACTTCGAGTCACGCCCTGGGCAGCCCCCCGCAGCCAAGGGCTACCCCGGCGTCGATGCCTACCTCTACACCGGCCACCGGGCCCTCATTCTGCGACAACAGATCGCCGCCTCCACGGTCCTGGACACGGCCTACCTCGCGGAACTCCGGCGACGAGCCGCCGCCGTAGAGGATCCGCCCGGCGGCCTCATGCACCCAGAAACGTTCTTCCAACACGAAAACCCGCTGGCGACAGCGGTGCCCAAGCATCCCAGCTTGTGCTGTGGCTTCGAACCTGACTTGACGGCTCGCGGGAGGTGAACGGGCCCGACAGCTCGGGATCGACTGTCGGGCTCACGATGATTCACCGTCGCTGTTTTGTTAGCTGACCCGTCGGCGAATCGCTGTCAGACGCCGCAGTGCCACGTGGAGCCACCATCCTTGAGATACCCGTCCCATACCCAGCCGTATTTTGTATTTGCGGTGCGCAGGTACGTCCACGTGCTGAAGTCCGCAGCCCGGACCCAGCAGTGGTAATCAACGAGATTGCTGGTTGTGGCGGTGGCTACGACAGCGCATCCCCACCCTGGGCCTTCGCGAAGGCTGACGTTCTGCTTGAAGTGATATCCGTACTCGTTGTGGTCCCTGTCGGGTGCGCTACCAATCTCGCAAGCCTGTGCGACCGAGCTGGCTGATGCGGGTGCGGTGCCAACTCCTGTGACAAGCGTGGCAACCGTCGCCCATGCGACGGCGGTTCTTACCAGCGTCACTCCCGTTCTCCTTTCGTCAAGGTGAGGATTAATCAACGCTCTTCAGAGCTGACCACGGCAGCCAGCCCGTAGTAGATGGCCTCTTCGGCGGGCTGGTGCCCTCGCCGCCGGCTCAGCGTGCTCGAACCTTTGTCAGCGATTGTTGATTACGCTGGCGCACCGGCCGGCGCCGTGCGAGTCGATGAAATAGAAGCTGATTCGACTTCCCCGGCCCTGCTTGGCGTTAGCCTCGGCCCTTCGTTAAGGGTGTCCAAGGACTGGGCTGGAAACGAAGAAGTGCCTTCTGATCAGGGAAAATGGGACTTGCTGAGGGTCCGAGTTTCCTGTCACGGAAGGCACTTGCTGGGTGAAGGC
>NZ_POTY01000180.1 GCF_003236315.1 Micromonospora craterilacus
ATTCCCGACGTCTCGGACCGTCCCCTACGAGACCTAATCAACGCAAAGAAAGAGGATCGACGATGGTCATGCCACGCACCGCCGCCACGCTGCTGAGTCTGACCCTGGCAGCCCTGACCCTCACCGCCTGCGGTGGCGACACCGATGCCGACGGCAGTGCAGCCGCCGGCACCTGCGATCCGGCCGATGTCAAGCTCGTCGGACAGGTCCGCAACGAGTCCAACCCCTACGAGGCCTCGTGGTTGGACGGCGGTGACCTCTTCGCCGCCTCCGTGGGTCTGAAGCAGCAGCGGCTCACCTACGACGGGGAGTCCACGAAGCAGCAGGAGCAGATCCGCCAGATTCTCGCGGGTGGTGACACCACCTGCCTGGTGATGAACGTCCTGCCCAACGGTGACTCGGACACACTGCCGATCGTCCGGGCGGCCGACCAGGCCAAGGCATTCCTCGTGACCCAGTGGAACAAGCCGGCCGAGCTCAAGCCCGCGGACTACGACCGGTGGATCAGCCACCTGACCTACGACGGAGTCGAGTCCGGCCGTCAGATCGCCGACGCGCTCTTCGAGGCCATGGGTGGCTCGGGCGGCGTCATTGCGCTGCAGGGTGTCCTGGACACCGCCGCCGCCAAGGACCGCTTCGCCGGCCTGGAGGCGGCGCTCGGTCAGAACCCCGGCATCAAGCTGCTCGACCAGCAGACCGCGAACTTCTCCCGTGCCGAGGCACTGGCCGTCACCAAGACCCTGCTGACCAAGCACGGTGACGCGATCACCGGCATCTGGGCGGCCAACGACGACATGGCGCTCGGTGCGCTCGAGGCACTGGGCCAGGCGGGTCGCGCCGGCAAGGTCGCCGTCGTCGGCATCGACGCCGTCCCGGACGCCGTCAAGGCGGTCAGCGAGTCGCAGATGACCGCCACAGTCTCCAGCGACGGTCCTTGGCAGGGCGGCATCGGGTTGGCCATCGGATACTGCGTCGCCACGGGCGAGTTGGACATGGCCGACATCACCGACGTGCAGCGCGCGTTCTTTGCCGAGCAGTTCCTCATCACGTCGAAGAACGCCGGTGACTTCCTGGCGCCGAAGACGGACCCGGCCGGCTTCAAGTGCGACAACGTATTCGACCGCGTGGCTGCGCCGCTGAAGTGACGATGGCACCTCTCGTGGACACCCGACCGGCACGCTCACGGCTGCGCCGTGGCGTGTCGGTTCGGGACGCGGGTCCACCGATCGCTCTGCTGGTCATCGTTGTCGTCCTCTCCCTGCTCAGTCCGCAGTTCCGCACGACGGGCAACGCCCTGAACATCCTCGACGCCGCGGCCGTCCTGGCCGTCGTCACCTGCGGGACGACCTTCGTCCTGCTGCTCGGCTCGATCGACCTGTCGGCAGCCGGTGTCATGGGTGCCTCCTCGCTGGTGGTGGCGGTGCTGGTCGAGAACAGCCGCAACAACCTGGACCTGGGCATCCTCGGGATCCTCATCGCCGTTGTGCTGGCCGCCGCGCTCGGCTGCGTCAGCGGTCTGCTCGTGGTCCTGTTGAAGGTGCCGTCGTTCATGACCACCCTCGGCGTCTCGGCGATCGGCCTCGGCATCGCCACCCTGGTGTTCGACGGCGTGCAGCCCGGCGTGGTCGACCCGAGCCTGCGCAGTTGGGCGACGGGCCGGCTGCTCGGACTCACCTATCTCACCTGGATCGCAGTCGTGTGCGTGTTGATCGCCTGGTTCGTTCAGCGCTACACCCGGCTGGGTCGCTATGCCATGGCGATCGGCGGTGCGGAGGAGGTGCTCGCGTTGTCCGGGGTCCGGGTCGGGCCCTACAAGGTCGCCGTCTTCACCATGGCCGGCGCGTTCTACGGGTTGGGAGCCGTCATGGTGACCAGCCAACTCGGCTCGGGCCTGGTGCAGTCCGGTGCCTCCTACACGTTCGCCTCCATCACCGCCGCCGTGGTCGGCGGCACCCTGCTGGTCGGGGGTCGGGGTGGAGTGCTGCACTCCACCGTCGGGGTGCTCCTGCTCACCGTCCTGACCAACGGGCTGGTGCTGATCGGGGTCAGTCCGTACGTCCAGGGTGGAGTGCAGGGTCTCATCGTCGTCGTCGCCGTCGCGGTGGCTGCCGCCCCGCTGCGACACCGGAATCAGGTGGTCAAGTGAGTGCCGAGGGTGTTGTCGCGCAACGCTCCCCGTCCGTCGTCCTCGAGGTCCGGGGCCTGGTCAAGGCGTACCCCGGTGTCACGGCCCTCGACGGGGTGGACCTGGAGGTCCGCCAGAACGAGGTGCTCGGTCTGGCCGGGGAGAACGGCGCGGGGAAATCGACCCTGCTCAAGACGCTCGTCGGTCTGGTCCGCCCGGACGCGGGAGAGATCTACGTGCGCGGCCAGCGGGTCCGGCTACGCAATGTCGTCGATGCCGCCAACCACGGCATCGGGATGGTCTTCCAGGAGCAGTCCCTGGTCCCCAACCTCACCGCCGCCGAGAACATCGTGCTGGGCTGCGAGGGCCCGGCCATCCGACGCGGTGTCTACCGGTGGGCCACCATGCGCGCGCTGGCCCAGGAGCAGTTGGACAAGATCGGCTCCACCATCGACCCACTGGCCCGCACCGACTCCCTGACCTTCGCCGAGCGGCAGATGGTCGAGATCGCCAAGGTGCTGCGCATCGAGCAGCGTACCCACAACTCGCCGGTCATCATCCTGGACGAGCCGACGTCCGTGCTGGAGCCGAGTGAGATCGAGACCCTGTTCGAGCAGGTACGCCGGCTCCGCGAGTTCGCCTCCGTCATCTTCGTCTCCCACCGGTTGGACGAGGTTCTCGACGTCTGCGACCGCGTCTACGTGCTGCGCGGCGGGCAGTCCGTCGGCGAGGTCCGCCCGGCGGACGCCGTCGCCGGCGACCTGCATCGGATGATGATCGGGTCAGAGAGTCACGAGGACCACTATCACGGCAGCGCCGTGACCCGTGACGAGACGCCCAGGGAACGCTTGACCGTGCGGGGTCTGGCGGGCGCGGCCTTCCGCGACGTGGACCTCGACGTGCACGCCGGGGAGATCGTGGCCGTGGTCGGAGTCCACGGTTCCGGGCGCGAGGAGCTGTGCAAGGCGCTCTTCGGTGCGGTGGCGACCACGGCGGGCGAGGTGACCCTCGACGGCGAACGGCTGGATCTGACCGGACCGCGTGCCGCGTGCGCTGCCGGGGTGGGCTACGTGCCGGCCGAACGGAAGGTCGAAGGCATGGTCGGGCCGATGTCCGTCGCCGACAACATGACCCTGGCCAAGCAACGGGTGGGCTGCGCCGGGCCGGTGATCGTGCCGAAGCGGCAGAACGACATCGTCGACAAGTGGATCAGCCGGTTGTCCATCCGTACCCCCGGACGCCGCACTGCCATCCAGCGGTTGTCCGGTGGCAACCAGCAGAAGGTCATCCTGGCGCGCTGGCTGGTCGGCGGTGACGTCCGCCTGCTCCTGCTGGACCACCCCACCCGGGGCCTGGATGTCGGGGCGCGCTCAGAGGTGTACCGGCTGATGCGCGAACTGGCCGGGACCGGTGTGGCCACGCTGTTGCTGGCCGACAGCCTCGAAGAGGCCATCGGCATGGCCGACCGGGTCGTCGTGATGAGCGACGGCCGGATCGTGGCCGAGGTGCCCTGTCCTCCGGACCGCAAACCGAGCCCCCTCGACCTGGTCAAGGAGATGGTGTGAGCGCCCCTGTCACAATCCGCCCGTCGTCGGACGCCGCCGTCGTCAAGGGCGGTCCCACCCGCTCGGAGTCGCTCACGTCGTTGATGCCGGTCTTGGCGCTGGTGAGCCTGGTCATCGCGCTGGCAGCGGCCAAACCCGGCTTCTTGAGCCAGCCGAGCATGACGGCCGTCGTCGACGCCGCGGCACCGCTGGCCGTCCTCGCCGCCGGTGCCACCATCGCCGTCCTCTGTGGCGGGATCGACCTGTCCATCGCCGCCCTGGCATCGCTGTCCTCGGTGTTGCTGGCAATGTGGCTGCCGACGCTCGGCGGGCTCGCCTCGGTGGCCGTGGTCGGGGTAGCGGCGGCGGCGGGCGCGCTCCAGGGCGCCGCGCACGTCTTCCTGCGCATCCCGTCGTTCATCGTCACTCTGGGCGGGATGAGCCTGTTCTCGTCGATCGCCCTGGTGATCTCAGGTGCCGCGCCGGTTCCGGTCATCGACGACGGGCCGATCCGCTGGGGGTTCACCCGAATCTTCGATGTGGTGCCATCGGCCGCGGTCGTGGCGGTCGTGGTCGTCGCCGTGCTGGCCCTGCTCATCAAGGCGACACCCCTGGGCAGTTGGATCACCGCCACCGGTTACTCGGAGCCGGCCGCGAGGCTGGCCGGAATTCCGGTCGACCCGCTCAAGATCGGCGCGTTCTGCGTGTCCGGGGCCTGTGCGGGGCTTGCCGGTGTGCTGCTGGTGGCCCGCACGTTCAGCGGCGGCCCCACGATGGCCGACTCGCTGCTGTTGCCCGCCGTCGCGGCGATCGTCGTCGGCGGCACCGCGATCACCGGCGGCCACGGTGGCCTGTGGCGGACGCTCGTGGGTGCCCTCGTGGTCACCCTGCTGCGGGTGGGTCTCTCCGTCGTGGGCGTGTCGGCGGCGTACGAGTCGATTCTCTACGGCGCTCTCATCGTCGCCGCGGTCGCGCTCACCCTCGACCGGTCAAAGGTGATGGTCGTCAAGTAGCTACCCGCCGACAACACCGCCCTCAGGTCCCCTCAGGCAACGTGAACAGAAAGGCCATCATGCCCAACGACAACTCCACGCTCCTGCCCTCTGTCCGCTCGTTCCTATCCTCCCCCAGGCAGATGCTCATCGACGGCGAGTGGGTGGACGCCAAGGACGGCAGGACCTTCGCGACCGTGAACCCCTCGACCGAGGAAGTCCTCGTCGACGTGGCCCAGGGATCCGCGTTCGACGTCGACCGCGCGGTCGCTGCCGCGCGTGCCGCCTTCGAGGAGCCGTCGCCGTGGTCGCGCATGACGCCGCGCGAGCGCTCCCACCTGCTGTGGCGCATCGGTGACCTGATCGAGGCCCACGCTGACGAGTTCGCCCAACTCGAGGCGCTGGACAACGGCAAACGGGTCACCGCCGCCCGGGACGGGGACGTGGCCGTCGCCGCGGAGCTGTTCCGCTACTTCGCCGGTTGGGCCACCAAGATGGAGGGCACCACCATCCCGATGTCGGTGCCGGGCCGCGCGTTCCACGCCTACACGCGCCGTGAGCCGGTCGGTGTCGTCGCGGCCATCGTGCCGTGGAACTTCCCCCTTCTGATGGCCTGCTTCAAGATCGTCCCCGCGATCACCGCCGGCAACACGGTCGTCCTCAAGCCGGCCGAGCAGACCCCCTTGAGCGCACTCCGCCTGGGCGAACTGCTGCTGGAGGCCGGCCTCCCCGCCGGCGTCGTCAACGTCGTGCCCGGCTACGGCGACACCGGGGCGGCGCTGGTCGAGCACCCGGGAGTGGACAAGGTCGCGTTCACCGGCAGCACCGAGGTCGGCAAGAAGATCGCCGCCGCGGCGTCCGGCAACCTCAAGAAGGTCTCGCTCGAACTCGGCGGGAAGGCGCCCAACATCGTCTTCGCTGACGCCGACCTCGACGCCGCGGTGGCGGGTGCCGTCCTCGGCGGCTACTTCAACGAGGGACAGTGCTGCGTCAACGGGTCGCGACTGTACGTCCAGCGTGCGGTCTTCGAGCAGGTCGTCGAGGGGGTGGCGGCTGCCGCCCGCGCCATCAAGGTCGGTGACGGATTCGACGCGAGCTCGGACATGGGCCCGCTCGTCTCGCAGGAGCAGCACGAGAAGGTGTTGTCCTACATCCGTGGCGCCGTCGACCAGGGCGCCGTGCTCAACGCCGGCAGCGCCGACGCGGCCCGCGAACGCGGCTACTTCGTCACGCCAACCCTGATCACGTCCGTCACCGAGGCGATGGCGGTCCAGACCGACGAGATCTTCGGCCCGGTGGTGACCGCGGTGCCGTTCGACACCGAGGACGAGGTCGTTGCGGCCGCCAACAACACCGTCTACGGCCTGGCGGCGGGAGTCTGGTCCCGCGACCTCGGCACCGCCCACCGCGTCGGAGCACGGCTGAGGGCCGGGACGGTCTGGCTCAACACCTGGCACGCCGATGACGTCACGTTGCCGCGCGGCGGGTTCAAGCAGTCCGGGTGGGGCCGTGAACTCGGGTCGTTCGGCCTGGACGACTACACCGAGCTCAAGACGGTCATCGCCGAACTCCGGTGACGGCCACCGCCACCCAGCCAATTCCCCATTGGAGTACCGCAGTTCACGAATTCACGCCAGCCCGAGACAAGGGGTGTCAGATGAAAGTGCTTCGCAGACCTGTTCGCATGCGTGTGGTCGAACGCCTCCGGCGGTTGTTCACGCGCTTCGTCGTGCTCGTGGTCGCGCTGGGTGTCTCGACGTTCGCGTCGGCCGTACCCGCTGCCGCGGCACCCGCCACGGCGGCGCAGGACGGGATCCTCAAGGTGCTCCTGTTCTACAAGTCCAACTTCCACGCCTCACATGTGCAGGCTCGCGAGGCGGTTCGCAGTCTCGCCAACGAACTCTCGGTCGAGTACGGCCAGCCGGTGGAGATCGAGGAGACGGACAACGCCGCGGCGTTCACCACCGGGAACCTGGCCACCAAGGACGCGGTGGTCTTCGCCCAGACCGGCGGCGTGCTCTTCAACACGGCCCAGCGCGAGGCGCTCGAACAGTACATCCGAGGCGGCGGCGGCTACATGGGCCTGCACTACGCGGGCTGGTCGGTCGGACAGAGCGAGCATGACGTCAACGAGTTCTACGCTCGTCTCGTCGGCGCCGCCTCCGAAGGTCACCCCGAGAATCCCGCCGTCCGCCCCGGTCGGGTGGTCGTACGCGACACCAACCACCCGCTGACCCAGGGGCTGGCCGCCTCCCACACGCGCAGCGACGAGTGGTACGACTGGTTGGTCAATCCCGCGCAGAACGTGCGGACCCTGCTCAGCGTGGACGAGTCCTCCTACTCGCCGGCCGTCGGGCGACAGGGCACCACTCACCCGGTCACCTGGTGCCAGGACATCGACAACGGCCGGTCGTGGTACACCTCGATGGGCCACGAGGGCAGCCACTACAGCGAGTCATACATGCGGACGCAGATGCGTCACGGGCTGGCCTTCGCCACCGGTCTGCTTGCCGCGGACTGCTCGCCACCACGCAAGGACGTGCAGGGCTCCTGGGGCGGCGTCGTCCCGTGGCCGCTGATGCCGATCAACGCGTCCCTGACCGCGGAGGGTCTGGTCCAGAGCTTCGGCAGCGTCGGCGGCTGGGGCACCGACACCACGCCCTACGACTGGACCGGCAACAGCACGGTCACTCAGGGCGGTCAGTTCGAAACAGACGTGTGGGACCCGGACGAGCCGCGGAACCTTGCCAACCTGCACGATCACATCGTCCCGAACAACACCTACACCGACCTGTTCTGTTCGATGCAGGTGCAGAACCCCCACCGCCGTACGGTGATGACGATGGGTGGCGACGACAGCCTCGGCACCAACGACCCGGTGAACGCCGCGATCGGTGTGACCAGCTTCTCGACGAAGACCGGTCTGGTCGACGAGGCGCCGATGCACTACCCGCGCTGGTACCCCACGGCGACCACGATGCCCAACGGCGACATCGCCGTCCAGGGCGGCAGCGTGCGCGGCGTCAGCGGCCCCGGGGTGACCACTCCGGAGCTCTACAGCCCCAACGAGGGCGCCGGTTGGCGTCTGCTCACGGGTGCGCAGAGCTCGGCCGCCTACGGCGACACCGAGAACCGCTGGTGGTACCCACGCGCCTTCGTGGCGCCGGGTAGCGGCAACCTGTTCAACATCAGCGGCACCCAGATGTTCGACCTCGACCCCTACGCCAACGACGGCAAGGGCAAGGTGACCCTTCGCGGCACGGTGCCTTCGGCGATCGCCGACCAGGGCTCCGACCTCGGCCGCCCGGTGGGTGCGACCTCTTCGGCGGTCATGTACCAGCCCGGCAAGATCCTGCAGGTCGGTGGCGGCGGCTGGTCGAACGGGGGCGGTGGCCAGGGTGCGCGCGGTGGGCTCACCATCGACATCACCGACGGTACGGAAAGCCCGGTCGTCAAGGCCACCAAGCCGATGCAGTACCACCGGCACTGGTCGACCGCGACGCTGATGCCCGACGGCAACGTGATCGTCACCGGCGGTGGCGCGGGGAACAACAACAACGACCGCTACGTCACCAACCCGGAGATCTGGGACGCCGCGACCGGTGAGTGGGCCACCGTGGAGGTGCCGTACGAGCACGCCCGGCTCTACCACTCCATCGCCCTGCTGCTCCCCGACGGCCGGGTGATGATCGGTGGCGGTGGCGCCCCGGGCCCGCGCAACTACACCGACGTGGAGTTCTACTCGCCGGCGTACCTGTTCGACGGCGACGAGTTGGCCGTGCGGCCGGAGATCACCGATGCTCCTGCCGAGATCGGCTACAACGGGACGTTCCAGATCACGGCGGACAGCCCCGTCTCCCGGGTGACGTTGGTCCGTAACGGGTCGGTGACGCACGGCTTCAACAACGACCAACGGTTCCAGGAGCTGGAGTTCACCCAGAGCGGCGACTCCCTGACGGTCGCCGCGCCGGACGACGCGACCTACGCGCCGCCGGGTGCCTACATGGTGTTCGTGTTCAACGAGCACGGGACCCCCTCCAAGGCCGCGATGCTCCACGTCGACCCCGAGGTCGAGATGGATCAGCGGACGCCGCACGTGGTGGACCAGTTCGAATACCCGCGGGTGCCCACCTCGTGGCGGTCCGGGACGTTCCCGAACGTGACCGACGTCGCCGCGGGTGACGGCCGGATGGCTCCCTGGAGCGTGGACAACGGCCCCGTGCAGTTGGTCCGTGGTGCCGCCAGCACGAACGGTGGCCTGGGAGTCGTCGGCACTCACCTCGCACTGGGTACGACCGCGAAGATCGAGCGCCAGATCCAGGGCCTGGACCCCGGCCGGGAGTATCGGATCTCCTTGCGCTACGCACGGGACAGTCGCACGCCGGGCAGCGCCGGTGACGCGATCACCGGTTTGTCGATCGGCTCCCTGACGGCGTCGATCAGGGCGGGCACGGACACTCCGTCGCAGAGCAGCCAGGCGGTCACCTTCGGCACGTACGTCGGCACCTTCACCGCGTCGAAGCGCTCCGAGTCCCTGACTCTCGCGAGTACCGGTGGCGCCGGCATGATGGTGGACGACCTCGTCATCATCGGCGTCGATCCGGGCCTGAACGACGTCCCGATCCACTACGAGTTCGAAGAGGGCTCCGGTACGTCGGCGGCCAACACCGGCACCCGCCACTCCGTCGGCGCGGCCAAGCTGCGAGGCGGAGCCGGATGGTCCAAGGACGGCGTGTTCGGTTCCGCGCTGGACCTCCCCGGCACCCAGGGCGACTTCGTCGACCTGCCCGACAACCTGCTCCAAGGCGCCACGGACTTCTCGGTGTCGATGTGGGCCAAGATCGACGAACGGAAGGCCTGGATGCCGCTGTTCCAGGTCGGCAACGGAGCCGGCGGCTCCGGCCTCAGCCAGGGGTACTTCCAGATCCAGTCCGACACCCGGACCAATGGACGCACCGGGCTGGCCGCGACCTTCAAGGAACCGGGGAAGGCGCTGGAGGAGCGGATCCTGTTGGACAGCAATACCGATCTGACCCCGGGTACCTGGTCCCACGTGGCCTTCACCCGCGAAGGTACGGTCGGCACGCTGTATCTCGATGGACAGAAGATCGCGAGTCGCTCCGACCTCACCCTCGGACTGCCGCAGGTCGGTAACCAGACGGACAACTTCCTCGGCAAGAACGGGTATCCCGACGACCCGCTCGCCGGCCAGCTGGACGAGGTCCGCATCTACACCTCAGCGATCAGCGCGGCAGATGTGGCAGCGCTGTACGGCGATGGTGCGGCACTGCGTACCACCACGACGGTCTCCGTCGCGCCGAAGTCGCCGTCGCCGTTCGGTGAGCCGCTGACCGTCTCGACGACGGTCAAGGGTGCGAACGGCGAATCGGCTGCCGGCAGCGTCGAGCTGTGGGTGGCCGGTGCCCGCGTGGGCGCGGCGGTGGACCTGGTCGCCGGGTCCGCGACGTTCCCCAAGCTCACCTTGAACCGCGGTGACCACGAGATCGAGGTCCGGTACCTGCCCGCCGACGGCTGGCGTGCCTCCTCGGCCGTCGTCGCCCATACCGTCGACCGACCGGCGCCGGGCGAAGGCGTGCCCATCCGCTACACCTTCGACGAGGGCTCCGGAAACACGGCCGCGAACACCGGCTACGACACGTCGATCGGCAACGCCCAGCTGCTCGGGTCCACCGGGTTCACGCAGAACGGCAGGTTCAGGAGCGCGGCGAACCTGCCCGGCGGTAGCTCAACCAGCGGCAACCACATCAAGTTGCCGGACAATATCGCACAGGACTTCGACGAGGAGTTCTCGGTGTCGATATGGGCCCACCCACGGTCCCTGCCGAACTGGGTGCCACTGCTGCAGATCGGCGACAGCACGGACACCTTCTTCGTGCTGCAGTCCTCGACCCAGGCCGCCGGGAACACCGGATTCGCGGCCACGTTCAAGGCGCCCGGCACCCCGAGCAGTGCGCAAGAGCGACTGTGGCTGGGCGGGGGCAACGACCTGCCCCTGAACAAGTGGACGCACGTGGTGTTCACCATGAGCGGTTCGACCGGGCGGATCTACTTCGACGGCGAACTGAAGGCCACCCGCACCGACTTCACGGTCGGCATCGGTGACGTCGGGATCAACCGAGCCACCACCGCCAACTTCATCGGTGGTATCAGCTTCCCCGACCAGAGGTTCAACGGCATGGTCGATGAGTTCCAGATGTTCGGCCACGAGTTGTCCCGTGCCGAGATCCAGAAGCTGTTCGAGGGTGAGCCCGAGTTGCCGGTCGAGGTCACCGCGCAGGCGCGGTGCATCGCCGGCAAGGCGTACGTGGCGGTGCAGGCACGCAACGACCACAACGCGGCGGTGGACATCACGCTGGAGTCCGCGTACGGCCAGCGTTCCTTCGCGAACGTCGCGCCGGGCGGGAACGCGTATCAGTCGTTCGCCACGCGGGCGGCGTCGGTCCCGGCTGGTTCGGTGACGGTCCGGGTCACCGCAGTGGTTGACGGCCGGGCGGTGGCGATTGTTCTCACCGCGGGATACGCCGGTCTCAACTGCGCCGCCGATCCCCGTCAAGCCCAGTAACGACAGAAGCTATGGAGCATCGCATGAACACATCGAGACGTAGGCGGCTCCTCGCGGCGGGTGCCGGTGGTGCACTCCTGGCCGGGGCGGTGGCGCTGCCGTCGCCGGCGTTGGCCGAGCCGGGTGACGACGCCCAGGTGCAGGTGACGGTCGACATCGAGGAGATCAAGGAGCCGGGTGTGCTCGCCATGTCGGTCGCGGGTGACTCGGTGGCGTTGTCGGAGGGTGGTTCGACGCTGCTGGTGCGTCAGTTCGTCGGTACGTTGCCGACGGTGACGGTGACCGACACCCGTACGGCGGACGAGGTGCCCGAAGGCGCGGCGTGGGCCGTGTTGGGCAGCGCGACCGACTTCGCCGGTGGTGCCGGTCAGGAACCGATCGGTGCCGGCCATCTGGGATGGAAGCCGCGCCTGATCGACGGTGACGACAACGGTCTGGTTTCCGAAGGAGAGGAGGTGGTAACGGTTCTTGACGAGCCGACGCAGCCGGGTAACAACGTGGGTCTGGTCGACCAGGAGTTGCTGGTCTCGACCTTCGACTCGGGGGCGGTGGCCGGTGGCGAGTACGCGGTCAACGCCGACCTGTTCCTGCGGACTCCGGCTGACGTCGCGGCCGGTGCGTACACCTCGACGTTGACCCTGTCCCTGTTCGAGTAGTAGACCGGTGGGGGGCCGCCGCACGGCGGCCCCCCACCACTCCCCTGCGTCGTCGCCGGATGCCGGCAGGCAACGGACCTGTGGTCGTGCCCAAGCCCGGCGCGGATCCGTGGCCGGCCTGGTCCGACCGCCCGGTGAAAGAACAGATCGCCGAGGGGCGGCCAACCCTCGGCTGACGCACTGACATGCCGCAGGTAGCGGGTGCCCGCGGCCGGGCGCTCCTCCGGGATCGGCGCTGGCTCGATGCTGGCGGCAGCGCGGCTGGACCATCCCGGCGCGCGATGCCGGCGGGTTGATCGCGAACACGGTGGCGGCGATGCTGTGGGCGTGGAGTACGTGTCCAGAGTGCCGCGACCGCCGCTGAACGGGCTGATCGACGACCTCTACTACCTGGAGGGTGCGCCGCCGTATGCCCTGCTGACGCTGCCGCCCGCGCCATCGGCGTTGCTCATCGTCAACCTCGGGGCGCCGTTCCGCATCCGCGCCGGCACCGACATCGAGACGGCCGAGTACGCCGACGGCTGCGTGGTCACCATGCCCACCCGCGCGTGGGAGTTCGGCTACCCACTCCGAACCCGGTCCGTCGGTGTGCACTTCAAGCCGTGGGGGCTGGCGCCGTTCCTGCCGATGCCCGCGGCCGAGCTGTGTGACCGGCCGGTGACGGTAGAGCAGGTTTGGGGTCGGCCCGCCGTTGCTGAGCTGCGAGACCGGCTGGCCACGGCGGACGGACCGCACGAGATGCTGACGCTGCTCGAGGAGGAGCTACTGCGACGGCTGTGCGAGACCGCCGGCCTGGGGCTGGTCCGCCACACCAGCAGTGTCATCGCGGCGACCAGCGGGGTGGTGGCGATCGGCGACCTGAGCGTGGCAGCCGGTGTCAGCAGCACTCATCTGGCACAGCGGTTCAAGGAGCTCATCGGCGTCACGCCGAAACGGCTGGCCCGCACCTACCGCTTCACCGCCACCGTCTTCGCGATCGACCCCGCCGGACCGATCGACTGGGGCGACCTCGCCGGTGGCGCAGGCTACTTCGACCAGGCTCACTTCGGCCACGAGTTCCGGGCGTTCACCGGGCTCACGCCGACCCGGTACGTCGAAGTCCGGCGGCGGTTCCTGCGTGAACATCCCGGCCACGCGATGGACGGTTGGCCGCTGCCGGCCGATTGATTTCTTACAAGAGCGACAGCTCACGACACGCTAATTTTGGGGGCATCCCAATGCAGAGGAGCGCCCCGTGGGCAAGGTGGTCATGTACAGCTCGGTGTCGGTGGACGGATTCGTCGCGGACGAGAATGACCAGCCCGGACCGCTGTTCGACTGGTTGTCCAGCGGTGACGTCCCGTTGGACGAGAGCGGCGAGTTGAAGGTGTCGCAGACGTCCTACGACTACACCCGGCCGTACTGGGACCAGATCGGGGCGACCGTCGTCGGCCGCCACGTCTTCGACATGACGGACGGCTGGGACGGGAAGCCTCCGGGCGGGGTCGACCACGTGGTCGTCGTGACGCACCGGCCGGAGCCCGAGGGCTGGGACACCGAGGCGCCGTTTCACTTCGTCGACGGCGTCGAGGCAGCCGTGGCCAAGGCGCAGGAGCTTGCGGGTGACCGCATCGTCGAGGTCGCTGCTGGCGACGTCGGTGGCCAGGTGCTTGCCGCGGGCCTGGTCGACGAGGTGCGCATGGACGTCGTGCCCGTCGTGTTCGGTTCCGGCAAGCGCTACTTCGGGTCGGTCCACGCGCAGCACCTGTTGGCGGATCCTGACGTGGTGATTCAGGGCAACCGGGTGCTTCACCTGCGCTATCGGGTGCGCCGTTGACCGATCTGAGCGGGTACGCGAAGAAGTCCACTGCGAACGGTGACCACGATCGGGCCTCCGGCTGCGTTTGCGCATCGTCGTCCCCGGTCGGGCAGCCGACGCCGATCCGCCCAGCACCTCACCGGGCCGGCGCAGGATCGGGCACGCGGTCATGCCGCCGATCGGGCATCACGTTCGGTGGCGACCTCGGCGGTGCTTGACGCACGACCTGAGAAGCGGATGCTTTCTCCGTACTCTGTAGCGACGTCAGTGTCTGTCTCTGAATCGAGGAGACCTGGCGGGCGCCAGTCGCACGCGCCGGGCTGTGGGTGATCGTCCTGACGCCAGGGTGTGCGGTGAGCACGCAGGGTGGCCTCTTCCTGGGAGTACTGGGACCAGGCTGTCGGCGGACGGGATACCTACCGTGGTCGACATGGCGAATTCGAGACCAGGGGCTCTGTTCAGCGCGGCGTGCGGCGTGCTGTTGCTCGCGGGTTGTTCCGCCGAGGCAGGCAGCGGTGGTGCCGCTTCCGACGGCGCGGCGCCGCACGGCGGTCCGGCGTCCACGCCTTCGGCGACTGCCGCACCGACTGCGACGGCACCGGCGGGGGCCGGTGACGTGTCGCCGCACCCGTACGTCGGGATGTGGGTGACGGCCGACGGCCACATCCGGCAGATGCTGCTGGCGAACGGCCGGTACGACGAGGCCCGTGGCGAGCGGGAGAGCGCCTACACGGGTTCCTACCAGGTCGTCGGGACCCGGATCGAGTACGTCGACGACACCGGATTCAGCGCGGACGGCACCTTCGACGGGGACGTGCTGCACCACGCGGGATACCTCTTCTACCGCGAGGGCAGCGACGCGCATCGGCAAGCTAGTGGGCTGTCCATGAACGTTCACCGGGTCGGTGACACGCCGGGCGGCGTCCACGCGGACCAGGCGGTAGGGGCTCACCCTCGACGGCGGTGATGTTGGCTGCCGAGAGTGGGGTGGGCGGGTT
>NZ_POTY01000181.1 GCF_003236315.1 Micromonospora craterilacus
TCCCATCCCGGTGGACACCCCACTGGCCGCCGCCGGCCTCGACTCGGTCGCCGCCATCGAGCTGCAGCATCAGCTGAGCTTCCGCTACCAGGTGGAGCTTTCCCCCTGGGACCTGCTCACCGGCGCCACCCCCCGCCAGCTGGCCGTCCGACTGCTCGACGGCCCGATGGCGGGCCGCGCCCCGCGGACCACCCCGGACCTCGCCGCGGTCGCCGATGGCACGACCCCGACGCCCCTGTCCGCCATGCAACAAGCCATCCTCTTCGAGCAGGAACTCGCACCCCCGGGGCCGGCCTACGTGCTGACCCGGGCGCTGCGGATCCGCGGACCGCTCGACACCGCCGCGCTGCGCCGCGCCGCCGCCGCGGTCATCGCCCAGCACCCGGCACTGCACAGCCGGTACGGCCCGGCGGGCAGCACGGTGCCACCACACCCCGGCACGAGCGCGGACCTGACCGTCCTCGACCTCGCCGGTAGCGATCCGCGAACCATCCTGACCGGCGAAGCGAACCGTCCACTGCCTCCCGGCGTCGGTCCACCCATCCGCCTGACGCTCCTGGTATGTGGCGCGGACGACCACGTGCTCCTGCTCGCGGCCCACCACGTCGCCGTCGACTTCTGGTCCCTGATCGTGATCATCCGGGACCTGACGGCACGCTACCGGGCCGAATCCGGAGGCGGACAGGCAGCGCCGCCAGCCGAGGCGGTCACCCCCGCCGACCTGGCCCGCCGGGAAGCGGTACTGCTGGCCTCCGAACGAGCCCAGCACCTGTGGGCGTACTGGTCGGACCGGCTCGCGGGAGCACCGACCACCCTCGCCCTGCCCACCGATCGGGCCCGCCCGGCCCGACGCGCGTTCCGTGGCGCGATCCACCGGTTGCACGTCGACCCGGCGCTCACCGGGCAGCTGCGGGCCCTCGCCGCGCACCAGCGCTGCACGCTGTTCACCGTGTTGCTCGCGGCGTACCAGGTGACCCTGGCCCGCCAAGCGGGGCAGCGCGACGTGGTGGTCGGCACGCTCGCCGCCGGCCGCGGCCACCCGAGCACCACGCAGACCGTCGGCTGCCTGGTCAACCTCGTCCCGGTACGGGCCGTTATCGACGACCGGCTGCCGTTCACGGACCTGCTCGACACCCTCGGGCACAACCTGCGGGCCGACCTCCACCACGCGGCCTACCCGTTCGCGGAGATCGTCCGCCGGCTCGACCCGCCCCGCGACACCAGCCGGGCGCCCCTCGTCCAGGCCCTGATCGTCTACCAGCAGGAGCACGGCGACCGCGACGAAGGGCTGCGCGCCCTGGCGCTCAACGTCGGCGGAGAGCTCACGACGCTGAACGGCGGCACCGGCGGGGCACTGCGGTTCACCGTCGAACCGGTGCCGCAGCCGTGGACCCACGTCGACCTGACGCTCAACATCGCCGAGCTGGCGGGCGGTCTGGCCGGCACCATCGAGTACGACGACACCCTGTTCACGCCCGACACCATCGCCGGCGTCGGCGAACGGCTGATCGACCTGCTGCGGCACCTCACCACCGCCGCGCACCTGCCACTGGGCCAGATCCCGTACCCGACGCCGGCCGACGAGTCCGCCGAGCTGGCTGCCGGTACCGGTCCCGGGCGCCGGCTACCGGCCGACGCCGGGCTGCCCGAACTGGTCGAGCAGGCGATGCGCGACCGGCCGGACGCGGTCGCCGTCACCCTGCCCACCGACGCCACGTCCGCAGCCGCCGACACCACCACCCACCTCAGCGTCGGATACCTGCGCCGGTGGGCGCAGCGGCTGGCGGGACACCTGCACGCGGCCGGAACCCGGCCTGAGGAGCCGGTGGGCGTGCTGCTGGACCGGTCGCCCGCACTGCCGGCCGCCCTGCTCGCGGTGCTGCGGGCCGGCGCCGCCTACGTCCCGCTCGACCCACGGGACCCGCCAGACCGGCTCGGCTGGCTCGTCGCCGACGCCGGCATCAGGGTCGTCATCACCGATCGGCGGGCACGTGCCGCGACCCCCGACACCGTGGCCACCGTCATCGACGCCGATACCACCCGACCGGCTCTGCGGCCACCCGGCGGTCGAACGCAGCCGGGCAGCCTGAGTGCCGGAACGCGCCGTCCGCCGGCCGCCGCACACCCCCGACAGGCCGCCTACGTCATCTACACCTCCGGCTCCACCGGCCGACCGAAAGGCGTGGTCGTGCCCCACCACGGCCTGTTGAACCGGCTGTTGTGGATGCAGGACACCTTCCCGCTCGGGCCCGCGGACCGGGTCGTGCACAAGACCCCCACCAGCTTCGACGTCTCCCTCTGGGAGCTGTGGTGGCCGCTGCTCACCGGAGCCACCCTGGTCCTCGCCCCACCCGGCGCCCACCGGGAACCGGGCCAGCTCACCCGGCTGCTCCGGCGCGAGGAGATCACCATCGCGCACTTCGTGCCCTCCCTGCTCAACCCGGTGCTGACGGCATTGGACAGCCCGTTGCCGGCGCTGCGTCACCTCGTGTGCAGCGGGGAGGTCCTGCCCGCCGAGCTACGCGACCGCGCCCAGCGGCGGTTGACCACGCAGCTCAGCAATCTCTACGGACCGACCGAGGTGTCGATCGACGCCACCTGGTGGGCCTGCCGTCCCGGCGAGCCGGGACCGGTTCCGATCGGCAAGCCGATCGCGAACACCCGCGCCCTGGTCGTCGACCGCGCCCTCCGGCCGGCGGCGCGGGGAGTTGCCGGCGAACTCGCCCTCGCCGGCACCGGCGTGGCCCGCGGCTACCTGGGACAGCCCGGGCGCACCGCCGACGCCTTCCGCCCGGACCCGTTCGCGCCGGAGCCCGGCGGTCGCTGGTACCGCACCGGGGACCGCGCCCGCCGCCGGGCCGACGGCGCGCTGGACTATCTGGGACGCGACGACGATCAGGTGAAGATCGGTGGCGTCCGGATCGAGCTGGCCGAGATCGACGCCGCCCTGCGCGCCATCACCGGAGTCCGCGACGCGGCCAGCCACGTCCACGACGACGGCAGCGGCCCACTCCTGTAC
Source organism: Micromonospora craterilacus (assembly GCF_003236315.1). GTDB lineage: Bacteria > Actinomycetota > Actinomycetes > Mycobacteriales > Micromonosporaceae > Micromonospora > Micromonospora craterilacus. Next base: position 3,020 of record NZ_POTY01000181.1, read on the forward strand.
GGCTACGTCGTGCTCGCCGATTCGCCGCCCGACCAGGAGCTGACGCCGGCTCAACTGGACCGCGCCCGGGAGGAACTACGCCGGCGACTACCTCCCGGCTGGCTGCCCACCCGGCTCGTGGCACTGCCCGCCTTGCCGCTGACCAGCAGCGGCAAACTGAACCGCGGACAGCTGTCGAGACCAGCCCCGGCACCCGCGACGGTGCCGCCGCTGCCCGCCGAGGGGTCAGGTCCGCTCGAACGGCGGATCGCCGGCATCTGGGCGCGCGTGTTGGCGGGCCACGGCCCCGAGGCTGGTGCAGAACTCCCGCACGTCGGCACTGACGACGGTTTCTACTCCCTCGGCGGCGACTCGCTCACCGCGGTCCGCCTGGTCGCCGCCCTCGACCGGGCGGGTATCGCCACCTCGGTGGCGGAGCTGGTCGCCGGCACGACCGTACGCGAACTCGCGGCGTCCGCGGAGCGGACCGGCCTCCGGGAGCCGGACCCGGGCCCCGCCGCCGATCTGCCGTTCGCGCTCTGTCCTGCCACGCTTCGCGCGGTGCTGCCCGACGGGGCCGTCGACGCCTACCCGCTGTCGTACGCCCAGCGCGCCGTGCTGTTCCACCAGATGGGCGGGGGCGGGCACGAGGTGTACGTCACCAGCCTGTCGATCCAGGCACCGTTCGACCGGTCGGCGCTGCGCGCCGCCGTCACCGCGTGCCTCGACCGACACCCCTACCTGCGCTCGACGATCGACCTGACCAACGGCCCCGAGCCGATGCAGGTGGTGCACGCCCGGATGGACCCGCCGCTTCGGGTCGTCGACTGGCGGGCCGAGACCGGCGCGGAACAGAACCGGCGACTGGCGCACTGGCTGCGCGCCGAACGCCGCGACCCCATCGACGTGCGGATCGGGCCACTGTGCCGGGTCACCGTGCACCGCCTCGACGACCAGAAGTTCCAGCTGTCGCTGAGCAGCTTCGCCCTGGACGGCTGGTGCACCGCGACGGTCCTCACCGAGATCCTCACCGACTACGTCGGCATCCGGGCTGGCCGCCCCTCGCGCCTGAGCGATCCGGTCGTCAGCTACCGCCGGTTCGTTCACGAGGAACGGGCGGCCCTGACGGCACCGGAACAGCGTGCGTTCTGGGCGGCGGAACTCGACGGGGTGCGACCCGGACGGCTTCCGTACCGCGAGCCGCCCGCCGACCGCCCGGCCGACGGACTCACCCGGCGGATCATCGTGCCGGTCGACCCGGAGATCACCCAGCGCCTGCGGCGGCTCGCCCGGGAGCTGGGCGTGTCCCTCAAGAGCGTGCTGCTCGCCGCTCACCTGCGGGTGGTCCGGCTGCTCACCGCGGAACCGACCGTGCTGACGGGCCTGGAGGTCAACGGGCGACCGGAGACACCGGACGGTGACCGCGTGGTCGGTGTGTTCAACAACATCGTCCCCCTGCGGGTCCCGGTCACCGGGAGCTGGCGCGCGCTGGCCCGGGCCGCCGCCGCGGCGGAGGCCCGGATCCAGCCACACCGGCGCTATCCGTTCGCCCGCCTCGACCGCGACCACGGTGCCGCCGGCCTGTTCGACACGTTGTTCGTCTACACCCACTTTCACCTGTACCGGGACGTCACGGCGTTGGACGGGGTGACGCTGGCGGGTGGAGACGCACCCGACCGCACCTACGTCCCGGTGACCGCCCATTACCACCTCGATCCCGCCGGCCGCGTGCTCCGGCTGCTGCTGGACTACGACCCGACCAGGGTCGGGTCGTGGTTGGCCGAGGAGATCGCGGCGTACAGCGCGGCAGCGGTCCGCGCCATCGCCACCGACCCGGACCGGTCGAGCCTCGCCGACCCGCTGCTACCGCCCGAGGCGCTCCACCGGCAACTGGCCGCCGCGACCGGACCGGCGGTCGGCGTGCCGGTCCCGGCGCCCGCGATGATCCGCGCCCAGGCGGCCCGGACCCCGCACGCGGTCGCGGTCAGTTGCGGCGACCGGCACCTGACCTACCGGACGCTGGTCGGTGCCGCCGAGGCGCTGGCCGCACGCCTGCTGGCCGCCGGGGTCCGACCCGACACCGTCGTCGCCGTCGACGGGCGGCGCGACCCTGAGCTTCTGATCACCATTCTGGGGGTCTGGTTCGCGGGCGCCGCGTACCTGCCCGTTCCGCCGGGCACGACCGGGCAACGCCGCCGCGATCTGGTCGACGCCACCGGGGCGACGGCATACGTCACCCGCGGGGACGAACTCGCCTGGACGCTGCGGATGCGGATCGTGTCCCCGACAGGGCCGCCGGGGGAGCCGGCGTCGAACTCGGGCGCGGTGCCGATCCACGCCGAGTCCCTGGCGTACGTCCTGCCCACCTCAGGGTCCACCGGCCGGCCGAACCTGGTCGCGGTGCCGCACCGCGCCCTCGCCAACTACCTGAGCTGGTGTGCCCACGAGTACGGCGCCGGTATCGGAAGCCGTACTGTGGCGCACTCACCGGTCGAGTTCGACCTCGGCGTCACCAGCCTGTTCGCGCCGCTGGCCGCCGGGGGAACGGTGGTGCTCCTGCCCGACGACGCCGACCCCGCCGCGGTCGCCACGACGATCGTCGGGGAGGCTGACGGTCCACTGAAGATCACGCCCGCCCATTTCGCCGCGGTCGGCGAGCACCTGCGGCTGACCGGCCAGACGCCGGCCACCCAACTCGCCGTCGTCGGAGGCGAGGCGCTGCGGCGGCACCACCTGCGACCGTGGCGGACGCTGCTCGACCCCGGCGATGTGATCAACGAGTACGGTCCGACCGAGACGACCGTGGGTTGCTGCGTCTACCGCACCGGTGCCGGGGACGAGCGGGACCCCGTACCGATCGGCGGACCGGTCGCCGGTGCCCGGGTCCATCTCCTCGACGACGGGCTCCCGGTACCGGACGGGGTGGCTGCGGAGATCGGCGTGGCCGGCATCGGTGTCGCCCGCGGCTACCTCGACGACGCGGCTCGCACGGCCGACAGGTTCCGACCCGACCCGTTCGGCTCGGGCGACCGGGTCTACCGGACTGGCGACCGCGCCTGGCGGGACGGTGATGGGCTGTTGCACTACCTCGGCCGGTCCGACCGGCAACTGAAGATCCGTGGTCATCGGCTGGAACCCGCCGAGGTCGAGGCGATTCTTGAGGCGGCGCCGGGCGTGCATCAGGCGGCGGTGATCCTGCATCGGGAGAACGACCGTGGGCAGCTCGTCGCCTACTGGGTGGCCGAGCCCGCCGCCGAGGGCGCGGCGCCCGCCGAGGCGCACCTGCGGCCATGGCTCGCCGAGCGGCTGCCCGGATACGCGGTCCCCGACCACCTGATCCAGTTGCCCCTGCTCCCGCTGACCGTACGCGGGAAGATCGACCATGCGGCGCTGCCGCCCCCCGGCACGGCACGAACCGAGCTGTTGGCGGGGGAGAGGACCGCCGACGGTCACGGCCGGCCTCGCACCGACACCGAGCGCACCCTGCTCGGCATCTTCGCCGAGGTACTGGGACAGCCAGACGTCGGCACCCGGGACGACTACTTCGCGTTGGGCGGCGACTCGATCACGGCGATCGTGCTGGTCGCGAAGGCCGGCGCCGCTGGGCTCGAGCTCACCACACATGACCTGCTCACCCTCCGGACGGTCGACGCGATCGCCGGGGCGCTGGCCGACGACCCGATCCAGACGGATCACGAACCGGTAGCCGACTCGCCGCCGTCGGCGTCCCGCACCGGCGCGATGCCGGCACCGCTCCCGCTCACCGCCATGCAGTTGGGCATGCTCTACCACAGCCTGGCCGACCCCACCGGGACCGCGTACCTGGTACAGGCGACGGCCCACCTAGCGGGCCAGATCGACCCGCCGGCGTTCGAGGCCGCGTGGCAGTCGATCGTCGACCGCCACCCCGCGTTACGCCGACACCCGCAGGTGTCCAATGGCCTCGCGTACCAGTCCCAGGCTGACCGGGTGCCGGTGCCGCTGGAGGTACACGACCTGCGACGGCTCACGTCCGACGAGCAGGATCGCACCGTGCGTCGGTACCTGACCGAGGACCGCGCCCGCCCGTTCGACCTCGCCCGTCCGCCGCTGCTGCGGCTCGCCTTGCTGTGGCTCACCGACACCACAGCCCGGTTCGTCTTCACCCACCACCATCTGCTCCTCGACGGGTGGTCCCAGCAGGTGGTGCTCCGCGAGTTCCTGGACACCTACGACGAGCCGGAGCGGGCGATCCCCTCGACGCCGCAGACGCGGCTGACCCCGGCGGACGAGGACAACCCGGAGCCCGCCGCCTACTGGCGGCAGCGGCTCGCCGGGTTCGTGCCGACCCGGGTTCCTGCCATCGGCGAGGTCGGCGACCCGTCCGAGAACGGACCGCCGGGCGACGGCTACGACACCACCGAACTGGCCCTGACCTCCGCCGAGGAGCGAGGGCTCGCCGTCGTGGCCCGCCAGGCCGGCGTCACCGTCCCGACGATCCTCTACGCCGGCTGGGCCGTCGCGCTGTCCGGGCTCACCGGAACCCGCGACGTGGCCTTCGGTGTGACCGTGTCCGGGCGTACCACGATCCGACCCGATCCCGTCCTGGCCGTCGGTATGTTCATCAACACGCTGCCGTTGCGGGTACGGCTGGATCCCGGGGCGGCCCTGCCCGACTGGCTGCGGCGGGTGCACCGGCACCAGAACGAACTCACCCACTGGGAGCGCACGCCGCTGACCGAGGTCGACCGCTGCCTTCCCGGCACCGGCCCGTCCTTCGACACCCTGGTCGTCGTCGAGAACTTCCCGACCTCGGTGACCGACGGCACGGCCAGCCGCCGGCTGCTCGTCACCGACCTGACCAACGAGGTGCGGGAGGGGTATCCGTTGGTCTGCGAAGCCCAACCCGGTGAGCGGCTCCGAATCCGGATCCGCTCCACCCGGGCCGCCGCCCCGCTCGGCCGGGCGACGGGTGACGGCCTCGCCGCCGCGCTGCGGCGCATCGCCGCGGCGACCGCCCCGAACGAGCTGACCGTGGCCGACCTCGCCGAGTCCGTGGCAAAGGCGCTACGACCATCCGGGCCCGCGACCGCCCGCCGCCAGCAGATCACCGGATCAACGCAATGAGCGGCACACCCATGCCGGCCACCGACGGTCCGAGCCCGATGCGGGCGTTGGGCTGGCTCCTACTCGGCCACCTCGCCCGCTACCGCACCGCGAAACTGCAGGACCTCGCCACGGCGACGCTACGCGACGCGGGTGGACGCGGCACCTGGGTCGTGCCGACCCTCAACGCCACCATCCGGATCCGCCACGCCGGCCGCCAGGCGCTCTACCTGCGACCACGGCAGATGATCTCCCGGATCGCCGCCAGCGCCCGCACCGGTCCCGCCGTGCCGGCGCAACAGATCTCGGTGCTCTGCCCGACCCGCGATCGCCCGGCCGGCCTGTACCGCCTGCTGACCAGCATGGCCCGCACCGCCGTCGACCCGAGCCGGATCGAGATCCTCTGCTACGTCGACTCCGACGACCCGCGGCTTGCCGCCTACCGCCGGCTGGCGGCGAGCCGCCGGCTTCGACGGTTCGCCCGGGTCGTGCTGCACGTCGGTCCGCCGGTCGGCGTACCACCCGCGTGGAACACGCTCGCCGAACTGGCCACCGGCGGCTATCTCGCGATGGCCAACGACGACCAGCTATACGTCGACCACGGCTGGGACGTGGCCCTGGACCGGCGTGTGGCGCAGGTTGCTCAGGATCACCCGGACCGGGTGGCCTGCCTCTACTTCGACGCCGGACAGTACCCGGACGGCGGCTGCGACTTCCCGATCGTCAGCCGCGACTGGTACGCGACGCTCGGCTACTACGCACCCGAACTCTTCCAGCAGTGGCAGGCCGAACGGTGGATCTTCGATCTCGCCCGCCGGATCGACCGGCTGTACCCGATACCCGGGATCTTCGTCGACCACCTGCACTATCAGGACTACAAGGCGCCGTTCGACGCCACCTACCAGCGGCACCGGATGACCCGGGAGAAGTCGCTGGCGGATCAGGCGCTGTTCATCCGCACCGCCCCCGAGCGGGCTCGCGCCGCCGAGCTGCTCCGTCGAGCCATGACCGCCGATCCCGCCCGGATACCAGGCGGCCAGCCGTCCGAAGGACCACCGATGGCCGAAACGATCCAACCCGTCGAACCCCCGCCCGCGCACCGCCCGGCCCCGGCGCGGACCGACGACACCGGCACCCGGCAGTACATTCTCCAGACCGCGCGCCGCTACTACGGCAACCTCATCGACGCCTGGCACTACGGCGGTCGGCCCGAGGAGGCGCGGGCCTGCGCCGACCTCGCGGTCGAGCAGGGAGTCTGGGAGCACCCGCTGCAGCGGGCCCGCGAGCACGTACCCGGCCTGCGCGCCACGCCGCTGCACGATCCGGACGACTTCTGGTTCGTCGGGTATCTCGAGGAGCACTACCCGCAGATCCGCGCGGAGATCGAGCAGGTCCTCGACCGGCCGGCCGACCCGGTACGACCGACCACCGACGACAACGCGCTGATCCGACGCGGCGAATGGAAGCAGGCGCATCTGTTCCGCGACGGCCAGTGGCAGGAGGACGTCTGCCGGCACTTCCCGGCCATCCGCGCGATCCTGGCGCAGATCCCCGAGGTCACCACGTTCAACCCGGGCGTCATCACGGTGTCCCGGGTCGAGCCGGGAACCCACATCATGCCGCACTGCGGTCCGACCAACGCCCTGCTGCGGGTGCACCTACCGATCCGGATCCCGCCCGGGGTGTGGCTGCGGGTGGCCGATCACACCACCGTCTGGCAGGAAGGCAGATGCCTCGTCTTCGACGACTCCTTCGAACACGAGGTCGGCCACGACGGCACACAGGACCGGGTCGTGCTCATTCTGGACACGCTGCACCCGGACCTCGGCGGCGACCATCGGGCCCGCCTGCTCCAGCGTCGGCTCACCACCGAGGAGCAGATCATCGCCTTTCTGCGCGACGGCGGATTCACCGGCGTGGCCAAGAACGGCGATCACATCGTGCTGCAGCCGGAGCCGGGCCTGCGGGACATGATCCAGCGGTACATGCGGGCCACCGGGATCGACGGCGTCGAACTGCGCGGCGACGACGTGATCTGGCACCGCGCCGACGATAAGGCGTGACGGATGAACGGTCGGGACTCGGGCTCGGAGCGGTACCTCACCCAGGTCGCCCGCACGAACTACAGCAGCCTGATCGACACCTGGCATGCCGCCGGCCACACCGAACACGCCCGCGCGTGTGCCCGACTCGCGGTCGCCCAGGGCGTGTGGACGCACCCGCTGCAGCGCGACCGTGACCATCTCGCGGATCTCACCGCCGATCCGCTGCCCGACCCGTCCCGCTTCTGGTTCGTCGACCACCTCGAACAACGGTTCCCCGAGATCCAGGCCGAGGTACGCGGCGTCCTTGCCGCCCCTGGCAACCCGGTGCAGCCCACCGTCGAGGACGACTGGTTGCTGCAGGCCGGCTCGTGGCGGCAGGCATACCTGTTCCGGGACGGCCGCTGGCAGGAGGAGACGTGCCGCCACCTGCCCGTCACCCGGGCGATCCTGGCCGAGATCCCCGAGGTCACCACGTTCAGCCCCGGCGTCATCCTGGTCTCCCGGCTCACCCCCGGAACCCGCATCATGCCGCACTGTGGCTCGACCAATGCCGTCCTGCGCATCCACCTGCCCATCACGGTGCCGTCCGGCGCCTGGATCCGGGTGGCCGACCAGACGCTAACCTGGCAGGAGGGACGCTGCTTGATCTTCGACGACTCCTTCGAGCACGAGGTCGGTCACGAGGGCACCGAGGACCGAGTGGTGCTCATCCTCGACATTGCCCATCCCGACCTCGACCCACGCCACCGCGAGCGCCTCCTGGCCAACCGGCCGAGCCCGGAGGAGCGCATCCTGGCGTTCCTGCGCCAACGGGGCATCGCCCAGGTCAGCCTCCGCGACGGCGACGTTCTGCTCACCCCCGAACCGGCGATGGCCGACCTCGCCGACCGGTACCTGACCTCCGCTGGCCTCGCCGGCGCCGAACTCGACGGCGACCAGGTCCACTGGCGGCCGGCCCCGGAACCGGGATAAGCCGCCGTGTGCGGCATCGTCGCGGCCGTCGCGGCCACCGGCCACCTACCGCCCGACGGGATCGACCCCGCCGTCCGAACGTTGACCCACCGCGGACCGGACGGCAGCGGAACCTGGCGGTCACCGGACGGCCGGGCCCTGCTCGGTCACACCCGACTGGCCGTCATCGACCTCGACGGCGGCCGGCAGCCGATGCACACCGCCGACGGCGCGTACCACCTGGTGGCCAACGGCGAATTCTACGGATACCAGGCGATCCGCCGCGACCTGCGCCGACGCGGCCACCTACTGGCCAGCCGCAGCGACAGCGAAATCGCCCTGCACCTGTACGCCGAACGCGGCGCCGCGGCCCTGCCGCTGCTGCGGGGCGAGTTCGCCTTCGCCATCTGGGACCAACCACGAGGGGAACTGTTCGCCGCCCGTGACCGCTTCGGCATCAAGCCGCTCTACTACACCCGGCACGCCGGCCGGATCTATCTGGCCTCCGAGATCAAGGCGCTGCTGGCGCTCGGCGTACCGGCCCGCTGGGACTCGGCCGCGCTGGCCGAGCACCTCGTGGTGTGCCAGCCGGCCGACCGCACCCTGTTCGCGGACATCCGCCAGGTGCCGCCCGGGTGCTGGCTGCGCACGGACGGGCGCGACGTGCGGCTGGGCAGCTACTGGGACCTGGACCTGCCCGCGGTGACGGAACTTCCGTCCGGCGGCGACCGGGGTCGGCACCTGGCGGCGCTACGGGAAGCCGTGATGGACGCGGTGCAGGTCCGGATGTGTGCCGACGTACCGGTCGCATATCACCTGAGCGGCGGGATGGACTCCGGGACCATCGTCGCGGTGGCTGCCCGCAGCCGACCACCCGCGACGTTCACCGTCCGCTTCGACGGCGACGCGTTCGACGAGGGTGAGCAGGCGCGACGGTCGGCCATCCGGGCCGGCGCCGTGCACACCGAGATCCCGATCAGCGGCAGCGAGTTCGCCGGTCACGTCGAGGCCGTGGTGGCACACGGCGAGATGATCCAGGAGAACTCCCACGGCATCGCCCGGCTCCGCCAGGCAGAACTGATCCGCGCGCACGGCTACCGGGTGGTCCTCGCCGGCGAGGGCGGCGACGAGATGTTCGCCGGCTACCCACAGTCCCGCGTCGACCTGGCCCGTACCCTCGGCGGCGGTGCCGGGTTCGCCGCCGCCCGGGACCGGCTTACCGCCGCCGGCGCCGAACATCTGACCGGCATCGTCGACCGGTTGGGATTCCTGCCGGCCTGGATCCTCGACCGCTACCTCTCGGTCGGCGCCGCGGTCCGACCCCTGCTGCGGCCCGGGTTCGCCGCGCAGTTCGCCACGGTCCGACCCTGCGGTGACCTGATCGACGCGGCCCACGACCAGCTGCGCGGCCGATCCGCGTTCCACCAGTCCAGCTACCTGTTCGCCAAGACCTGGCTGTGCAACTACCTGCTCGCGGCGGAACGCCTGGACATGGCGCACGCGCTCGAGGTGCGGCTGCCGTTCCTCGATCACCAGCTGCTCGCCGTCGTCAAATGGACTCCACTGCCCTGGTATGCCGAGGGCGGTGGCAGCAAGCCGTTGCTGCGGGACGCGATGGGTGACCTGCTCGCCCCGGAGTTGGCCGCCGGCACCAAACGCGGCTTCCAGGCACCGCCCGCGGTCACCGACGATGCGACGCTGCGCCGACTGCGACAGATCGTGGCCGAGGACACCGTCGAGACGCTCCCGTTCTTCGCGCCGGAGCGGGTGCGGGCCCTGGTCGCGCGACTCGCCGAACTACCCCCGGCCCGCCGGGTCGGCTACGAACGGGTGGTGCAGATCGTCACCGGTGTGCTGCTCATGACCACGACGTTCGGGATGAGCGCGTGACGGAATCGCGCTGCGCCCGGTGCACCGCCGCAGCCATCCCGGCCACGGTCCGGGTGGTCATCAGCTCGTAGAGCGAGACCTCGGCACCTAGGTCCGCGGCCAGCCGGGCGGCCAGCCGCACGGCGTCCATCGAGGTGCCGCCGAGCCGGAAGAAGTTGTCCTCGTCGGAGGTCGGTGCGATTCCGAGCACCTCGGTGACCAGCAGTGCCACGGCGTGGCGCAGGTGTGCCGGCGCCGGTTCGACCAGCGGGTGGTCCGTGGCGGCCGCCGGCATCGGCGGCACCTGACCTGATCCGGCCGGGGCCGGGCGGGGCAGCGCCACCGGCGCCAGCCGGGACAGTGGCGTCTCCGGGTGACGGCCGACGGTGTGCAGCAGCTGGCGGAGCGCGGACATGACCCGTCGCGGGCCGTCCGGCCGGAAGAGACGGTCGTCGGCCTGCAGTCGGTAGGCCAGCGGGCCGGTGCCGTGGTCGAACACCTCCCACCACAGGTCGGCCTCGGAGACCCCACGGGGCCACGCGTCCTGCCGGGGTGGCAGCGCCCCGATGGTCGCGCCGGGGAACTCGGCGCTGGCCGACGGCGTGTTGTGCAGCGAGAAACCGAGCTGCCTCAGCGGGCTGGGCTCCAGGTCACGGCCGGGGTCGACGTGTGCGACGAGGTCCGCGAAGGGCAGCGCCGCGTGGTCCAGCGCATCGACCACCGCCTCCTGAACCACGGGCAGCAGCGCGGCGAACGTCGCGGCCTTCGTGGTGTCGACGCGGACCACGAGGCAGCCGGTCAGCAGCCCGACGGTGCCCTCCGCGGCCCGGCCGTGCCGGCCCGCGGTCACCGACACGGTGAGCAGGTCGCCCTGCCCGCTCCACCCGGCCACCAACGTGTTTAACGCGGCAAGCAGGGTGGCGTACAACGTCACCCGGTGCTGGTGGCCGATCCGGCGTAGGGCGTCGGCCAGGTCCGGCGGCAGCTGACCCTCGTGGCAGTACGTGGTGAGATTCGGCAGCGGTGGCCGGGGCCGATCGGTGGGCAGCGCGACGGGGCGCACTCCGGTCAGGTGGTCCGCCCACCACCGGCGCAGCCGGTCGAGTCGAGCGGGGGTGAGGCGGTCGCGCTGCCGTAGCGCCAGGCCGGCCGGCTGGGCGGGGGGTACGGGTGCCGGCAGCGCACCGCCGTGTGACGCGGCGCGGTAAGCCGCGGAGAGTTCGTCGATCACGATGTTGAGGGACCACAGGTCGGCCACCAGATGGTGCATGCCGAGCAGCAGCACGTGGTCGTCGACGCCGAGGCGGATCACCGCCGCGTACCAGAGTGGACCGCGGTCGAGGTCGAACGGTCGGGCGGCGGCCTGCCGCACCACGTCGGCGGCGACCGTGAGCCGACGCTGGTCGGGCAGGCCGGCCAGGTCGAGGTACCGCCAGCGCGGACGGGCCGCCAGGGCGGCGTCGACGACCTGCACCGGTACGCCGTCACCGGTACGCGGGAAACGGGTCCGGAAGCTGTCGTGGCGGGTGACAAGCCGGTCTAGGGCGACGTCCATGGCGGCGATCGACAGGGGACCGCGGACCCGCACCACGGTCGGCGCGTCGTACCCCGGCGACGCCGGCAGCATCTGGTCGAACAGCCACATGCGTTCCTGGTCGGGGGAGAGCGGCTGGGCAAACCCCCCGTGCTCCGCGTGCGCCGGCCGTGGTGCGGG
>NZ_POTY01000182.1 GCF_003236315.1 Micromonospora craterilacus
GGCACGAGGAGGCACGGTGGGTCGGCGCAGGCTGGGGTTCTGGCAATGGTTCGCCGTGATGCTGGTCAAGCCGGTGATGACCGTCTGGACCCGGCGTACCTGGCGGGGCATGGAGCACCTGGGCCAGGACGGTCCGGTGATCATCGTGCCGAATCACATCTCGCACGCGGACCCGCTGGTTTCGGCCCATTTCATCTACGACGCCGGGCGCTGGCCGCAGTTCCTCGGCAAGGCGAGCCTCTTCCGGCTCCCGGTGATCGGCTCGATCCTGCACTGGTGCAAGCAGATCCCCGTCGAGCGGGGCTCGATCGACGCGGTGAAGTCGCTGGACGCACTGGTGAAGGCGCTCGACGCGGGTGGCGCGGTGGTGGTCTACCCGGAGGGCACCACCAGCCGTGAGCCGCAGCTGTGGCCGATGAAGGGCAAGACCGGCGCCGCCCGGCTGGCGCTCGCCACCGGTGCCCCGGTCGTCCCGGTGGCGATGTGGGGGCCGGAGCGGATCTTCGATCCGCGCCGCGCCCGGCTCAACCTGCGGCCTCGGATCCCGGTGACGGTGGTGGCCGGGCCGCCGATCGACCTGAGCCGTTGGGCCGGTGCCGCGCCCAGCCGGCAGGTGCTCGAGGAGATGACCGACGTGATCATGCTGCGGCTGCGGGACATGCTCGCCGAGATCCGCGGCGGCACACCGCCGCCGCTGTGGCAGCGCGGCGGCCGGTCGACCGCCGACCGCCAGCACCCGGAGTCGGCAGCATGAGCGAGCGTCAGCGAGCGAATCATCAATGCAGTGCGATGGTGCCTCAGGGCGGCACGGAGCGTAGCGGAGTGTCGTCATGAGCGAGCGTCAGCGAGCGAATCATCAGCGCAGTGCGATGGTGCCTCAGGGCGGCACGGAGCGTAGCGGAGTGTCGTCATGAGCGGGCATGTGGCGGTGCTGGGTGCGGGGTCGTGGGGGACGGCGTTCGCGAAGATCCTGGCCGACGCCGGGCGGGACGTCACGCTCTGGGCCCGGCGGCAGCCGATCGCCGACGTGATCCGCGCCGAGCGGCGCAACCCGGAGTACCTGCCCGGGGTGGTGCTGCCGCAGCGGGTCACCGGCACTGGCGACGCCGCCGAGGCGATCTCGGGCGCCGAGATGGTGGTGCTGGCGGTGCCGTCGCAGACGCTGCGCGGCAACCTCGCCGAGTGGGCCGGGCACCTGCACCCCGAAGCCACCCTGGTCTCCCTGATGAAGGGCATCGAACTCGGCACCACCAAGCGGATGAGCGAGGTGATCGTCGAGACCGCCCGGGTGGCGGCGGACCGGGTGGTGGTGGTCTCCGGCCCCAACCTGGCACCGGAGATCGCCGCCGAGCAGCCGGCCGCCACCGTGGTCGCCTGCACCGACTCCGACCGGGCCACGCTGGTGCAGCGCTCGATCACCACGCCGTACTTCCGCCCGTACACCAACGACGACGTGATCGGCTGCGAGCTGGGCGGGGCGGTGAAGAACGTGATCGCCCTGGCGTACGGCATCGCCACCGCGATGGGCTTCGGCCACAACACCCGGGCGATGCTGGTCACCCGCGGGTTGGCCGAGACCGCCCGGCTCGGGGTGGCCCTCGGCGCGGACCCGCTCACCTTCGCCGGCCTCGCCGGCATGGGTGACCTGGTCGCCTCCTGCTCGTCCCCGTCGGCCCGCAACCGCACCTTCGGCGAGCATCTGGGTCGCGGCGCCACCCTGGAGGAGGCGCGGGTGGCCACCCGGCAGACCGCCGAAGGGGTGAAGAGCGCACTCGCCATCCGGGACCTGGCTCGCGCGCACGGGGTGGAGATGCCGATCACCGAGCAGGTCGAGCTGGTCTGCCACGAGGGCGTCGACCCGCGCCGTGCGGTCCGCGCCCTGATGAGCCGTACCACGAAGCCGGAGTGAGCGCCGCCATGGACGAGCACCGCTTCCTCTCCCCGGAGGAGCACGACCGGCTGTTCCCTTCCCACGGCGACGGCACCCGGTGCGTGCACGCCGGCCTGCCCGAGCCGATCCCCGGTGCGCCGTTCCTGCCCGGGCCGGTCTTCGCCGCGCCGTACCACCTCGACCCGGCGCAGGGACCGGCGGCGGCGCCGAACGGGTACGGGCGCCCCGACAACCCGACCCGCCGGCTGCTGGAGGCGGCGGTAGGCGAGCTGGAGGGTGGCGACTGCCGGGTCTTCGCCACCGGGCAGGCGGCGATCACCGGTCTGCTGCTGGCGGCGCTGCGGGCCGGCGACACCGTGGTGCTTCCCGCCGACGGCTACTTTCCGGTACGCGCGTTCGCCACCGACACGCTGGCCGGCAATGGCGTACGGGTGCTGCTCGCGCCGACCGCCGGGCCGTACCCCTCGTTCGACGGGGTGCGGCTGGTGCTGGTGGAGACGCCGGCCAACCCGGGGCTGGACGTGGTCGATCTGCCCGCGCTGGCCGAGCGGGTGCACGCCGCCGGTGCCCTGCTGGCGGTGGACAACACCACCGCCACCCCGCTCGGGCAGCGTCCGCTGGATCTCGGCGCGGACCTGGTGGTCGCCTCCGGCACCAAGGCGTTGACCGGCCACTCGGACCTGCTGCTCGGCTATGTCGCCACCCGGTCCGCGAAGCTGCTGGAGACGATCACCACCTGGCGGAACGCCACCGGGGCGGTGCCCGGTGCGTTCGACGCCTGGCTGGCGCACCGCTCGCTGGCCACCCTCGACCTGCGCCTCGGGCGGCAGACGGCCAACGCCGAGGCGCTCGCCCGGCTGCTGGCGGGACGCGCCGACGTGTCCGGGCTGCGCTGGCCGGGCCGGCCGGACGACCCGGCGTACCCGGTGGCGTCCCGGCAGCTGCGGCGGATGCCCGGCGTGCTCTCCTTCGACCTCGGCAGCGCCGAGCGGGTCGCCCGGTTCCTCGACGCGGCCCGACTGGTCGCGGCGGCCACCTCCTTCGGCGGCCTGCACACCACGGCCGACCGGCGGGCGCAGTGGGGTGACGACACCGCTCCCGGCTTCGTCCGGCTCTCCTGCGGCGTGGAGGACACCGTCGACCTGGTCGCCGACGTCACCGCCGCGCTGGACGCCGCTGCCTGATGGTGCTGCTCTCCCCGGCCGAGCGGGACGCGGTGGTCGCCCGATTGCGGCGCGCCGGCTGTGTCTGGGCCGAGGACGAGACCCGTCTGCTCGTCGAGGCCGCCGACGGCCCGGAGGCGCTGGTCGGTCTGGTCGACCGGCGGGTCACCGGGGAGCCGCTGGAGTACCTGCTCGGTTGGGCGGAGTTCTGCGGCGAGCGGGTCACTGTCGAGCCAGGGGTGTTCGTGCCCCGGGCGCGTACCGCCCTGCTGGTCTCGGCGGCCACCGCGGTGACCGGGCCGGCGGCGGCGGTGGTGGAGCTGTGCTGCGGCTCCGGTGCGATCATCCGCGCGCTGGCGCGTCGGCTCGCCGCCCCGCGACTGCTGGCCGCGGTGGACGTGGATCCGGCGGCGGCGGCCTGCGCGCGGCGGAACCTGGCCGACCTGGCTGTGCCGGTCTTCGCCGGTGACCTGTTCGATCCGTTGCCGGCGGCCTGGCGCGGCAGCCTGGACCTGGTGGTGGCGAACGCCCCGTACGTGCCCACGGCGGCGCTGGACCTGCTGCCCGCGGAGTCCCGGCGGTACGAGGCGCCGATGGCGCTCGACGGGGGGCCGGACGGGTTGGCGGTGCTGCGTCGGGTCGCCGCTGCGGCACTGAGCTGGCTCGCCCCCGGCGGGCACCTGGTGGTGGAGGTCGGCGAGGTTCAGGTCGACGGGTTCCGGGCGGTGCTGGCCGGCGCCGGACTGGTGCCGGCGGTGGTCCGGGACGACGCCCTCGACGCCACCGCCATGACGGCCTGTCGCCCGGGGTGCGGCCGGCATGCCGGACCGGGGCGCGCGGCGAGGCGATGAATGTCGTCCACCGCCGGCCACGGGTGGTTCCCGGCCGGCCGGCTCGCGGCCGGGCTGGCGGGCTCCTGACCCGGCCGGTGATCAACTGATCGGCCGACTGGGCGTGGCGGGCCGACGGGGCGAGAACTAGCCTCACGTCAGGTCGTGACGACGGGAGGCGGAATTCGGGTGGGTAGCGCAACGGTGCCGGTGGTGGTCGGGATCGACAACGGCGGTACGAGCAACAACGCCACGGTGCTCACGCTCGACGGGCGGTTCCTGGTCGACGAGCTGGTGGAGACGCCCAGCGAGGTGCAGGCCGGGCCGGAGGCCGCGGTGGCGGCCATGGTCGCCGCTTTCGACGGCGTGCTGGCCCGCACCGGGGTGTCCCGCGAGCAGGTCCGCGCGGTGGGGCTGGACACGCCCGGCCCGGCCAGCGCCACCGGGGTGATCTCGTCGAAGGGCTCGACGAACTTCTCGCAGCCGGCCTGGCGTGGCTACGACATCCGCAGTGGGTTGGAGCGCCGGCTCGGGTTGCCGGTGATCTACCACAACGACGGCAACGCCGCCGCGCTCTACGCCCATCACGTCCACTTCGGCGCCGACGCGATGCGGCGCTCGTCGGTGTCGGCGATCGTCGGCACCGGACTGGGCGGCGGCGTGGTCGAGAGCGGCCGGGTGATCTCCGGCGCGGCGGGCATGGCCGGCGAACTGGGGCATGTCCAGATTCCCCTCGGCACGGTGCTCGCGCCGCAGCAGCCGGTGCCGATCTGCGCCTGCGGCTTCGCCGGTGACGTGGAGAGCGTCGCCTCGCTGACCGCGATCGAGCGCAACCTGCTGCCGTACTGGCTGAGCCGCTTTCCGGAACACCCGCTGGTCGGCGAGGCGCCGCAGCGGGCGGCGAAGCTGGTCCGCGGCTACGGCGAGCGGGGCGACGAACTGGCCCGGGAGATCTTCTCGCAGCAGGCGAGGGCGCTCGGCGCGTTGTTCACCATCGCGGCCAACTTCACCGACCCGCACGCGTACTTCATCGGTGGTGGGGTGGTGGAGACGACGCCGGAGTTCCGCGACTGGTTCCTGGCGGAGGTGCGCGAGCACACCGTGCTCCGCGCGGAGCAGGTCGCCCTGGCCACCTTCGCGCTGGTGCCGGACCGCGACATGGCCGGCGCGCGGGGGGTCGCGCTCGCGGCGTTGGAGACGGTACGCGCCGTGCCGACCCCGCCACCGCTGGTCGGCGACTGACAGCGGGGCAGCTGCCCACCGCCCCGCGCGGATCGCGCGGGCCGGCGGAGGGCTGACCGGGCCGGCGGTGCCCTTACCGGCCCGGTCAGCGGCACTGGGGTGCGGTTCAGCGGGGTCGCGCACCGCGGGGCGGCTCAGTGCGTCGGTGGTGCCTGGGCGAAGGCGGTCCAGGCCGTCGGCGGGAAGAGCAGCAGCGGGCCGTCCGGGTCCTTGGAGTCGCGTACGGCCACCGTCCCGGGGACGACCGCCACCTCCACGCAGGCTCCCTCGTCGCCGCTGTGGCTGCTCTTGCGCCACCCGACCACGGCCACCGTCGGGTTGATCGTCGGTGTCATGCCATTACCGTCCCTTCAGTATCTTGACGAGTTCGTCGCGGCTGGCCGCCGGGCTGAGCGCGACGGTCCGCAGGTGCTCCATGATCTTGGTGCAGGTACGCAGATCGCCGGGCCGGTCGAGGACCATCTGCCCGGCGACCGTCTCCACCGAGGCGATGATCGGGTCCTCCGGGTCGGCGAATTCGAGGATGTGCAGCGAACCGCGGGTGCCCCGGTGGTAGCCGGCGACCAGCGGGATCACCTGGACCGTGATGTTCGGCAGCTCGGTCATCTTGAGCAGGTGGTTCAGCTGGCCCTGCATCGCCGAGCGGTCGCCCACCGGGCGTAGCAGCGCGGCCTCGTCGAGGATCGCGTCGAAGATCGGCGGGTCCTCTCCGGTGAGTCGCTGCTGCCGGTCCAGGCGCAGGTGCACACGCTCCTCGACCTCGTTGTCGCTGAGGGTGTGCGGGCCACCCCGCATCACGCCGCGGATGTAGTCGGCGGTTTGCAACAGCCCTGGCACCACCGACGGCTCGAAGTTGGCGATGCCGGTGGCCTCGGCCTCCAACGCGATGAAGTCGATGGTGCGCCGGTCGAGCAGGTACGAGTAGGAGACCCACCAGCCGGGCTTGCGCGCGTCCTTGGCCAGCGAGACGGCCGCCGCGACCTCGTCCGCGCCGACCCCGTAGAGGGTGAGCAGGGCGCGTACGGTGGCCGGGCTGACCAGGGTCTGCGCGTTCTCGTAGCGGGAAAGTGTGCTGCGGGTGCTGTTGATCTCGTCGGCCGCGGCCTCCAGGGTGAGGCCGGCGGCTTCCCGGTGGTGGCGCAGGGCGATGCCCAGCCGGCGGGCGCGTGCGGTCTTCGGAGCCATGCATCGATGGTCGCACGTATTTGGGACTGTGTACATGAGAGAACGTCGGTGAGAGTTGCATTCATGCCCATGGAGGTGTCAGTCTGTTAGTGCGTCCTCACCGCCGGTTGTCGTGGCGACGGTGGTGGTGAGCGACCGGAGGGGATGGGGCGCGCGGCGGTCGGGTTATTCCCCCGTACCCGACCGCCGCGTGCCACGCCAGTTGTCGGGAACCGGAAGGGAATCGACGTGCTTGGAGACTGTCGGCGGGTGTTCGCCGAGCGCCTCGGCGGCCGGCGATGACCCGCTTCCTGGTCGTGCTGACTGACGTCCGCCCGTTCGAGGGTGACGGTCGTAACGAGCGGACCGCGCCCGAACGTCGACGCCAGGTGGTCGGCGCGAGCAGCCGGGAGGCGGCCGACCGGATCGCCGGGGCGTTCATGGCCCTGGGCATGGTCCGGGCCGGCCGGCAGCGGGTCAAGGTGATCGCCATCGGTCGGCGGCACGCGTTCGGCGTGCGGGAACTGGCGGGCTGACCGGGTCGGCGGACAGCCGTCCGGTTACGCGCCGTATATGGTCCGTTGACCGAATGCGGCAGTCCCGCGTTCTCGCAGGGTATCGACTACCCGTTCTCGCCACGCACAGTAAGGTCATCCGGGAGAGCGCCAGCAGTGCGTCCCGGAAAGGTGACCGCAGTGACCACCCCAGGCAAGACCCGCGTGGCGATCGTCTTCGGCGGCCGGAGCCCGGAACACGGCATCTCCTGTGTCAGCGCCGGCAGCGTGCTCGGCGCGCTCGATCCGGACGAGTTCGAGGTGGTGCCGGTGGGCATCACCCGGGCCGGTCAGTGGGTACTGACCAGCGGTGATCCCGCCGAGTTGGCGATCGCCGCCCGCCGCCTGCCGGAGATCACCGCCGAGTCGGGCACGGACATCGTGTTGCGGGCCGACCCGACCGGCAACGGCCTGCTGGTGCTCGATCCGGCCGAGGGGCCGCGGGCGCTGGCCGATGTGGACGTGGTGTTCCCGGTGCTGCACGGCGCCTACGGCGAGGATGGCACCATCCAGGGCATGCTGGAGATGGCCGGCATCCCGTACGTCGGGGCGAAGGTGTTCGCCTCGGCCGCCGCCATGGACAAGGAGTTCACCAAGAAGCTCTGCGCCGCCGAGGGCATCCCGGTCGGCCCGTACGCGGTGCTGCGCAGCGGGACGACGTTGAGCGAGGCGGACAAGCAGCGGCTCGGGCTGCCGGTCTTCGTCAAGCCCTCGCGGGCCGGGTCGTCCTTCGGCATCACCAAGGTGAACGACTGGGCCGACCTGGACGCGGCGATCGCCACCGCTCGCGAGATCGACAGCAAGGTGTTGGTCGAGGGCGCGATCGTCGGCCGGGAGATCGAGTGCGGCGTGCTGGAGGGCGAGGCCGGCGGCATGGCGGAGGCGTCCGTGCTCGCCGAGGTGCGGGTGGTCGGCGACTACGACTTCTACGACTTCGAGGCCAAGTACATCGACGCGGAGTCCGCCTGCGAGTACGACATTCCGGCCGACCTGCCGGAGCAGGTCACCCGGCAGGTACGCGACTACGCCGTACGCGCCTTCACCGCGTTGGACTGCGCCGGGCTGGCCCGGGTCGACTTCTTCGTCACCCCGGAGCTGGACGTCTACCTCAACGAGATCAACACGATGCCCGGTTTCACGCCGACGTCGATGTTCCCCCGGATGTGGGCGGCGGCCGGCCTGGAGTACCCGAAGCTGGTCGACCGGCTTATCCGCACCGCGCTGACCCGCGGCCCCGGCCAACACTGAGGCCGACCAACACTGACCTCCGCCGGCACCGGGCCAGTGGCCCGGTGTCGGCCGTCAGTCTTCGCGTCAGGAGGTCTTCACGTTAGGAGGTCTTCGCGTCAGGAGGTGCAGCCGGAGGGAGCCGGACCGGCCGAGGGGACCGAGGCCACGATGGTGGTGGAGATCGGCGAGACCCACTGCAACGCCTCGCCGTAGAAGTGCGGCACCCGGACGGTCACCGCGGTCTCCCGGTCGAGCGTGGTCAACTCCGTGACGTCGGCCCGCTCCACGGCGTGCCAGCAGACCGAGTTGACCAGGTTGATGTGGTCGGTGGGCTGCACCTCGGGCTCGGCGCCGCCACAGGCCACCGTGAGCGCCGGGTCGCCGTACGCGGCGTTCTGCTCCGGCCCGGCGCTGACCGGCCGCTGCGACAGGTCACGGATCGACGTGGGTAGCTGCGACAGCAGGGCGCGGCAGACCGTGGCCGGCCGTTCGGCCAGCGCCGGAGCGGCCATCTCCACCGGCGCGGTGGACTGCGGACGGGAGGTGGTCGGCGACGGCTCCGGCCCGGCGGCCGGGGTGTCCGGGGCGAAGTTGGCCAGGGCGAGCGCGCCGACCAGCAGGGCCACCGGCAGCGCCACCGCCGTGGCGATCAGTGCCGCGGAGCGGTTGGTCCGGTCGGGTGCCGGCGCGTCGTCGGGGCGGTCGGCCTCGGCGACGGCGGATTCGGAGATTCTGTCCACTTACAGGCGCACCACCGAACACGTGAGGGTGCGGGTGATGCCGGGCACCATCTGCACCTTGCTGACGATGAGTTTGCCGAGTTCGTCGACGGTGTTCGCCTCGGTGAGCACGACCACGTCGTACGGCCCGGTGACGGCGTCGACCCGGACCACGCCGGCAAGGTCCGAGATCAGACCGGCCACGTCACGCGCCCGGCCGAC
This sequence comes from Micromonospora craterilacus, assembly GCF_003236315.1. Classification (GTDB taxonomy): domain Bacteria; phylum Actinomycetota; class Actinomycetes; order Mycobacteriales; family Micromonosporaceae; genus Micromonospora; species Micromonospora craterilacus. The sequence goes on from NZ_POTY01000182.1 coordinate 9,016, forward strand.
CTCGGTCTGGATGAGGATGTATGCCTGTACCACGACTCGGCCTCCCTCCGTCGCCGCCTGCCAAGCGGCCCGAAGGGAGAAAGTACCTTACGGACCAGGTGTGATCCCTATCGGTGGTCAAGGAGCAGCGGTGAGCGAGCAGGACGGAGCGGCGGCGTGAGTGTCGCGGGTGTCGGCGAGTTCGGTCTGATCGACCGGGTGACCGCCCGGCTGTCGTACGGATCCACGGTGCTGCTCGGCCCCGGCGACGATGCGGCGGTGGTCGCCGCGCCGGACGCCCGGGTGGTCGCCTCCACCGACGTGCTGGTCGAGGGACGGCACTTCCGCCGGGACTGGTCCGGCGCGTACGACATCGGGCGCCGGGCGGCGGCGGCGAACCTCGCGGACGTGGTGGCGATGGGTGCCACCCCGACCGCGCTGCTGGTGGCGCTCTGCGTACCGGCCGACCTGTCCACCGGCTGGGTGGAGGAACTCGCCGACGGGCTCGGTGCCGAGGCGGCCAGCGTCGGCGCCAGCGTGGTCGGCGGCGACATGTCGGCCAGCCCCACGCTGACCATCGCGGTGACCGCCCTCGGCGACCTGGCCGGCCGACCACCGGTGACCCGGGCCGGCGCCCGCCCCGGTGACCTCGTCGCCCTGGCCGGTCGCACCGGGTACGCGGCCGCCGGATACACCGTGCTCTCCCGGGGATTCCGTACGCCCCGGCTGCTGGTCGAGGCGTACCGGCGGCCGGAGGTGCCCTACCCGGCCGGGCCGTTGGCCGCCCGGCTCGGCGCCACCGCCATGATCGACGTCTCCGACGGGCTGCTCGCCGATCTCGGGCACGTGGCGAAGGCGAGCGGGGTGGCCGTCGACATCGACCGGGACGCCTTCGAGGTGCCGCCGCAGATGCGGGACGCCGCCCAGGCGCTCGGCGTCGACCCGTACACCTGGTTGCTGGCCGGTGGCGACGATCACGCGTTGGCCGCGACGTTCCCGCCGGCGACGGCGCTGCCCGAGGGGTGGCGGGCGATCGGCCGGGTCGCCGAGGGTTCCGGCGTGACGGTGGACGGCAGCCCGTTCGACGGGCCGGCCGGTTGGGACCACTTCCGCTGACCGCTCGCGGTAAGGGGCCAGCCTGGTCGTACCCTTTACGGGTGCAGGAGATCGAGATCCAGGTGGTGCCGTTCGACTCCCCGGTGGCGCAGCGGCTGATCATCGCCGCGTTGGCCGACCTGAGCGTCCGGTACGGCGGCAGCGGCGACGAGACCCCGGTCGACGCCGGCGAGTTCGCGCCACCGACGGGAGCGTTCCTGGTCGCCCATCTCGACGGGCAGCCGGTCGGCTGCGGTGGCTGGCGCAGCCACGGCGACCAGGGCGACACCGCCGAGCTGAAGCGGATGTACACCGCTCCCGAGGCGCGGGGGCGCGGCGTGGCCCGGACGGTGCTGGCCGCCATCGAGCACTCGGCCCGTGAACAGGGCCGCAAGCGGATCATCCTGGAGTGCGGCGACCGGCAGCCCGAGGCGATCGCGATGTACACCTCGGCCGGTTACGACCGGATCCCCAACTTCGGCTACTACGCCGACGCGCCTGGCTGCCTGTCGTACGGCCGCCCCCTCTGACCGGTAAGGAAGGACCCCTTTTTAACGCCTCGTGTATAGGAAGGGCCCCTTCCTAACATCCGCCTCCCGACGGACGGCGGACGGCGGAGGGCCTGGGTGCGGGCCGCCGGGTCGGGGTGTGGACACGACGATGCCGGCGGGTCCGTTGGACCCGCCGGCAGAGATCGTGGCGTACCGGGTGTTGCCGCGTCAGGCGCGGGCGACCTTGCCCGCCTTGATGCAGGAGGTGCAGACCTTCAGCTTCTTGGTCGTGCCACCACCGGCCGGGGTACGCACCGACTGGATGTTCGGGTTCCAGCGGCGGTTGGTCCGCCGGTGCGAGTGGGACACGTTGTGGCCGAAGCCCGGCCCCTTGCCACAGACGTCACACACGCTAGCCACGGGATACTCCTGGGATTGAAACGTTCATGAGGTCGCCGCCAGGCGCTGCCCGGGCAACCTGGCCAGGGTACCCGATGGTTGATCGGCCCGCCCAATCGGGCTCGGCACCGCCCACCAGGAGCGGATCACGCCGCGAGCCAGCTGGCGACAGCGGCGCGGGAATCCGGACGGGAGGGGACACGCCCGGCGGTCCGGCGACTGTCAGCGTACGCCAGTAGGCTTCGACCGTGCTGGACACCCTCGACGCCGCCGCCGTGCGCCGCTGGTGCGCCAGCGGGCTGGCCGCGCTCAAGCGGCACCAGGGGGAGATCGACGACCTCAACGTCTACCCGGTGCCCGACGGCGACACCGGCACCAACCTGGTGCTCACCCTCACCTCGGCGCAGCAGGCCCTGGCGATGGATCTCGACACCCTCGCCGACGGCACCTCGACCGCGCACGGGCACGCCCTGCGACTGATGGCCCGGGGCGCTCTGCTCGGCGCCCGGGGCAATTCCGGCGTGATCCTGTCGCAGATCCTGCGCGGCTTCGCCGACGCGCTGGCCACGGTTCCCGCAGTGCGGGGCCCGGAGCTGGCCGTCGCCCTGCGCGAGGCGACCACCGCGGCCTACGCGGCGGTCGCCCGGCCGGTGGAGGGCACCCTGCTCACGGTGGTGTCCGCAGCGGCCGGCGCGGCCGAGCGGACCGGCAGTCGTGAGCTGCGGGCGGTGGCCGGGGCAGCGGCGGGCGCGGCGGCCGCGGCGCTGGCCCGCACGCCCGAGCAACTGCCGGCGCTGGCCCGGGCCGGCGTGGTCGACGCCGGCGGGCGGGGGCTGTGCCTGCTGCTGGACGCGCTGGTCGAGGTGATCACGGGGGAGAGCCCCGAGCGCCCCGCGCCGGCACCCCGGGCCGTGCCGCCGCCGGCCACCGCCGCCCGGGAGACCGGCTCCGCGGCGTACGCCTACGAGGTGCAGTTCCTGCTCGACGCCGAGCCCGAGTCGGTCCGCCGGATGCGCGACGAGTTGGCCGCGCTCGGCGACTCCCTGGTGGTGGTCGGCGACGGCAGCCCCGGGCTCGGCACCTGGCAGGTGCACGTGCACGTCAACGACGTGGGCGCGGCGATCGAGGCCGGTGTGGTGGCGGGCCGCCCCTACCAGATCTCGGTGACCCGCTTCGCCGACCAGATGGCGGCGGAGCCCACCCCGGCACCCGACGGCCGGGCCGCCGTGGTGGTCGCCGCCGGCACCGGGATCGCCGAACTCCTCGCCGGTGAGGGCGCGGTCGTGGTGCCCGGCAATCCGTCGACCGGGGAGCTGCTGGACGCCGTGCGGGCCACCGGCGCGGCCCGGGTGGTGGTGCTGCCCAACGACCCGGACGCGCAGGCGGTGGCGAACCAGGTCGCCGCGGAGGCGCACCGGCTGGGCGTGAAGGTGAGCGTGGTGCCCACCCGTTCCCCGGTGCAGGCGTTGGCCGCGCTCGCCGTGCGCGACCCGCGACGCCGATTCGAGGACGACGTGATCGCGATGGCCGAGGCCGCCGGGGCCTGCCGGTACGCCGAGATCTGCCGGGCCGGTCGGGAGGCGCTCACCGTCGCCGGCCCCTGCCGCGCCGGCGACGTGCTCGCCCTGGTCGAGGGGGAGGTGCACCTGATCGGCACCGACCTGGTCGACACCTGCGTCGCCCTGGTCGACGGGATGCTCGGCGGCGGCGGCGAACTGGTCACCCTGCTCGTCGGGGCCGACGCGCCGGACGGGCTGGCCGACGCGGTGCGTACCCACATCGCCGGCCGCTGGCCCTTCGTCGAGGTGCAGGCGTACCCGGGCGGGCAGCCGCGCTATCCGTTGCTGGTAGGTGTCGAATGACCGCCGAGGCGTCCACCGTGGACACGCCGTTGAAGAAGCTGGTCGGCGAGAAGACCGCCAAGGCGTTGGCCAGCCACCTCGACCTGCACACCGCCGGCGACCTGATCTACCACTTCCCCCGCCGCTACGACGAACGCGGCGAGCACACCGACATCCGCGCGCTCGACGTCGGCGAGCAGGTCACCGTGCTGGCCCAGGTGCAGCGCACCGCCGTACGCCCGATGCGCCAGCGCCGGGGCAACCTGCTGGAGGTGACCGTCGGCGACGGCTCCGGCGGCACCCTCACGCTCACCTTCTTTGGCAACCAGGCGTGGCGGGAGCGGGAACTGCGTCCCGGCCGGTGGGGGATGTTCGCCGGCAAGGTGACCGAGTTCCGGGGCAAACGGCAACTCAACGGGCCGGAGTACGTGCTGCTCGGCGACCAGACCGACGGTGAGGCCGCGGCCAGCGAGCAGGTCGAGGAGTTCGCCGGGGCGCTCATCCCGGTGTACCCGGCCGCCGCGGCCGTGCCGACCTGGGTGATCGCCCGTTGCGTCCGGGTGGTGCTGGACACCGTGGCGTCGCCGGAGGACCCGCTGCCCGCCCCGGTGCGGGCCAGCCGGAACCTGATCGGCCTCGGCACCGCGCTGCGCGAGATCCACCGGCCGTCCAGCCGGGAGGACCTGTACCGGGCCCGCCGGCGGCTGAAGTGGGACGAGGCGTTCGCCGTGCAGCTGACCCTGGTGCGGCGCAAGCACCAGGCCGCCGCCTCGCCCGCGCGCCCCCGACCGGGGCGCACGGGCGGGCTGCTGGACGCGTTCGACGCCCGGCTGCCGTACGAGCTGACCTCCGGGCAGCGCGACGTGGGCACCGAGATCGCGGCCGACCTGGCCACCGGCCATCCGATGCACCGCCTGTTGCAGGGCGAGGTCGGTTCCGGCAAGACCGTGGTGGCCCTGCGGGCCATGCTCCAGGTGGTCGACGCGGGTGGGCAGGCCACCCTGCTCGCCCCGACCGAGGTGCTCGCCGCCCAGCATCACCGCGGCATGCTCGACCTGCTCGGCCCGCTCGCCCAGGCCGGCGAGCTGGGCGCGGCCGAGCACGCCACCCGGGTCGAGCTGGTCACCGGCTCGCTCGGCGCGGCGGCCCGACGGCGGGCGTTGGCCGAGGTCGCCAGCGGCGCCGCCGGCATCGTGCTCGGCACGCACGCCCTGCTCTACGAGGGGGTCGACTTCGCCGACCTCGGCCTGGTGGTGGTCGACGAGCAGCACCGGTTCGGCGTGGAGCAGCGGGACGCGCTGCGCGCCAAGGCGGAGCAGCCGCCGCACGTGCTGGTGATGACCGCCACCCCGATCCCCCGCACGGTGGCCATGACGGTCTACGGCGACCTGGAGATCTCCACGCTGTCCCAGCTGCCACGGGGCCGGTCGCCGATCGCCTCGCACGTCGTACCGGCCGCCGAGAAGCCGGCGTTCCTCGACCGGGCCTGGCGTCGGCTGTGCGAGGAGGTCGCGGCCGGCCACCAGGCGTACGTGGTCTGCCCACGCATCGGGGACTCGACGTCCGGGGCCGACGAGGAGCCACCGGAGCTGGACGACAACGGACGGCGACCGCCCCTCGCGGTGACCGAGGTCGCACCGTTGTTGGCCGAGGGGCCGCTGCACGGTCTGCGGCTCGGTGTCCTGCACGGCCGCCTGCCCGCCGACGAGAAGGACGCGGTGATGCGTTCCTTCGCCGCGGGTGACCTGGACGTGCTGGTGGCCACCACGGTGGTCGAGGTCGGCGTGGACGTGCCCAACGCGACGATGATGGTCGTGCTGGACGCCGACCGGTTCGGGGT
>NZ_POTY01000183.1 GCF_003236315.1 Micromonospora craterilacus
CCGCGACGCGGACCTGCTGCTGGCCGAGGCCACCTTCGTGGACGAGGTGCCGGAGGACTCGCGGCGGTACCTGTCGAGCGCGCGCCAGGTGGGCCGGCAGGCCGAGGACGCCGGGGTCGGAGAGCTGGCCGCCGCGGTGGCCCGCCCGGCGGTACGGGGGTCAACGGCGCTGACGGCCGCGCTGGGCGGTGCCGCGCTGCTCGGGCACGGGCTGCTGGTCGGGCTGGCCGGCCCGGCTGGGGCCGGTGCGGCCTGCGCGGTGATCCTGACCGTCGGTCTCGGCGTGGCGGCTGCCGGCCGGCGTGGCGGGCCCGTGCAGCGCGCCGTGGCCGGTTACGGGCTGGTCGCGGCGGTGCTCGTGGTGCCGGCCGGCGCGGCGGTCGCGCTGATCGGTGCCGGCGCGCCGCCGTGGTGGCAGGCGCGGGCCGCGCTGGCCGCCGTCGCGCTGCCGGCGGTCGCGCTGCACGCGGTCCGCCGGCACTGGCCCGACCGGTGGCCGTACGGCTCGACCGGCTTCGCCGTGGCGGTCGTGTTGACCGGTCTCGCGCCGGTGGCCGTACCGGGTGACGAGCCGGTGACGGTCTACGCGGCCGGGGCGGCGCTGCTGGTCGCGCTGGCCGGGTTCCGCACCCGCCCGTTGGCGGCGCTGCCGGTGGCCGGGATCGGCCTGGCCGCCGTGGCGACGCTGGCCGCCGTGCCGGTCGCCCTGACCGCGCTGGTCACCCCGTACGGCCCGCCGCCCGCCCTCTGGTCCGACGCTCCCGCTGTCGTGCCCCTCCCGGGTGCGGTGCCGGTCGGGGTGGCGCTGGCCGTGCTGGCCCTGGCGGCGGCGCTGGCCACCTGGCCGGCCACCTCGACCGTTGGCGCCGCGCCAAGCGCCGCGATGGTGTTGCCCTTCGCGGCCGTGGCCGGGCAGGTGCTGCTCGTCGCCGCCGGTGCGCCCTGGCCGGTGGTGCCCGCGGTGGCGCTGGTCGCCGGGGTGGCCCTGCTGCTGGTGACCGCGTTGCTGGTTTTCCGGTCGTCGTTCGTCGCGGCGGCCGTGTCGGTGGGGCTGGTGCTGACCGGGGTCGGGCTGCTCAACCTCCAGGCCACCCGGGCCGGCACGCTGGCCGGGCTGGGCCTGCTGGTGGTGGCGGCGACCGTTGCCGGGGTGGCCGCGCGGCACTCCGCGGTACGCCTGGCCGGCTGGCTGATCGCGGTCGCGGCGGCGACCGGGTTCGCCGTCACCGCCCCGCTGGCCGGTGGGCTGCCGCTGCGCGTGGCCGCGTTCGCGGTGCTCGGCGTGGCGGCCCTCGCCCTCGCGCTCGCCGCCACGTCGTCCGCCCGGCGGGCGACCACGCCGGGCACAGCCGCGCCACCCACGCCCGGTTCGGCTGGCCCGTTGGCGCCGAGAGCGGCCGCGGGCACCGCGCCGGTGGGGTTGGTGGGTCGGGCGCTGGATGCCGCCGCGCAGGCGGTGGCGTTGGTCGCGCTACTGCTCACCGCTGGCGCGCCCCGGCACGGCGCGACGGTCTGCGTGCTCTGGGGCGCTGCGGTCGGCATGCGGCTGCTGCGCCGGAGCGAGTCGACCGGGCGGCGGTGGGTCTTCGCGGGCATCGCCGGTGGCAGCGAAGTGCTCGCCGTCTGGCTGCTGCTGGTGGCCGGCGGGGTGGCGGTGCTGGAGGCGTACACGGTGCCGTTGGCGGTGCTGGCGCTCGGCGCGGGCGCGGTGGCGCTGCGTACCCGGCCGGGGTTCACCAGCTGGCTGGCGCTCGGCCCGGGCCTGGCCGCGGTGCTGCTGCCCAGCCTGGCCGCCGTGTTGTTCGGCTCGGACCCGCAGCCGTGGCGGCGGCTGCTGCTCGGTGCCGCGGCCCTCGCCGCGACGCTGCTCGGGGCGGTCCGCCGCTGGCAGGCACCGGTGGTGCTCGGCGGGGTGACCCTGGTCCTGCTCGCCCTGCACGAACTGATCCGCAGCTGGGACCTGCTGCCCCGCTGGGTCTTCCTGGCCGCCGCCGGGCTGGCGCTGATCGGCCTCGCGGCCACCTACGAACGCCGCCGCCGCGACCTGCTCCGACTGCGCTCCGCGGTCAACCGGATGAGCTGATCCGGGACTACCGCCAACGGTGCCGGTGGCGAAGGCACAGGTAGGGTCTGGCCATGGCTGACGTGCTCACCGCCGAGGCGGTGCGAAACGAGCTGGGTGGGTTGGCGGACTGGTCGGGAGACCCGACCGGGATCACCCGCACCGTGGAGCTGGCCAGCTTCCCGGCCGCCATCGCGGTGGTCGACCGGGTCGCCGTGACGGCCGAGGAGCGGGACCATCACCCCGACATCGACATCCGGTGGCGGACGTTGACCTTCCGCTGCGTGACCCATTCGGCCGGCGGTGTCACGATGCGTGACGTCGAGCTGGCCCGCCTGATCGACGAGATCGTGGAGGCTGCCCGATGAGGTTTGAGATCAGCAAGGTGCTGGACGCCATCGAGGGCCGGGTCTGCACCGACCCGCAGTTGGCCCGCGCGGTGCTCGACCTGGCCGAGATCATCCGGTATCAGGACCTCGACGGCGGGCGTCCGGCCAGCACGCTGCGCCTCGGGATGGTCATCGACGCGCTGGCCCGCAGCATGGAGGAGGACACCGTCCCGGTCTACGCGGTGGTGCACCGGGGCGTGCTCTCCGACGCCGACCTGACCTCCAACGAGCGCATGGTGGTCCGCCGCTGGGCCGACGACGGCAAGGTGGAGGTGCTCGACAACCCCGGTGACCGGATGCTGGAGGTGGCCGACCTGCTCGGCCTGCCGGTGCTCAGCCGGGTCCGCTTCGACGGCCTGCGCGGGCGGTTCCCCTGGCTGGTCGAGCAGCCCGGCCGGGCGCTCGCCCCGGTGCCCGGTGCCGGTGGGCCGGTCTTCATCGCGCATGTCGGCGGCGGCCACACGCCGGTGGTCGGGTCGCCGTCGCCGGCCGGCGCCAAGCTGCTCACCCGGGAGTGGCGGTGCTCGGAGTCGGGCTGCACCCTGTTCGGTGGCGGCGGGGGCGGCGGAGCCTTCGCCGACCTGGCCGCAGTGGACCGCGTGCCGTCCGGTCAGCCGCCACCGTCGCTGCGTAACGGCGTGCCGACCTGCCCCCGGCACGGCAGCCGGCTCCGCGACGCCGGTCCCCGGCCCCGCAGCGAGGTGCTCGCGGTACGCGTCGGCGGCCTGATCCGGCGCCGCTTCGTGCTCACCGAGGAGCAGCCGGTGATGATCGGCCGGGCACCCGACGGCTCCGGCGGGATCATGCTCGGGCAGTGGCTCAACGACGAGGCCCGCCGGTGGATCAGCCGCAGCCACCTCCGGCTGGAGCTGCGTGGCGCTGACGTCGTCGCCACCGACGTGAGCACCAACGGCTCCGGCGTACGGCCGGGCGGCTCGATGGCGGAGGCGGACCGGATTCCCCTGGCCCCGCAGCAGTCCCGCGTCCTGGGCACCGGTGACATGGTGGAGCTCTACCCCGGGGTGCAGATCGGCCGTCCGGGCGAGCTGCCGACGGGTGCGCCGTACAACCCCGACTCGGTCATGTCCGAGGCGCCCACCATGGCGATGCGCCTGCCCCGCTGAGGTCCCGCAGACGACGGCGGGCGTCGGAACCGTGGTCCCGACGCCCGCCCGGCGGTACGACTTCTCAGCCGGCCAGCACGGCGGCCAGCTGCGTCACCGCGTGGTCGATCTCCTCCTCGGTGATCACCAGCGGCGGGGCGAGACGGATGGTCGAGCCGTGGGTGTCCTTGGCCAGCACACCGCGCTCCATCAGCCGCTCGCAGGCCTCCCGGCCGCTCATCAGCGCCGGGTCGATGTCCAGACCGGCCCACAGCCCCCGGCCGCGGACCGCGACCAGGCCCTTGCCGATCAGCCCACGCAGGCCGGTGTGCAGCCGCTCGCCCAGCTCGGCCGAGCGGCGCTGGAACTCGCCGGTGGCCAGCAGCCGGACCACCTCGGTGGCCACCGCGCAGGCGAGCGGGTTGCCGCCGAAGGTGGAGCCGTGCTGGCCCGGCTTGAGTACGCCGAGCACGTCCGCGTCGGCCGCCACCGCGGAGACCGGCACGATGCCGCCGCCGAGCGCCTTGCCCAGCAGGTACATGTCCGGCACGACGCCTTCCTGCTCGCAGGCGAAGGTGGTGCCGGTGCGGCCCAGGCCGGACTGGATCTCGTCGGCGATGAACAGCACGTTGCGCTCGGTGCAGAGCTGGCGTACGCCCGGCAGGTAGCCCTCCGGCGGCACCACCACACCCTGCTCGCCCTGGATCGGCTCCAGCAGCACCGCGACGGTGTGCTCGTCGATCGCGCCGGCCAGCGCGGCCAGGTCGCCGTAGGGGACGATCCGGAAGCCGGGGGTGTACGGCCCGAAGTCGGCCCGCGCGTCCTCGTCCGTGGAGAAGCTGACGATGGTGGTCGTACGCCCGTGGAAGTTGCCCTCGGCGACCACGATGTTGGCCTGCCCGGCCGGCACGCCCTTGACCTGATAGCCCCACTTGCGGGCCACCTTGATGCCGGTCTCCACCGCCTCGGCGCCGGTGTTCATCGGCAGCACCAGGTCCTTGCCGCACAGCGCCGCCAGCTCGCGGCAGAAGTCGGCGAACTGGTCGTGGATGAAGGCCCGGCTGGTCAGCGTGAGCTTGTCGAGCTGGGCGTGCGCGGCGGCGATCAGTGCCGGGTGCCGGTGGCCGAAGTTCAGCGCCGAGTAGCCGGCCAGGCAGTCGAGGTAGCGCCGGCCGTCCACGTCGGTCAGCCAGACGCCCTCGGCGGAGGAGATCACCACCGGCAGCGGGTGGTAGTTGTGTGCGGTGTACCGCTCCGCGTCCTGCACCGCGGCCGGAGTCCGCAGCATGTCCTCGATCACTTGCTCGCCTTTCCCTGACGGAGTCGCAACGTGCAGCACTTCGGCCCGCCGCCGGCCTTGCGCAGCTCGGACAGGTCGACGCCGATGGTCTGGTAGCCCCGGTCGCGCAGCTTCGCGGCCAGGTCGGTGGCCTGCTCGGGCAGCACGACGTGCCGGCCGTCGCTGACCGCGTTCAGGCCGAGCACCTCGGCGTCGGCCATGGTGGCGTGCACCGCGTCGGGGAACAACCAGCGCAACACGGCCTGGCTGCCGGGCGAGAACGCCTCCGGCAGGTACGCCACGGTCCGCTCGTCGAGCACGGTCAGCGCGGTGTCCAGGTGGTAGAAGCGCGGGTCGACCAGCTGCATGGTGATCACCGGATAGCCGAAGACCTCCTGCAACTGGGCGTGCGAGGCGTGCGCGGTGCGAAAGCCGGTGCCGGCGAGCAGGTGGTCGCCGGCCAGCAGGACGTCGCCCTCACCCTCGTTGACGTGCTTCGGGTCGTACATCTCGAAGCCGGCGGCCTCGAACCAGGCGCGGTAGGCGGGCGCCTCGTCGGCGCGCTGCGGGTCCCGGAACTGGACGGCCATCGCCCGGCCGTCGATCACGGTGCCGCCGTTGGCGGCGAAGACCATGTCGGGCAGACCCGGCACCGGAGTGATCTCCTCGACGGTGTGACCCAGGTCCCGGTAGACCTGGCGCAGCCGCTCCCACTGCCGGACGGCGAGGTCGGTGTCGACCGGGGCGGTCGGGTCCATCCACGGGTTGATCGCGTAGTTGACGGCGAAGTACGTCGGCCGGCACATCAGGAAGCGCTGGCGGGTGGCGTCCATCGTCATTGTCCTGCTCCCAGGGGGTCGGGCGCGCCCGGCCACCGTCGGCCCACGGGCTGGCGCCGTTGCTCAACGTTATGCTCCGGAGACCCGCAGGATCCACCGTTGAGCCTTGCACAGGCCGGCTATTCGTTGCGTCTAACGCCGATCCAATCTTGATTCGTTGCGTCATCGCCCGGCATGTCCGAGATCGCGCTGGTCGGCGCCGGTCACCCTGAGTGTCGACGCCAGGACACACGTCAGGGGCGGCGTGTCGCCGCCCCTGACGAGGGTTGCGCCCGGCTGGTGAACCACCAGATCTGGTCGGGCAGCGGCCGGTAGCTCACCGGCCGGGCGCCGGTGCGTCACCGGCGGGCTGAACAGTGCCCACTAGATCCGATCGACGAACTGTGAGTCGAGCCACTCGCGCAGGCGCGCCACCGTGTCGCCGTCGGTGGTCGGCCAGTCGTACTGGCCGGTCATCGCCAGCACGCCGAGGACCACGGCGCCGAGGCCGAAGGCGATCCCCAACAGGGCGTCGGGCTTGCCGGCCACGTGCCGCCGCCGGGTGACGATGAGGCCGAGCACGGCGAGCACCGCGCCGGCCGCGCCGAGCCCGATGCCGTACCCGGCGAGGGTCCCGGTGAGGACGAAGAGGATGCCGGCGACCCCGAGGATCAGGCCGAGGGTGGCCAGCAGACTGGCCCGGGGTCGCGGACCGGCGGGCACCGGCGGCGTGTCCGGCGCGGAGTCCCGGTCGACCGTCGCGTCCCGGTCGACGGTCCCGTCGCCGGTGACGATGCGGTCGCGCTCGCGCTCGCGGTCGCGGTCGGCGGTGCGGTCCGCGTCGGCGTCCCGGTCGCGGTCGACGGTGCGCCCCCGATCGAGGGCCGGCTCCGGCGTTGGCGCCGCAGCCCGGGCGCGCCGGGAACCGTCGACGCTGGAGCGGGCCGTGGCCGCCCGGGCGACGGCGGCCCGTTCGGTGGCGGCACCGCGGTCCGTCTTCCCTCCCACCGTCTTCTCTCCCGTCGCCGGCCGAGTACCGGGACGGGTGTCGGTGGCCACTGCGCCGGTGCCGTCGGCCTCGTTGCCGGCGACCGCCGGAGCGGGTTCCTCCCGGCGTGACAGCGAAGGAAATCTCATAGCTTCACCTCCTGGTCGGTGCGTGGCTGGCCACATCAGCCCCATATCGCCAGCCACGCGGGTAACGCCCCGGAGGTACCCAGTTGCCACTCAGCTGACACCCGTCGGGCGGGCGGTCAGCGCGGGCGGAGCCGGGTGAGGGCGGCCAGGGCCGAGGTGAGCAGGGCCATCCGGCGGGGGCGGGAGACCACCACCGGGCGGTTGCGTACGCAGCTCGACAGGATCTCCACCGCCCGGTCCGCCGAGATCATCATGGGTCGTACCGGGCCCTTGGCCATCTTGGTGTCGACAAATCCGAACCGGACGGTGGTCACGCTCACGCCCTGTCCGCGCAGCGCCGCCGACAGCCCCATGAGGTACGACGACAGCCCGGCCTTCGAGCCGGCGTACCCGGGCGCCTCCGCGGAGACCAGCCGGTCGGCGAGGCTGGACAGGCCGATGAAGTGCCCGTCCCCGGCCGCCACCATCCTCGGCACGACCGTCGCCACCGTGCGTGCCGCACCCATCAGGTTGACCTCGAAGGTGCGCGTCTGAGCGTCCAGGTCGGCCAGGTCGACCGGTTCACCGATGCCGGCCGCGTACACGCAGAGGTCAACCTGCCCCAGTTCGTCGACCGCCTTGCCCAGCATCTCCGGGTAGTCCGGCGCGGTTACGTCGACGGTGTGGTGCGCGTACGTCGGGACGTTGATCCCGTTCTCCCGACGGGACAGCCCGGCGACCCGCCACCCGTCGGCCAGCAGCCGGCGGGTGAACGCCAACCCGATCCCGTCGCTGTTGCCGACCACGACCGCACAGAGCACCCGATCCGCCATGACCCACCGTCCTCATTGCGCCGTGGTGCCCGCCGCACCGGCAGCCCGGCGTGCAATTGAACCAGACCACCCTGGCCAGCCCCCCACGGTCGAACAGCAGGGAGCCCCGGCGCGCTCCACCTCGACCGGCCGGCGGAGGCCGCCGCCTTCGAGCACGTCTGGAACGACCTGGAGGAGCCCATGGCTGGTCTGGCCGGTGCCGTCTGGCGCAAGAGCACCCGCAGCGGCTGACTACTCTTGGCACCCGTGCCAGAGGGACACACCATCCATCGCCTGGCGGCCCGGCACGCCGAGCTGTTCGCCGGGGACAAGGTGCTCGCCGCCAGCCCGCAGGGCCGCTTCGCCGAGGGTGCCGCGCTGCTGTCCGGCACGGTGCTGGAGAGCACCGAGGCGTACGGCAAGCACCTGCTGCACCACTACGCCGGTGAGCTGATCCTGCACGTCCACCTCGGCCTGTACGGCAAGTTCGCTGACGGTGACGGCGAACCGCCCGAGCCGGTCGGGCAGATCCGGCTGCGGCTAGCTAGCGACCGGCACTGGCTCGAACTGCGCGGCCCGACCGCCTGCGAACTGCTCACCCCGCCCGAGGCGGCGGCACTGCGCGCCCGCCTCGGGCCCGACCCGCTGCGCGCCGACGCCGACCCGGATCGGGCGTACGCCCGGATCCGGCGCAGCTCGACGCCGCTGGCGGCACTGCTGCTGGACCAGTCGGTGGTCGCCGGCACCGGTTTGATCTTCGTCACCGAGGCGCTATTCCGGGCCGGGCTGCCGCCGACGCGGCCCGGCCGGGAACTCACCCGCACCGGCTGGGACGCGCTCTGGGCCGACCTGGTCGAGCTGATGACGCTCGCCGTCGGCACCGGCCGGATCGACACCGTCCGCCCCGCGCACCTGCCGGAGGCGATGGGCCGCCCGGCCCGGGTCGACCGACACGGCGGAGAGGTGTACGTCTACCGCCGCCCCGGCCAGCCCTGCCACGGCTGCGCCACTCCCATCGCCCGCGGCACCATCACCGCCCGCAACCTCTACTGGTGCCCCACCTGCCAGACGTGACCGGTGTCAGCGCAGCCGGCGGATGTCGCCGTAGGCGCGGTAGAAGCCGCCCCGGCCGGACTCGCGGACCTCGGTGACCAGGTAGCGCGCACCGGGCTCGCGGATGCCCTTCGGGAACTGCACCGACCAGTCCCGGCGGTAGCCGGTCGAGAGCACGTGCACCCGTAGCCGGCCGCCCTGCTCGATGCACTCCACCATCACGTCGTTGCCGGCGTCGCCGACCACCTCGACCTGGGTGAACGCGGCGGGCTCCGGCAGCCGGGCCGGGGCCTTCACGTCGACCACCTCGGGCACGCTGCCCGCCTCGGCCGCCCGGATCGCCGGCTCGCTGGCGTCGATGCAGGCCAGGTGGCCGCTGGTGGTCACCACGTAGAGGCGCTGCTCGTGGTACTGCATCGAGTAGGCCGACCCGCAGCCGGTGCCGAGCTTCCACAGCCGGGTGCCATCCTCGGCGAAGCAGTAGATCGAGGACTGGCTGTCACCGGCGAAGACGTACCGGCCGTCCTCGGCGGTGGCGCAGGAGAAGACCGGCGCGTCGGCGCGGTACGTGCGGGCGGCTCGACCGTCCTTGCCGATGCGGACCACCTCGCGGGTCGCGGTGCCGGCGAACACGGCGTCGCGTTCCTGCCAGCCGAACAGCACCGACCCGGTGCGGGTGTGCCACAGTTCCTGCCCGGTGCGCCAGTCGTAGCCGCTCACCCCGGTCGAGTCGCCGTGGTAGACGGCGTCGGTGTCGCAGCGCACCATCCAGGCCGACCGGCCGCGCCCGGGCCGGCGCCAGAGGAACTCGTCCTCGTGGTCGATGGCGGCGATCCCGCCGTCGGCGTCGGAGACGCCCAGCACCCCGTCGTGGATGTCCAGCCAGTAGATGTCGATGTCGGGCGCGATCGCGTACGCCACCCGGGGGATCTTGCCGGAGAGGTCGTAGACGTTGCCGTCGTCGCAGCCGGCGTAGATCCAGGCATCGTCGGCCACGATGCACTTCACCCCGTCGGGCAGCCGGACCTGGTCCAGCACCCGGGCGTCGTGATCGAGGGTGGTGATGACGCCGCGCTCGTTGCCCACCATGCAGGTGCGCCCGTCGATGAAGATGCCGAAGGCGGGGGCGCCGGAGTCGTACCGCCAGAGCACCGGGGCGGTGCGGGCGGTCGAGCGGGTGCTGACGATCTGCCGCCGGGAGACCGCGCGCTTCTGGCGTACGCCGGGTACCGCCGGGGCGTACCCCTTGCGGACCTTGTCGCCGATCTTCTTCGCGGCGGCGGCCCGCGCCCGCGCGTTGTCGGGATAACCGGTGGTCTTCACCTGGCCCTGGTCGCCGATCCGGCCGTAGCGCACGGTCATCATTGCGTCGTCGACCACCACCTCGTAGAACTTGTGCGCTGCACCGTCCACTTCGGACAGTTCGAGGTAGGTCGTCTCCTGCGACATGAGGGTCCTCCGAGGGGTTGGCACCGCCCTGACTGGGTGGCGCCTAGACGCTAACCGCCCCCACCGACAAAGAACGGAGATCCCCTCAGCGCGGGGCGAGGGCGTCGACGGCCTTGCGGGCGGCGACCAGCACCGGGTCCCAGACCGGGGCGTACGGCGGGGCGTAGCCGAGGTCCAGCGCGGTCATGTCGTCCACCGTCATCCGGTTCCACAGCGCCACGGCCAACGTGTCGATCCGCTTCGCCGCCTCGGACCAGCCGACGATCTGCGCCCCGAGCAGCCGCCCGCTGGGGCGTTCGGCGATCAGCTTCACCGTCATCGGCCGGGCGCCCGGGTAGTAGCCGGCGCGGTTGGTCGACTCGGCGATGACCGAGACGAACTCGAAGCCGGCCGCCAGGGCGTCCCGCTCGCGCAGCCCGGTGCGCCCCACCTCCAGGTCGCAGACCTTGGTCACGGCGGTGCCGATCACGCCGGCGAAGGTGGCGTACCCGCCGCCGATGTTGATGCCGGCCACCCGGCCCTGCTTGTTGGCGTGCGTGCCGAGCGGCACGTGCACCGGCATCCCGCTGACCCGGTGCAGGGTCTCCACGCAGTCCCCGGCCGCCCACACCCCGGGCACCCCGGTGACCCGCATCCGGCGATCCACCCGGATCCCGCCGGTCGGGCCGAGCGGGAGGCCGGCCGCCTCGGCGAGCGCGGTGTTGGGGCGTACGCCGAGGCCGAGGATCACCACGTCGGCCGGGATCGGGCCGTCGTCGGTGACCACCTCGCAGACCCGACCGTCGCGCTCGGACAGCGCGGTGACCTGCACGCCGGTACGGATGGTGACGCCCAGCCCGCGCATCGCGTCGGTGACCAGCTGGGCCATGTCCGGATCCACGGTCGACATCGGCTGCTCGTCCCGCTCGACCAGGGTGACCGACAGCCCGCGCAGGACCAGCGCCTCGGCCATCTCCACGCCGATGTAGCCGCCGCCGACCACGACCGCCTGCCGGGGTGGCGGGTCGGCGTCAAGCCACTCCCGCAGCGCCGAGCCGTCGTCGAGGGTCTGCACGCCGAACACTCCGGCACCGCCGGTGTGCGCCCAGGCCGGCTTCGTCGGCACCGCCCCGGTGGCGTACATCAGGGTGTCGAAGGGTTCGCGGACCTCGGTGCCGCCGTCCAGGTCCATGGCGATCACCTCGCGGCGGTTCAGGTCGATCGCGACCACCTCGTGCCGGATGCGCACGTCGATGTCGTACGACTCCCGGAATGTCGCCGGATCCCGGGCCACCAGTTGCTCCCGGTCGGCCACCAGGCCACTGATCCAGTACGGGATTCCGCACGCCGAGTACGACGTGAAGTGTCCCCGCTCGAACGCGATGATCTCCAGGTCGTCCCGGTTCCGGCGCCGACGCGCCTGGGAGGCGGCCGCCATGCCGGCGGCGTCCCCGCCGACGACGATCAACCGTTCCGCCACGGCAACCCTCCTGTCACGCCCGGATCTCGCCCCGGGTCTGTCGCGCCATGTCCGACACCACATCCTCCAACCGGCCGGTGCGGGCGTACACCGCCCGCTGCCGGGCTGCCCCGGTGCCGTGCCCGCGCAACCCCTCCAGCAGCCCGGTCACCTCGGCGAGGTCGCCGTGCCGCTCCAGGGCCGGCCCGAGTCGCCCGACGAGCTGGTGCAGCAGGTCCCACGCCGGCCGCAGCTCGCCGCTGGCCAGGTCGACCGCGGCCCCCTCCAGGCCGTCGTGGGCGGCCCGCCAGTGCGCGCCGACCAGCAGGTGATGGTCGGCGGGCAGGGCCGGCCGTCCGGCGGCGATGTCGTCCAGCGCGGTCGCCACCAGCGCCCGGACCAGGGCGGCGACCAGGACCGCGTCGTCCACCGTCGGGCAGACGTCGCCGATGCGCAGCTCCACCGTCGGGTACTTGGCCGACAGTCGGGCGTACCAGTAGAGCATCCCCTCATCGAGCATCACCCCGCTGCCGATCAGCTGTTGAATCAGCCGCCGGTAGTGCTCGTGCGAGGCCAGGTACGGGGTCGGTGCCACCGACGGCCAGCGTTCCCACTCGATCGACCGCCAGCTGGCGTATCCGGTGTCCGTGCCGCGGGCGAACGGCGAGTTGGCGGTGACCGCGTGCAGGATCGGCAGCCAAGGCCGGACGTGGTTGAGCACCTGTACGCCGGTGTCGGCGTCCGGCACCCCGACGTGTACGTGCATGCCGTTGTTGCCCGGCCCGGGTACGAGCAGCCGGAAGCGTTCGAGCATCCGGTCGAAGCGGGGCTTGTCGACCACCGGTGGCACCGGGCCGTCGACCGGTCCGGTGCCGATCGCGAGCAGGCGTACGCCGGCCCGCTCGGCGGCGTCGGCGAGCGCCGTGCGCAGCAGGCAGAGGGAGTGCCGGATCGAGGAGAGTTCCAGCCCGGGCGGGCTGCCGATCTCGATCTGGCTGGTCTGGAACTCCCGCTCCACCTGGCCCCGTACCTCTGCGGGCACCTGATCGAGGACCGCGTCGACGGCGGGCACCGCGGCGCCGGTGTCCGGGTCGACGAGCAGGAACTCCTCCTCGACACCCACGGTGAGCAGGTCGGTCTCCGCTACCGAAGGGTTCGGGGCCGCCACTACCTGCCTGACCATCGCCACCACCGTCCGCTCCGGCCCGGCACGGTCCGTCCGCACCAGGTGGCCGGCAATTACCCGCCGTGGTGGGACGTGGAAACGCCGATCAGCGTGGCGCGGCGTGTCGGTCGGTCCGGCCGGGTCGATCGATCGACATTGACAACTGTGCGGGCGGGACGTACAACTCGTGAGAGAGCGCTCTCTCACCCGTCCCCGCAGAGAGGCACGTCCCATGACACCTGCCCCGGCGGCACCCGCCGCCCTGCCTGCGCGACGCCGGCTGCCGCTGGCGTTGGCCCTGTTCACCGCCGTCACCACCGCCCTGGCCGGGCTCGCCGCGACCGCCGACGCCGCCGTGCCGCCCCCGGCACCGGGCTGGAGCCTGGTCTGGAGCGACGACTTCACCGGCGCCGCCGGCACCCTCCCGTCGGCCAGCAACTGGATCATCGACACCGGCACCAGCTACCCGGGCGGCCCGCCCAACTGGGGGACCGGCGAGATCCAGACGTACACCAACAGCACCGCCAACGTCAGCCACGACGGCACCGGCAACCTGCGGATCACCCCGCTGCGCGACAGCGCGGGCCGCTGGACCTCGGCCCGCATCGAGACCGTCCGCAGCAACTTCAAGGCCCCGGCCGGCGGCGTGCTGGCCATCGAGGGCCGGATCCAGATGCCGAACGTCACCGGTGCCGCCGCGTCCGGCTACTGGCCGGCGTTCTGGGCGCTCGGCGCGCCCTACCGGGGCAACTACCAGAACTGGCCGGGCATCGGTGAGTTCGACGTGATGGAGAACGTCAACGGGCTCAACACGGTGTGGGGCGTGCTGCACTGCGGCGTCGCGCCCGGCGGCCCGTGCGACGAGTTCAACGGCATCGGCGCCTCCCGGGCCTGCCCGGGCAGTACCTGCCAGTCCGCGTTCCACACCTACCGCTTCGAGTGGGACGCCTCGATCAGCCCGCAACAGCTGCGCTGGTACGTCGACGGGCAGCTCTACCACACGGTCAGCCAGACCCGGGTCGGCGAGCCGTACTGGTCGCAGATGACCAGCCACGCCGGCTACTTCCTGCTGCTGAACGTGGCGATGGGTGGGGCCTTCCCGAACGGGGTGGCCGGCAGCGCGACGCCGACCGCGGCGACCGTGCCCGGACGGCCGATGCTGGTCGACTACGTGGCCGTCTACAGCCGCGGTGGCGGCAGCACCCCACCGCCGACGACCACGCCACCGCCGAGCGGGGTGCGTGACGCGTACGCGACCATCGAGGCCGAGTCGTTCAACGCGCAGAACGGCGTGATCGTCGAGGCGTGCTCCGAGGGCGGGCAGAACATCGGCGCGCTGCGCAACGGGGACTGGGTCCGCTACGACAACGTCGAGTTCGGCTCCACCGGCCCGCGCGACTTCGTGGCCCGGGTCGCCTCCGGCGCGGCGGCCGGGGTCAGCGGCCTGGTGGAGGTGCGGGTGGACAGCCCGACCAGCACGCCGATCGGCAGCTTCGCGCTCGCCAACACCGGCGGCTGGCAGAGCTGGCGGTCGGTGCCGGGCAACGTCTCCTCGGTGACCGGCCGACGCACCGTCTACCTCACCTTCAGCAGCGGCCAGCCCAACGACTTCGTCAACGTCAACTGGTTCCAGTTCCGCCGCTGAGGTGCAAGGAAGGGCCCCTTGTCAACGCCTCCGGTAGAGCAGGGGGCCCCTCTTAACAACTCTCCGCCAGCTCTGGACAGAAATAGTTAACAGTCTTAATAATGAGCGCCAAGTTGACGCCCATGGATTTCCGTCCGGTCTGGAGGCTCGCATGAAACGGTCCAGAACCCTGGTGTTGTCGGTGGTCGGCGCGCTGGCCGCCGCGCTCGGCGCGGTGTGGCTGGCGCCCGCCGCGTACGCCGCCGGAGTCACCGCCAGCTTCGTCAAGACGTCCGACTGGGGTATGGGC
>NZ_POTY01000184.1 GCF_003236315.1 Micromonospora craterilacus
ACCGGCGGCCGTCCGGGCCCTTCTGGTCGGCCGGCTGCACCGACCAGGTCACCGTCGGGCTGGTCGGCTCCGCCACCGCGGCGGCGGGCGCGATCGGCACGGTCACCAGCACCGCAGCCAACACGGCAAGCAGCCGCGGCAGCACTCGGGGCAGGGTTCGGATCATGGCGGGGTCCTCCGACACAGAAAGGGGTGTGGTGGTGAGGGGGCCACGTCGCCGCGACCCCCTCACCGGTCCATTACTCGAACAGCGACAGGGTCAGCGTCGAGGTGTACGCACCTGCGGCGACATCCGCCGGGGTCCGCAGGAACAGATCGGCGTTGACCGAGTAGGCGTCACCGGCGACCGCGCCGGAGTCGAAGGTCGAGACGAGGAGTTCCTGGTCGACCAGACCCACGTTGTTACCCGGCTGAGTCGCCTCGTCCAGAACCGTCACGACCTCTTCACCCTCACTGACCAGGCCGGTGTCGCCGCCGTCGATCAGACGCGGCTTCCAGCCCAGGTGCCCGGCACCGATCGGCGCCTGACCCGCACTACCGACAAAATCGGTCGCGCTGCCCAGCACCGCCCACGCCGCACCCGCCGGCACCTCGTCGGCGGTACGGGTGTCCGTCACCGTGACCGTGGGCAGGGTGCCGACGAACTGACGGACCAGCAGGGTCGACCCGTCCTCGGCCAGAGCAACCGAGTCACCGGCGATCGACATCGCCAGGACACCCGGCTCCTTGATCGGCTCGATGTCGACGGTCACCCGCACATCAGCGCTGTCACCGGGCTCGGCGAGAGCCGGCGACGCCAACGCCACCGAGCCGGCCAACATGGCGCCGGCGGCAGCCGCGGCGAACAGCCGCTTGCGATTCATTGCGTTCATACGATGCTCCGTAGGCACTCGTGCTTGCTGAACTGATTGGGGATCCAGCGGGGTGGTGGCGGCGCCACCTGGGCGCCGCCACCGCAAAGGACTAGCCGCAGCTGATCGCCGCGAACGGCGCCTCGGTCTGCGCGGTCACCGGCTGGCCGTTGACGGTTCCGGTGACCTTCACCGTCGAGGTGCCGGCCGGCACCGACTTGGCCCGGCTGTTGAACGCCTGGTAGGCGGACTGACCGGGAGCGACGCCGGAGACCGTCCGCGAACCGTACGGGGTGACCAGCTCGATGGTGAGCGCCACACCGTCGGCGTTGCGGGCGGTGACCGAAACATACGCGTTGGCACCGACGCACTGCGTACGGGCCTGCACCTCGACGTCCCAGGCCGGCTGGCCCTGGCCGACGGTCGACCGCGGCGTGGTGTCCGCGGTGACCGGCGAGTTCGCGCCGAGGTAGCTCACCAGCATGGTGAGGTCGTTGTCGCCGGTGGTCGCCGGGTTGGTGCCCCCGCCGAGGGTGGTGAAGTTGTCACCGCCGGAGGCGAGGAACGAGTTCACCGTCACCCGGTAGGTGCCCGCCGGGTTGATCGGCGCGCCGTTCAGCTTCACCGAGGTGATCCGGGAGCCCTTGGCGGCCGCCGGGTCGTACGTGTAGTTGAGGCCCTTCGACACACCAAGCCACAGCACCGGACGGGACGCGCCCGTCGGCTGCCACTGCTCCTCCAGCACCTGCTTGATCTGGGCGCCGGTGTAGGTCTTGGTGACCACGTCGTTGGAGAACGGCTGGACCGCGAAGGCGTCGGCGTAGGACACCGTGCCGTCGGTCCGGTACAGCAGGTCGGCCCGCAGACCGCCCGGGTTCATGAACGCGATCTGCGCCCCGCCCCGGCCGGCGTCCTTGGTGCCGGCGAGCTGCACGTCGGCGATGAAGTTACCCAGCGCCGACTCCTTGCCCCGGTCCTCGTTGCCGCCGGTGTAGGCCCGCCGGATGTCGGCGGTGATCTCACCGAGCTTCTGCTTGCCGAGTTCCTCCGCCTTGACCTTGGCGGCAGCCACGATGCCGGCAACCGCCGGGTCCTGCGGCGCACCGACCACGTCGACCAGCGTGGCGTCGGCCGAGGTGACCGAGCCCGACTCCGGGTCGAAGGTCAGCGTGACCTTGCCCAGCCGCTTGCCGTAGTCCTCGGCCTGGACCACCGGACGCAGCTTGTCGGTGCCCGGAACCGGGACCTCGAAGGCGTACGGCTGGTGGGTGTGACCGCTGAAGATCGCGTCGATGGTGGCGTCGACCCGGGTGAACTTGCCGAAGACCGGGTCGTTCGCCAGTTCCTCGGCGGAGTCGATGTTCTCCGTCGCGGCGCCCTCGTGCGCGAGCAGCACGATCACGTCGGCCTCGCCGTTGTTCGGGTTGCCGTCCTTGAGCTGGCTGGCGACGAGGTTGGCCTCGGCCACCGGGTCCCGGAAGGTCAGGCCGGCGATGCCGTCCGGGCTGACCAGCGAAGCGGTCTGCTCGGTCACCACGCCGACGAAGCCGACCCGGACGCCGCCGACGTTGCTGACCGAGTACGCCGGCAGCACCCGGTCGGCACCCCGGTACACGTTGGCACCCAGCAGCGGGAAGTCCGCCCGGTCGGTCACCCGGCCGGTCAGGTCGGCGATGCCCTTGTCGAACTCGTGGTTGCCCACCGCCGAGGCGGCCAGGCCCATCTGGTTCAGCGCGTCGATCGTCGGGTTGTCGTCGTCGATCGCCGAGATGAAGGTGGACGCGCCGATGTTGTCACCACCGGAGACGAACGCGGTGTTCGGGTTCTGCGCCCGCAGCTGGTTCACCAGACCGGAAAGCTGCGCGGCACCGCCAACCGCCTGACCACCCACGGTGGCCGGGGACTCCAGCCGGCCGTGGAAGTCGTTGATGCTCAGCAGCTGCAGGTCCACCGGGTTGGACCCGGTGTTGATGCCCAGCACCAGCGGGTTGTGGTCGCTGGCCCGGTACGGGTCCGGCGCGTAGAAGGCGGCCAGGCCGTCGTACTGGAAGGCGAACGACTCGACCGCGTTGATCTGCCACACGTCGACCCCGGTCACCCGGTCCGCCAGGGACGGCGAGGCCAGGGCGTGGTCGAGCGAGCCGGACTCGCCACCGAAGACGTAGGTGGACTTCCCGGTGGTGTTCAGGTTGCGGTAGTCCTTGCCGTAGAGGACCTGCATCGGGTCCTCCTGGGTGTACGAGTTGAAGTCACCCAGCAGCAGCACGTCGGAGGTGTTGCTGTCGGCCTTGACCTGGTCGACGAAGGCGGCCAGCGCCCGGGCCTGCCGGACCCGGTCACCGTTCCAGCTGCCCTGGCCGTCCCCGGCGTCGGCGTTGTCGCCGGTGCCGGTGCCGCTCTTCGACTTGAAGTGGTTGGCGACCACGATGAAGTCGACGTTTCCAGAGGTGAAGGTCTGCGCGATCGGCTCGCGGGCGTTGAACCAGACGGACTCGTCGTTCACCGAGCGCGACGGGCCCTTCGGCTGCGCCTTCGCCGGCTTGAAGATGATCGCCGTGGTGATGAAGTCCTGCTGGGCCGCGCCGGGCAGCTCGGCCGGGCTACGGACGTAGTCCCAGGTGCCCGCGCCGTCCTTGGTGTTCAGGGCGGCGACCAGGCGCTTGAGCGCCTGCTGCGGGTCCGCGGTGTTGAACCGGACCGAGTTCTCGATCTCCTCCAGCGCGACCACGTCGGCACCCAGCGCGCTGATCGCCGAGACGATCTTCGCCTCCTGCTTGGCCAGCGCGGCAGCGTCGACGGCGCCGCGGGCGTCGCCACCGAAGTGCACGAAGTAGTTCAGTACGTTGAAGCTGGCCACCCGCAGGTCGCCGCCGACGTTGACCGGAGCGTCAGTACGCGGGTTGGTGGCCTTGAAGGTGGTCCGGGCGGCCGGCAGGGTGTCGGCGTCGACCGGGGTGCTGGGCTGCAGGCGCCACTCGTTGAAGCCGTACGACAGCACCGACGGCCCGAACGCCTCGACGCTGTCACCGACCCGCAGCGGGCTGGTCTTGGAGACGTACGGCGGCAGCAGCCCGGCGGTGGCCAGGTTGGTGGTCTTGCCGTCGTCGACCAGGATCCGGCGGAGCTTGTTCTCGGCAGCGATCTGCCGGGCGGCGTCCGAGCCGGGCCGGGCCGCGTCGGTCGGGTTACCGGCCGGCTTGTCACCGGCGGCGAGCACAACCTCGCCGTACCGGTTGGTGTTGTAGACCTCAGAAACGGTGTACTGGCCGACCGGGGCCACCAGCATCGACTCGACCGACTCGCGGGCGGCGTCGTCAAGCGGCAGGCTGACCGGGACCGGGGCGGGCAGCGGCGCGCCCCGCTCGCAGGTCTGCACGTCGCCCTTGGCGGCGATGCTGAGCTGGGTCAGGCCGTTGAACTCGCTGGCGGTGCCGCTGACCCGGACCCGGTCGCCGATCGCGACCGGCGGGTGGTTGGCGGCGTTGGTGGTCAGGAAGACGAAGATGCCGTCCGAGGCGGTGCCGGCGGCGACGGGACGATCCCCACCGCTGCCTGCCGTCTGCACGTACACGCCGTTGTAGCCACCGGTGCGGTGGTCGGCGGTGACGACGCCCTCGACGGTCACCCGGGTACCGGCCACCGGGGTGGCGCTGCCGGTGCCCTGGACCTGCGCGATGGTGTGGTCGACCACGACATCGCAGCCGATGGTCGGCTCCGGCTCCGGGTCCGGGTCGACGGCGGTGTTCCGGACGCCGAAGGTGTGCGGTGCCGGCGCCTTCCAGACGCCGCCGATCTTCTGCAGGGAGTGGCCGACCGGGGTGGCGCTGGACTCCTTGACCCCGATGTCGGTGCCGGTGAGCCCGTTGGCCGGGCCGCCGACCGCGGTGAAGGTGCCCCCGTAGGTGATGAACTCCGTCACCGAGTTGGTCGGGGAGATCAGCGCGACGCCGTCGGGGTCGCCGTTCTGGATGCCGTTGACCGGGTAGTCGGCGACGACGACACCGGCGGCCGGCACGGTGCCGGTCAGGGTCCGGGTGTTGTAGGCCGCGCCGTTCCCGCCGTTGTAGAGAACGATCTGCCAGCCGCTCAGGTCGAAACCGACCGGCGCCTCGATCTCGATCGCCTCGCCGACGTCGGTGCCGACGTTGTCATAGTGGATCTCACTGATGAACGGTGCCGCCGGCACCGGGTCGGCGAATGCGGTGGTGCCACCGGCCAGGGTGAGCGCCGTGGCAGTGACCAGTACGCCCGGGATTGTGAGTAGTCGCGTACTTCTTCTTCGCTGCATGTGCTGGGCCTCCGCGGGGCCTCCGAGGGACAGACCGCTGGAGGATAAGGGGCGGCGGTGTCCGTGCGGGAGCCACCAGATGTACTAAACCGCGGAACGAAGGTGTTTCACGTCACGGGGGCTGGCCTGCTTGATCTCCCAGATCACGGTCCAGCCGGCCGGCCGGGACCCCGGCGCGCCGCGTCGCACGGGATACTGGGCGGCATGCGGGTCCGGGTTTGTGCCATCGCGTTGGTGCTCGTGGCGAGCGGATGCACGACGGGTGACCGCGAGCCGCCCGTCCAGCCGACCGCCGGCACAGCCACCACCACCGGGACGACCGCGTCCCCCGGCGCCTCGGCGCCGAACCCGGTCAACTGCGCACACATCATCGGCGGCGTGGACGCTCCGGATTCGGACTACACCATCGTCGGTGACGCGGTGGCCGTCACGACCGGCCGCGTTCTGCAGGCCAACCCGAACTCCGTCGACGGCGTCGCCGAGAGTGCCTTCTTCGCCAAGGACGGCCTGCTGGTGCGCCGGGGTCACACCGTCCAACTGGGGATCGGCGACGGGGCGGCCGGCCGGGCGTGGCTGGGTTGGGGATCGCCGGCGACTCCCAGCGCCCAGGTAGGCGTCGGTCCGTGCGACCAGTCCACCCACGAGTGGACAGCCTTCGCCGGCGGTTACTGGGTGCTCACGCCGGGTTGCCTGCCCGTCCAGGTCTCGGTGGCCGGCGGCCCGGCACGAGAGGTGCTGGTTCCCGTCGGCAGCGCGTGCCCCGGCACCGGGTGACGACCCGCCGACGACACCGGTGCGCCGTCGAGCGGTCGGCCGATCAGCCGCCCCGGGCGACCGGACCGATCAGCTGACGCTCGGTGCCGGTCATGCTGAGCATGACCCACTGCACCTTGCCCTTAGTGATCAGACCGACCATCTCCGGGTGCAACTGGGTGAACCAGCTCTGCACGCTGACCAGTCCGAGGGCGTTGGCCGCCGTGGCGGCCTCCGTCTCGGTGAGCCGCTGGAGCACCACGATGTCGCTGCGTACCAGCACCTCGACGTCCCAGCCGGCGAGGTCGTCGCGGACCACGAGGGTGGCCCGCCACGGTGCGCTGAGGTTGGTGTCCGGCCCGGTGACCGGTCCGGTGTCGATCACGACTAGCTGTGGTTCGGTCGGCGTGGCCGGCAGCGGTGGAGCCACCCCGGGCGGCAGGAACGAGGCGATCTCCCGGCCGATGACGCAGCGCCGCAGGAAGGCGTCCCACTCCTGTTCCCGGGCGGTCTGGATGAACAGCCGGGCACCGAGCGCGAGCGCCCGGAAGGCGAGCAGCTCCGCCGCGCGTACTCCACCGGTCAGCATCAGTCGGGTCGGCTCGGCCCGGAAGACCCGCAGCCCTACCGGTTCCTGCTGCCGGTTGCGGCCGACCACCAGCCCGCCGCCACCGGCGACCAGCTGCAGACCGGCGACGGTGGCCGCGTCGGTGACGTGCAGCCCGATCCGGCTGCCGGGAAAGGCGACGCTGTTGTTCACCGCAGGAAGCCTCCGAGCGGCAGGGTGGCGGCCACGCCGTGGGCGTGCTCGCCGTCGAGTCGTTGCAGGCGACCGCCGTGACCGCGGATCGCCTCGTCCAGCGCGCGGTCGGCGGCGGTGAGTGCGGCGGCGTCGGCCCCGATCAGCCGGAACGCCACCTCCACCACGGCCTCGTCGCCACCGGGGTGGCCGGGCTCCCGGGCCACCGAGACCGACACCACGGTGGCCGCCGCGGGCAACCCGCGCAGCAGCGGATCCAGCTCCCACGCCCGGTCGGGCCACGCGAGCAGCCGGTAACAGCTCTGCGGGGTGCCCTGCGCCGACCAGCTCCGCCAGCCTTCCCGGGCCAGCGGTCGGTCCCCGCCCGCCGGCTCACCGGTGAGGTGGGTCAGGTGGGCGACGGCGGCGAGCACCTCGTCGCGGTTGAGCAGGCGTGCGGTCACCCGATCCTGGCGCAGCTGGCGGCGGGTCCGCCGGATCGCCGCGGTGAGTGCCGGACGCAGGTCGCGGTCGGCGTGGAAGTCGGGGGTACGCGGGGCCTGGAGCACCACCCACGCCTGCCGGCTGGCCGGCACGGCGCCGTTGGTCAGCTCCCGGTACGCCCGGTCCACCGCTGCGGCCCGGACTCGGGGTGCCGGGGTGACCTGGATCAGCACCTGGACCGCCACCGGCGGGGTCTTCGGGTCGGCCGCCGGTAGCAGCGACACCGGCGACGGCAGGGCCTGCGGCGCGCCCATCAGCAGCGCGCCCTCGGTGGGGTCGACCTCCAGCACGGCGCTCAACCCACCCCGGTGGGTCAGCAGCACGGCGGGTTGATCGTCGATCTCGACCTGGTCCAGCTCGACGCTGCCCTCCAGATGGGCGAGCAGCTGCCGGGCGACGTCCGGCCCGGTGGCGGTCAGCTGCCGACGTCGGCCCCGGTAGCCCCACCAGACCGCCAACCACTGGTAGAGCCACCGGCCGCGGTGCCGCAACACCGTCGGGGAGAGCAGCAGCACCACAGCGGCGGCCACGGCGACGGTCAGCGGAATGCCGTGCGGGGTGGCGGCCAGGACCGCCGCCGCGCCGGCCTGCCAGGCGACGAGCTGGGCGAGGTGGATCCCGGCGACCCGGAGCTGCCGCCGATGCGGGCGCACCACCGGGGTCGCCGCGGCGGCCTCGGCCGTGGGCTGCGGGGCCGCGGGGAGCCGGGCCGGTGCGGCCGACCGGCTTTCCGTCGTCGCCCGGGCGGCCGGTGCCGCCGGTGCGGTCTGTGCCACCACGGCGGCCTGGCTGGTGTACGCGGTGCCGACGGTCGCCCGCCCCTGCCCGCGCTGGGCCGCCCAACTGTGCCCCGGCCCGGTGCCGCCGACGGTCGGTGCCGGGGCCGCAGCGCCGCCGGCCTGCTGCTGCGGCTGTGCCGTCCGCTGCTGCTGCGGGGGTGCCGCCGCCCCCGGGTAATGCTGCCAACCCGGCTCGCCCGGCCGTGCCGCACCCGGATGCGTCACCGCGCGCCCCTCCCTGACCGCCCCGGCATCGTCAGCGCCCGATCGCGGCGCGTACGTCGGCGACCGTCACGGTACGCAGCTCGTCGAGGCTGGGACGCTGGCCGGACTGTCGCAGCCGCTGCGCCTGTGCCTTGCGCACGCCCTCGAACAACTTGCGGGCCTCCCGGGCGTTGCCGAAGTTCTGGTCCCGCTCGATCGTGCCGAAGTGCTCCCGGAGCACCTCGGACACGCCGCCCGCGAGCAGGTACTCGTCGCCGCCGGCCATCCGTTCCACGATGACGACCAGCTGCTCCGGCGAGTAGTTGCCGAACTCGATGGTCTTGGCGAAGCGGGAGGCCAGACCAGGGTTGGCGTCGAGGAACTGCAACATCTCCCCGGTGTAGCCGGCGGCGATCACCGCGACCTCGTCGCGGTGATCCTCCATCAGCTTGACCAGCGTGTCGATGGCCTCCTGGCCGAAGTCGCCGCCGCTGCCGAACGAGCGGGACAGGGTGTACGCCTCGTCGATGAACAGCACGCCACCGCGCGCCTGCTCGAACGCCGCAGCGGTCTTCTCGGCGGTGTGGCCGAGGTACTGGCCGACCAGGTCACGCCGGGACACCTCGCGGAACGAGCCGCCGGGCAGCGCGCCCAACGCCGCCAGCAGCTCGCCGTAGATGCGGGCCACGGTGGTCTTACCGGTACCGGGAGCACCCGCGAAGATCAGGTGATGGCTGACCGCGCCGACCGGCAGCCCGGCGCTCCGCCGCCACTCGTTGACTTGGATTTCGTCGATGAGGGCTCGGACCTCTTCCTTCACCTGCTCCAGGCCGACCATCGCCGCCAACTCGGCCAGCAGCTTCTCCACCCGGGCGGTGTCCTGCTGGACGGTGGCGCGGGCCGCGTCGGCGCCGTAGGCGGCCTTCCGGCCCGCCGTACCCTCCACGATGGTCGGCTCGGCCCCCTCGGCGACCTCGATCGCCGGCTGGGCGGTGTTCTCGGTGGTGCACTCCTCGACCGTGCCGTGGCAGCCGCGGCCGAACGAGATCGCCGGGCCCCGGGTGTCGCGGATCCGGCAGCGCCGGAGCACCGGTGCGCTCTGGTGCACCACGGCAACTCCGGCGTGGCCGGTCTGGGAGATGTCGCAGGTCTCGATCGTGGGCCGGCCGTACTGGTAGACGTAGATGCCGCGATTGCCGCAGCGGGTGACCGTGCTGGTGCGGATCGTCGGGGCGGCCCCGATCCGCACGATGATGCCGTCCTCGCTGAGGTCGGTGAACTCGCACCCCTCGACGCTGCCGTCGGAATCCTCCACCACCAGGCCGTAGCGCCCACCGGTCACCCGGCAGCGGGCCAGCGTGAACTCCGAACGGCCGGCCACCTGGATCGCCGCACCGAAGCCGGCGCTCAGCTCGCACCCGGTCATGGTGAGCGCTGCCCGGTCGGCCACGACGACCGGCGCATCGCCGGCCTTGAGCACGAGATCGCGCAGCTCCAGCCGACCGGAGTTGCACGACACCGTGGGGTACGTCCCGGACGAGGCGTCGATGGTGACCGTCCCCGCGCCCTGTGCGGCGACGATGGTGGCACCCCGGTCGTTGACGAACAACGCCTCGTAGTAGGTGCCGGGACTGACCGATACGACGGCGTCGTCGCTGGCCACCGCCAGTGCCTCCCCGATGGACGGGTAGGCGCCGGGCTGGTCCGGGGAGACGAGAAGGGTGCGCGTCATGGCTCCGGGCTTCGTACGGCGAGGAGGGGGCTTGACCGACGATATCCCAGCCGGTCGACACCGTGTGAGCCCGTCGCTGCGCCGGTGTGCGTCCACGCCTCACCCGGTGGACGAACCGGGGCGGCTAGGCTCGCGGGTGGGCCGAGTGGATCCGCGGCCGGATCCCCTGTCGACACCCGGGAGGACGGATGGCGGAGCTGCGGATGCTGCCGCTGGCGGCGGGTGCGCTGCTGGCCGACGGCACCGTCCACACCCACACCTCGATACGGGGCGACGTGGCCCCCGAGCTGCACCCGGTGATCCGGCGGTTCCTGCACGGGCTGCCCGTCGGGCAACGCGAGCGCTTCGTCGGTTGGTGCGCCGAGCCGGTGCTGATCTCCGACCGCTTGTACGCCGCCGAGGCCGGCGGCCCACCGCTCGATCCCGCCCGGGCCCGCTCGCTGTTGTGGGGCGCGAAGCTGCGGGTGACCCGGGTGCGGGAGGAGGGCGACCCACGCCACGGCGAGGTCCAGCCGCCCTGCCGTTCCTGTGCCGCCCTGCTCGACTGGTTCGGGATGGAGGCGTTGGCATGACCGACCGCTTCCCGTCGCTGGTGGCCGAAACCCTCGTCGCGGCCGGCTGGTCACCCGACCGGCGCGACGACGGTCGGGCCCGTGAGTGGGCGCTCCGCATCGCCGCCGGCGCCGCGCCCGACGGCCGGCAGCACGTGGTGACCGCCGCCGCCGTCGAGGCGTACGCCGAGTTCGGTGGGCTGCGGGTACGCCCGCAGGGCGAGGGGGAGCAGATTGCGACGAGCCATGTCCACCTGGACCCGTTCCTGGTGCGGCACTCGGCGGCCACGCTGGCCGAGCTGGCCGAGGTGATCGGGGCGCCGCTCACCCCGCTCGGCGAGGAGGGCGACGGCACCGGCATCGTCGCCGTCGACGAGCAGGGCCGGGTGTTCGTGCTGGACCACACCGGAGACTGGTTCCTCGGGGCGAACCTCGACGAGGCGCTCGCCACGCTGGTGCTCGGCCGGCAACCCCGGCGGGTACGCGGGGACGGCACCTGGTGACCGGCTGGCGGCCGACCAACGCCACCGAGCGCGCGCTGCTGGCCGCCGTCGAAGCCGACGACCGGGAGGGTTTCCTCACCGAACTCGCCGCCGGCGCGCTGCTGCTACCCGTGTCGCCAGCGGCGGCGGCCGGCCGGGAATCAGTCGGTTGGCCGACGGGCCGGCACGACGGGGTGACCCACGTGGTCAGCTACACCTCGCCGGCGGCGATCGCCGCCGGCCTGCCCGGCCAGTCCGTCAGCTACCGGGTGTCGGGGCTGACCGATCTGGCCGCCGACTGGCCCGACGACGAGTGGATGCTCGCGGTCGACGCCGGCCTGCCCATCGGTGTCCGGCTCACCGCCGACGAGCTCCGTACGCTCGCCACGCCCGCCGTCGAGGCCGAGCGGCCGGTGCGCGAGGCGATCCTCCGGCAGGACCCGAACGCCCTGATGGCCGCGCTGCTCCGGGCCGAGCTGGTGTTGCCGCTGCGACCGGACGGCCCGGCGACCCGTGACCTGTCGGACCCGGAGTTCCCGTGGTGGAGCCTGCCGGACGAGCAGGGCCGGATCGGCCTGCCGGTGTTCACCTCCGAGGCCCGGCTGCGGCAGGCCCTCGGCGATCACGATCTCGTGGTGGTCAGCAGTCTCCAGCTCACCGAGCACTGGCCGGAGCTGTCCTGGCAGCTGCTGCTCAACCCGGAGACGTCGCTGGCTGCGGCGCTGCCCGGCGAAGCGGTGCAGACGCTGCGCGACTGGCTCGGTGAGCTGCGGCAGGTGGTCACCGAGGCGGCCGAGCAGGAGAATCGGCGCCGTGAGACGGCCGCGTACGCCGAGCCGGCAACGGTGGGCGTACCGGTGCCCCGATCGGCGCCGCAGGCCACCGCCGACGAGGGGCCCGACCCGGAGGTGCCGCTGCTGCTGCAACTGGCCATCCCACACCGCTATCTGCCGTCCTATCTGGACGACGGCTACGACCGGGCAGCCGGGCTGGTACACGCCTGGCACGGCCCGGGGCGGGACACTCCGGTACGCCTCTACCGCCGCCTGGGACTGCTCGGTACGGGGTCGCCGTTCGAGGAGTCGGACGAGTGGGTGGCCGTGCTGCGCTGGCCGCCGGGCGAGACCACGCCCGAGGAGTGGGGTCGGGGCCAACCGCGGATGGAGTCACTGGTCGTGCCGGACGGTACCGAGCTGCACTGCCTGCACCAGGACGGCCGTGACGAGTTGCTGGCCCGCTTCGACGCGGCCGCCCGCCGCTGGTCACCGCCCTGACCGTCAGCGCATACGGCTGGCGAACCAGGCGCGGGCCGGTGGGCTCTTGATCAGGGCGAGTGAGACACCGGCCAGTCCACCCACCACCAGCGGCGTGACCATCGTCGGCTGATAGCTCAGCTTGCCCTGCACCAGCAGCGTGACGATGACGACGACGAAGAGCCCGAAGGTGAATCCCGCCGGCACGGTCAGCCCCTCCGCGCCGTCGCCCCGCCAGGCGATGAGGATCCCCAGCGAGGCGAGCAGCACCACCAGCAGGGCGAGCGCGAGCACGACCGCTCCGATCACCACCACCAGGAACTTGCCGAGCCCGTCCCCCTCGGTCCGCATCATGGCCAGGAAGAAGGCGATCCCGGCGATCAGCCAGGTGACGACCGCCGGCAGCATCAGCAGGACGGCGAGGGTGACCACCATCGGCCGCCGGCTCGCCGGGCCCGACCCGGCAGCTGCTGGGCCGGGCGGCATGGCCGGATCCGGGGTCCGGTACGGGTCAGGGGTCGAGTACGGGCCGGACGGCGGAGGTGGAAACGCCCCGCCTGGTGTGGTCGACATGGCTGCCTTCCTCAGGTCGGATCGGACCGATCAGCCGGGCCGACGCCAGGCCGCGTCGTCGGTTGCGTCGGTCGGCTGGCCCGGGCCGCCCTGTGGCGGTACGCCGGGTCCGGGGGCTGCCTCCTCGGTGGTCGGCGGGTCTTCGTCGGCGAGCTGCGCCAGGCGGCGTCGGGCACGCAGCAGCATGACGGTGGCCACGATTCCGCCGACGACAAGGACGAGCACCGCGATGATCGCGGCCCATACGAAGATCAGGATGCCGTCCTCGCGCTCGCGCGGGTTGGCCTGCCAGGGCTCAAGCTGCGCACCGCTCGGCCGGGCACTGGTGCGGGTGCCGCGGCCGTCCGGCTCGCCGGTCAGCGCTTCCCGCAGGTCGAGCGCGCCCCATCCGAAGTACTGGTCGTGGCCGGGCTCGCCCTCGTCCCGGGTGGTTTCCAGCAGCCGCTGGAACATTTCGTACCCGTTCAGGTTCGGGTACTTGGCCTTGATCAGCGCCAGTGCGCCGGAGACGATAGCGGTGCTGTTGCTGCTGCCGGTCGTGGTGAAGTACTGGTTGCCGGGGGCCGCCTGGACGATGTCGACCGCGGGCGCGGTGATGTCCACCTCCTCGGCCGGGACCGACGCCTTCTCGCTGATGGCGCCCTTGCGGTCGGTGCCGTTGACCGCCACGGCGCTGTCGTGCCGGGCCGGGTTGCCGATGAGGATGTCGTCGTCGTTGCCGACGGCGGCGACGACGATCACGTTCCGCTGGTACGCGCGCTCGACCGCCCGGTTCAGTTCCTCGTTGAAGCTGCTGCTGAGCGACACGTTGACGATGTCCGCGCCGTGGTCGACCGCCCAGTTGATCCCGGCGGCGAGGGCCGTCGGCTGGATCAGCGCGCTCCGCTCGCTCTTGATGGTCACCGGCAGGATCTTGGCCTTCGGCGCGACTCCGAGCACCCCGTCGCGGTTGCCCGGCCCGTGCCCGTGCCCGGCGATCAACGAGGCCATGCCGGTGCCGTGTCCGTGTCGGTCGACCTGGCCCTTGGCGTCGTCGTCGTAGAAGTCGACGCCCGGCAGGACGTTGTTCTTGAGGTCCTGGTGCGACGCGTCCACCCCGCTGTCGATAACCGCCACGACCACACCCTCGCCCTGGGTGATCTTATGTATCTCGGCCAGCTCCAGGGCCTTCACGTGCCACGAGTTGTCCCTGGTGGAGTCCGCCGTGGCGGGCGTGACGGTGAGGCTCAGGCCCGCCAGAACGCTCACGGTGGTGAGCGCCAGGGCGGCCGCCGGTCGGGTGAGGACACGCATGCCCGTCTACCTTCCTCTGTAGGTCGTCGCGGGACGGCCGGGGATGGACGGTCACCGCATGGTACGGGCCGGCCACCCCAGGTGGGGTGACCGGCCCGCCCCTGGTCAGCCTTGGCCGAGGGCCCGGCCCTGCTCGCGGGGCCGGTGCTCGGCCGGCGCCTCGACGACGCCGACGGCGGAGGATTCGGTCGCCCAGAGTTCGTCGTCGCCGTCGCCGTACTCCCAGGTCTCCTGCTCCCCGTCGCGCGGCGCGCCCTTGCGTGGGCTCGGCGTGGCCGGTCCACCGCGTCGGCCGCCGAGCGACGGTGCCGGGCCGGTGGTCGGCGCGGGCCGGCCGGCACCGGTACGACCGCTCAGGTCGGGCCGGGCGCCGCTGGCGGGGGTGCCCGGCCCGGCGGGGCGGCCGGCCGCCGGTGTGCCGGGCTTGCCGGTGGGCTTGGCCGGCGGCTGACCGGGCCGGCCGGTCAGCGGTGAGCCGGCATTGGGCGGGGTGCCCGGGGCGGTGCCGCGCTGGCCGCCGA
>NZ_POTY01000185.1 GCF_003236315.1 Micromonospora craterilacus
GTGGGTGGCCACCGGCGGGCGGGGCCGGACGCGGGTGCCGTTGCGGCCGGCGGTGACGATCAGCCCCCGCTGGCGCAGCTCGGCGTAGGCGCGGGAGACGGTGGCCGGGCTGACCGCCAGCTCGGCGGCGAGCGCCCGGACCGGCGGGAGAAGTGCGCCCGGGGCGAGGGCGGTGACGCGGATGGCCGACTCGATGCTGGCCGAAATCTCGACGGCCGTCGCACCGGTGACCTGATAGCGTGCTGACACAAATCCAGCATTGTACTAGAACAAAGGTGGACGCATGTACCCGCCGACCGCCCGCACCACCGCCAGCCGCTCCCGGGATCGGATGAGCTACGACCGGGCCGCCGCGCACGCCGTGCTCGACGAGGCGTACCACTGCGCGCTCGGGTTCACCGTGGACGGTGAACCACGCGTGCTGCCCACCCTGCACGTACGCGTCGGCGACACCCTCTACCTGCACGGCTCCACCGGCAGCCGGCCGCTGCTCGCCGCCCGGGGTGACGGGCTGCCGGTCTGTGTGGCGGTCACCCTGCTCGACGGGCTGGTCTACAGCCGCTCACACTTCGACCACAGCGCCAACTACCGGTCCGTGGTCGCGCACGGCACCGCCCACCTGGTCACCGACCCGGGCGAGAAGGCCGACGTGCTGACCGCCCTGGTGGAGAAGGTGGGCGCCGGCCGCGCGGCGGACAGCCGGCCGCCGAACCGCCGTGAGCTGGCCGAGACCGCCGTGCTGGCGCTGCCGCTCCGCGAGGTGTCGGTACGCGCCCGCAGCGGCGGCGTGCAGGACGACCCGGCCGACCTCGCGCTGGCGCACTGGGCCGGGGTGGTGCCGCTGCGGCTGACCGCCGGCCGGCCCGAGCCCGACGCCGGGGTGACCGCCCCCTTGCCGGCGTACCTGCGCACGGCCCGGACGCCGTGGCACGCGCCGGCCGCGCTGGGCGGCAGCCACGTACGACTCGAACCGCTGGACCTGTCCCACGCCGACGAGCTGTACGCGGCGACCGCCGACCCGGAGGTCTGGCGGCACCTGAGCGGGCCGCTGCCGACCGGTCCGGCGGAGCTGCGCGAGGTGATCGCCGCCGCCCTGGCCGAGCAGCACCGGGGCGAGCGGGTCGCCTGGGTGCAGCGGTGCGCGGTCACCGGGGCGGTGGTCGGCAGCACCTCCTACTACGAGATCGACCCCGAGCGGCGGTCGGTGGCGATCGGGCACACGTTCCTCGGCCGGCCCTGGTGGCGTACCGGGATCAACACCGAGGCGAAGCTGCTGCTGCTCGCCCGTGCCTTCGACGAGCTGGGCGCGGTACGGGTGGTCTGGCACACCGACATCCGCAACGAGCGCTCGCAGCGGGCCATCGAGCGGCTCGGCGCGACCCGGGAGGGAGTGCTGCGCCGGCACCGGCTGCGCCCGGACGGCTCGTGGCGGGACACCGTGCAGTATTCGATGACCGTCGACGAGTGGCCGAACGCACAGGCCAGCCTGCGGGAAAGTCTTCTCCCCCAGGCCCCGGCGGCCGGATGATGTCCGGCGTGCTGGGGATCACCGACATCTGGACGTACGTGCTGGGCACCGTGGCCATCGTGCTGCTGCCCGGGCCCAACTCGCTCTTCGTACTCTCCACCGCCGCCCGGCGGGGCGTGGGCACCGGTTACCGGGCCGCGGCCGGGGTCTTCGTCGGCGACGGGGTGCTCATGTTCCTCTCCGCCGCCGGGGTGGCGTCGCTGCTCAAGGCGTACCCACCGGTCTTCCTCGTGATCAAGTACGCGGGCGCCGCGTACCTGGGCTACGTGGGGTTGACCATGCTGCGCGCGGCCTGGCGGCGCTGGCGGGACCGCAACGACCCGACCACGCCGCGGCTGATCGACGCCGCGGAGCCGGCGGCGACGCGCAGCCCGTTCCGCAAGGCCCTCGTGATCAGCCTGCTCAACCCGAAGGCGATCCTGTTCTTCATCTCGTTCTTCATCCAGTTCGTCGACCCGACCTACGCCTGGCCGGCGCTGTCCTTCCTGCTGCTCGGCCTGATCGCCCAGGTGACCAGCGCGCTCTACCTGACCGCGCTGATCTTCGCGGGCACGTTCCTGGCCGCCCAGTTCCGGCAGCGCCGCCGGCTGTCCGCCGGCGCGACCACCGCCGTCGGCGCGCTCTTCCTCGGCTTCGGCCTCAAGCTCGCCCAGGGATGAAAGGACGGGCCCGCGCGACGCGCGGCGGGGCTTCAAGTGCCGTCGCCGCCGCCACCGACGCCCGGGCTGCCCGCCGTGCCGCCCAGGCCGAAGCCGGGCTGGATCGGCTCGTCGGGTGGACGGCTGACGTGGGCCGACTCGGTGATGTTGGCCGACCAGTCGGCGTGCGCCGCCGCGGCGGCGTGCCGGTTGATCGCCACCCGCAACCAGCCGTCCACGGTGGATATCCAGTCCCGCTGGTCGGCACCGGCGTGCCAGATCCGGAACCGGCTGATGCTGGTGTGGGTGATCCCGGCCAGCGCCAGCCGGCGGTCGCACCAGAAGATCACTTCGAGGCCGGCGGAATTGGCCACGAAGATCACCTCCAGTTCGGTGATCGGCCCGGCGTAGAGCGGGCCCACCCAGAAACCCCACCGCTGGTGCAGGGGCAGGGTCTGCTCCACCCCGGGCAGCACACCGTCGACCAGCCCGGCCTGGCGGACGCTGAAGCCGAGCGTGTCCAGGGCGGCGAGGATGTGCTGCTGGGTTGGCAGCGGGTGGACGAAGATCGGCACCATCGCGCCCTGGTCCAGCGCCGGCTCGATCGCCACCTCGGTACGCAGCGCCATCCGCAGGCTGAGCAGCGGCACCCCACCGAACGTGGTCACCGGCGTCTCCCAGGGCAACGGGAACTCGAAGGGGATCGACCGACCCCGCCCCGCCCGCAGCACCAGGGCGTCGGCCACCTGCGCCTGGTGGAACTGCACCAGCCGGCGGGGCTCCTCCGGATCGTCCGGCTCGACCGTGCTGACCAGGCCGAGCCGGACGTGGTAGACCGGCACGTCGACGGAGCCCGCGAGGAGCGTCACCCGCCCCGGCAACCGAAGGCCGGGGCGGGTGCTCGGGTTGGCCAGGGCGGTGCGCACCGTCAGGCCCGTACCGCCCGACTCCGGTGACACCCCCGTCAGCCGCACCCGCGTCGCTCCTACCTCAGCCGGCGCACCGCGCGCGGGATCGGATCGGTCTCGTCGTCGAACTCACCGATGACCTCCTCCAGCAGGTCCTCCAGCGCGACGAAGCCGATCGGCCGGGTCG
This sequence comes from Micromonospora craterilacus, assembly GCF_003236315.1. Classification (GTDB taxonomy): domain Bacteria; phylum Actinomycetota; class Actinomycetes; order Mycobacteriales; family Micromonosporaceae; genus Micromonospora; species Micromonospora craterilacus. The sequence goes on from NZ_POTY01000185.1 coordinate 3,262, forward strand.
GACCGCCACCGTTGCGGACCAGCGCGAGCTGGGACTGGCGGGCCCGCATCGCGGCCACCGCCTCGGTCACGGTGGCCGTGGCGGGCAGGCTGATCGCGTCGTTCATCAGGTCGCCCGCGACCGCCTCGGGACGGGTGGCGGTGGCCCGCACCGCCTCCCGTACGTGCACCAGGCCGCAGACGTCACCGCCGGCGTCCAGCACCGCCAGCCGCGACCGGCCGCTGTCCCGGCTGACCTGCTCGACCCGGTCCACCGGGTCGTCCCGGCGCACCGTCACCATCTGCTCGACCGGTTCCATCACCTGGGCGACGGTGGTCCCTTGCAGCTCCAGCATGCTGGTCAGCAGCTCGTGCTGCGCGGCACCCAGCAGCCCGTGCTCGCGGGACTGCTCCAGCAGCATCCGCAGCTCGTCGGGGCCGTGCACCTGGGCCAACTGGTCCTGTGGGTTGACCTTGACCAGTCGCAGCATCGCGTTGGCCACCGCGTTCAGAACCGACAGCACCGGCCGGGCCACCCGGGCGAACGCCCGGAACGGCAGGGCCAGCAGCAACGCGGAGCGCTCCGGGTCGGTGATCGCCCAGGACTTCGGCGCCATCTCGCCGACCACCAGGTGCAGGAAGGTGACCAGGCTCAGCGCGAAGATCAGCGCGATCACGTGGCTCGCGCCGTACGGCAGGCCGACGGTGTGCAGCAGCGGGCTGAGCAGGCGCTCGATCGCCGGCTCGGCCAGCGCACCAAGGCCCAGCGTGCACAGCGTGATACCGAGCTGCGCGCCGGCCAGCATCAGAGACAGTTCGCGTACCCCGTCGAGCGCGGCCCGGGCCGGCCGGCCGCCGCCGGCCGCTGCCTGCTCCAGGCGGTACCGCTTGCTCGCGACCAGGGCGAACTCGGCGGCGACGAAGAACCCGTTGAGCGCCAGCAGGACCACCGAGGTGATCAGCGCAAATCCGGTGCTCATGCCGTCACCTCGCGTCGCTCGGCGCCGGCCTGAGCAGTTTCCACCCTGCCCCGCTGATTCGCTCGCTCAAGCTCGCTCATGCCGTCACCTCGCTACGGCCGCCGGTCACCTGGAGGCGGACCGAGTCGGCCACGTGCCGGTCGACCGCGAGCACCTCGACGAGGGCACGCGGGAGGACCTCGTGGTGGTCGCCGTCGGCCGGCAGGGTGATCTCCAGCCGGTCACCGACCTCGGGCACCCGGCCCAGCTCCCGCATGACCAACCCGGAGAGGGTGTCGTACTCGGGGTGCTCGGGCAGCGCGATGCCGGTGCTGTCGGCGACCTCGTCGATGCGCCAGCGCGCCGGCACCACCCACGAGCCGTCGTCCTGCCGGGCCGGGGCCCGCTCCGGTGGGTCGTCCTCGTCGCGGATCGGCCCGACCAGTTCCTCGGCGATGTCCTCCAGCGTGATGACGCCGGCGAAACCGCCGTACTCGTCGACCACGCAGGCGAGCTGACGGTGCCCGGAGCGCAGCCGGTCCAGCACCGTGGGCAGCGGCAGCGACTCCGGCACCAGCAGCGGCGGTACGGCCACCGCGCTGACCGGGGTGGTGGCGCGCTCGGCCGGCGGGACCCGGAGCACGTCGGCGATGCCGATCACGCCGACCAGGTCGTCGACGCCCTCGGCACCGCGTACCGGGAAACGGGAGCGCCCGGTGTCGAGCAGCTCGACCACCCGGCTGATCGGCTCGTCGGCCCGGACGGTGTGCACGTCGACCCGGGGCACCATGGCCTCCCCGGCGGTCAGCTCCCGGAAGTCGAGCCCCCGGTCGAGCAGCGTCGACATCTCGGCGTCGAGGTGCCCCCCCAGCCGGGACTCGGCGATGATCTGCTCCAGGTCCTCCGGGGTGGCTCCGCTGGGCAGCTCCTCGATCGGCTCGATGCCGATCCGCCGCAGCAGCCGCACCGCGGCCCGGTCGAACAGCTTGATCACCGGACCGGCGATCGCCAGGTAGATGAGGGTGGAGCGGGACAGCGCCCGGGCGACCGCCTCCGGGCGCGCGATGGCCAGGTTCTTCGGCGCCAGCTCGCCCACCACCATCTGCACGACGGTGGCGATGACCAGGGCCAGTACGACCGACAGCGGCAGGCTGACCCCGGTGGAGACGCCGGCGACGCCGAACAGCTCGGCCAGGCCGGCGCCGAGGTAGGGCTCGGCCGCGTAGCCGACCAGCAGGGCGGTGACGGTGATGCCGAGCTGCGCGCCGGAGAGCATGAACGACAGCCGGCCGGTGACCTCCAGGGCCCGGGCGGACGCCTGGTCGCCCTCGGCGGCGCGTTGCTTGAGCTTGCCTCGGTCGACGGCGACGTAGCCGAACTCCTGCGCGACGAAGTACCCCGTCGCGACGGTCAAAACGATGATCAGAAGAAGACCGACGAGGATCAACACGGGATGCTCAGGGCTCCCGGTGCCGTCGGATCGTGTGGATGCCGGGGCTTACCCGGCTGGCTACTGCTGCCCTCCTGGGCAGAAGAGTCGATCATGCCGTCATTCTACCGGCGCTCGGGGCGAGATCGTGGGGTGTGCGGCGAGCGGCCCCGCCGGTGCCGAGGCACCGCCGGGGCCGAGCCGGCCGACCGGCCAGATGAACCGGTCAGCTCTGCACGATCCGGACGTCGTCGACGGCGGCCTCGACCAGGCTGGCCGTGCTCGCGTCGGCGGCGTCGATCACGATCCGCACGGTCTGCCCGCGCAGGGTCGAGATGTTGACGCTGGCGCTCTGCCAGGAGGCCGCCCGGTTGGTGGCCGCGCCGGCCACGTTCAGCGCGGTCACCGTGCCGGTGCCCACCACCCGCACCCGGAGATAGTCGGCGCTGCTGGAGTTGTTCAGGTGGGCCAGGTACCACGCGAACGACAGGGTCAACGTGCCCGTCGACGGCAGGGTGATGGCCGGCGACTGGATGGTGCTCACCCCGCCGTCGAGGTCGTAGTCCCCGGCACTGCTGCCGGCCAGCCGTCCGGTGACCAGGTCGTAGCTTCCGCTGACCGTGGTGCCGAGCTGGGTGGCGATGCCGGAGCTGCTGGTGGCCTCGGGGTCGCCGCGCTCCCACTGACCGGCCGTCGCGGTGTCCGTGCCGGCCGGGTTGGTGGTCCAACCGGTGGCGGTCTCGAAGGTGTCGCTGTACACGGTGGTGCCGGGCGGCGGGGTCGCCACCTGGGCCAGCGTCCAGACCGTGTACGCGATCGCGTCGGCGTTGCGGTCCAGGGCGGTGTCGTTGATGTTGGTGGTGGTGTCGCAGGAACGGTGGTAGCAGGGGTCGAACGCCTGCCCGGCGGTGCCGCCCCACAGCGACGCCTGGGCGCTGCTCTTGATGCCCTCGGCGCCGGTGAAGGTGCCGCCGGCCGGGATGCCCACGCTGATGAACGGGCCGTAGTCGCTGCGCCCGTCGAAGTCGGTGCCCCGGGTGGGCACCCCGATCGAGGTGAAGTACGCCTGGATGGTCTGTTCGATCTGCGCCGAGCCGGCCGGCCCGGGGCCGGCACCCACGCCGTCGGAGTTGTCCCCGTCGTAGACGAAGTAGCCGGCGTTGGGCGAGCCGACCATGTCGAAGTTGAGGTACTGCTTGATCCGGGTCCGCTCGGCGGCGGGCAGGTTGTTGACGTAGTACTGCGAGCCGCGCAGCCCCAACTCCTCCGCGCCCCACCAGCCGAACCGCAGGTGCCGGTCGGGGGCGAAGCCGGTACGGGCGACGGTGAGCGCCACCTCCAGGATCGCCGCCGAACCCGAGCCGTTGTCGTTGATCCCGGGCCCGGCGGTGACGCTGTCCAGGTGCGCCCCGGTCATCACGACCGCGTTGGGATCACCACCCGGCCAGTCGGCGATCAGGTTGTACCCGGTCGCGCCGTTGTAGGTGAACGACTGCACCGTGGTGGTGTAGCCGACCGCGTCGAGTTGCGCCTTGACGTAGTTGACCGAGGCGAGATAGCCGGGCCGTCCGTGGGCCCGGTTGCCGCCGTTGGCGGTCGCGATCGACTGGAACTGGCTCAGGTGCGCCTTCACGTTCGCCAGGGCGATGTTGGGCGCGGCGACGGCGGCGGCGACCGGCGCGGCCACCACGGGTCGGGCGGCGACCGGCGTGCCGGCCAGGGCCGTCGCCGCTACGGCGGTCGCGCCGGCGACGGCCGCGGCAAGCCAGGTGGTGCGAGGGGTACGGGGTCTCATCGGTCCTCCCGGTTCGGGGGCGAGCACCGGCCACGCGGGGGTGCGCGTGGCGCCGGAGGACGGCCACTTGATCGATGGCCGTCTCTGCGAGAGGGTCCAGCCGTCCGCCCCGGCGGGCAAGACGCAAGACGCCGGAATAGTCGGCCTCCCCGAAATCCGGCGCGCGTCACCGCTCAGCCAACTCGTCGGTCTCGAGCAGTTGTCGCTCCAGCCGCCCGCTGCGGTACGCGGCCCGACCGATCATCTGCGCGGCGACCGGGGCGGTGGCCAACTGGAAGACGCCGACCAGCAGGATCATTCCGAGATCGGACGGGCTGCGCAGCCGCAACGCCACCCCGAGCAGCAGGAGCAGCACGCCCAGCACCTGTGGCTTGGTGGCCGCGTGCATCCGGCTCGGCGCGTCCGGGAACCGCAGCACCCCGATCGCGGCGGCCAGGTTCAGCAGCGCGCCGGCGACCAGGCTGACCGCACCCAACCAGTCGGCGACGACCCCCGGTGTCACGGCTGCTGCCGAACGGCGAAGCGGACCAGGGACACCGAGCCGACGAAGCCGAGCAGGGCGAGCACCACCAGCACCGGCAGCGTGGTGGCGTGCCGGGTGATGGCCGCCTCGGCGCCGATGGCACCGACCATGGTGGCGAGCAGCATGTCGGCGGCGATCACCCGGTCCAGCAGCGACGGTCCCCGGTAGAGCCGGACCACGGCGAGCAGGGCGGCCACCGACAGCACGCTGGCCAGGATGACGACGAGGACGGTGTTCACGAGGACTCCTTCTCGGCAGGTTCGGAGCGCATCCGGCGTACCTCGGCCGTCGAGCCGACCGCCGCGATGATCCGCCGTTCCAAGGCGCGGACCTGCTCACGGGCGGCGGTGAGGTCGGCCGGTCTGCGTACGTCGAGCACGTGCACGTACAGCCGCCCGCCGGCCCGGTCCACCTCGACGATCAAGGTGCCCGGCACCAACGACAGCGCTTCGGCGGTGAGCGCCAGGTTGAGGTCGGTGGGAATCCGCAGCCGGACCGCGACGATGGCCGAACGCGGGACGTAGCCGGGCTGCACCGCGATCCGGGCCACGTGCAGGCTGGCCTGGACCAGTTCCACCACGAACCGCACCCCGAACACCAGTAGCCCGCGCAACCGCAGCCGACCGCCGAAGGTCACCGGCGGCAGCGGGAAGAACACCAGCACCACCCCGGCCACGAGCAGCCCGCCCAGCAGGTTGCCCCAGCTGACCTCGCCCCAGAGCAGGTTCCAGACCAGCACCAGCCAGCCGTACGCGATCAGCCAGTCGCGCCACCGGCCCAGCCGGGCCCGGACGCCCCGGTCCGGCGGTCCCGGTGCCGCGCCCGCGGCCGGACCGGTCACGGTGGGCCGCCGGGCAGGACGGCGCGGATGTACGGGGTGCGATCGCGCAGGTCGACGGCCGCGCCGGTGGTCACGTCGAACAGCGGCCCGGCCACCACGGTCAGCCCCACCCCGAGCGCCACCAGGGCCACGGTGGCGCCGACCATCAGCGCGGGCAGCGGGGCGGTCGGCGTGACGGTCTGGCAGGGTGCGCGCCAGAAGGCCAGGTTCCACACCCGGCTCGCCACGTAGAGGGTGAGCAGGCTGGTCAGCGTGCCGACGGCGACCAGCACCCAGGGCAGCGGGCCGCCGGCCGCCACACCGGCCTGGAGCAGGCCGAGTTTGCCGAGGAAGCCGGAGAAGGGCGGAATGCCGGCGAGGTTCATCGCCGAGACGAAGAAGAGCACGCCGAGCACCGGTGCCATCCGGGCCAGCCCGCCGAGCCGACGCAGGTCGGTGCTGCCGGTCCGTTGCTCGACCAGGCCGGCGACCAGGAACAGGGCGGTCTGGATGGTGATGTGGTGGACCACGTAGAAGATCGCCCCGACCAGCCCGGCGACCGTGCTGAGCCCGACCCCGAAGATCATGAAACCGATGTGGCTGACCAGGGTGAAGGACAGCAGTCGCTTCATGTCCGACTGGGCCACCGCGCCGAGGATGCCGACCAGCATGGTCAGCCCGGCCACCACCATCAGCAGCTCGCCGGCCTGGTGACCGGGGAAGAGCAGCGTCTGGGTCCGGATGATCGCGTACACGCCGACCTTGGTGAGCAGGCCGGCGAAGACGGCGGTGACCGGGGCCGGGGCGGTCGGATAGCTGTCCGGCAGCCAGGCCGACAGTGGGAAGACCGCAGCCTTGATGCCGAAGGCCAGCAACAGCATCAGTTGCAGGCTCAGCCGTACGCCCTCGGGCAGCGCGTCCAGCCGGGCGGCGAGGTGAGCCAGGTTGAGCGTGCCGGTGGCCGCGTAGACCAGACCCACCGAGATCAGGAAGATCATCGAGGCCAGCACGTTGACCACCACGTACGTGGAGCCGGTGCGGATGCGCAGCCGGGTGCCGTTCAGGGTGATCAGGACGAAGCTGGCGGCGAGCAGCATCTCGAAGCCGACGAAGAGGTTGAACAGGTCACCGGCGAGGAACGCGTTGGTCACACCGGCGGTCAGCACCAGATAGGTCGGGTGGAAGATGGCCAGCGGAGCGGTCTCGCCGGTCTCCGCCTGCCCCTGACCGATCGAGTAGAGCAACACGCAGAGGGTGACCGCCGAGGAGACCACCAGCATCAGCGCGGCCAGTTGGTCGGCGACCAGCACGATGCCCACCGGCGCCCGCCAGTCACCGATCTCGACCACCAGCGGCCCGTGCCGGTACGCCTGCACCAGCAGCACCACCGCCACCACCAGGGTGCCGCCCAGGCAGCTCACACTGACCACCCGCTGGGGCAACGGCCGGTTCGCCAGCAACAGGGTCAGCGCGGCGCCCAGCAGCGGCAACATCACCGGCAGCGGCACGAGTGCGGTCATCGGCTCACCCCGGCCCCTCGTCCGGAAAGGCCCCCCGCTGCACCGGCGGATCGACCTGCTCCTCGTCCGAGCCCGCTCCCTCGCCGCCGAGGTCCGCGGTGGAGACCTCCTTGCGCGCGGCACGACGCACGATCTGCTGATCCTCGATGTCGTCCGGCACCTCGTCGTCGCCGGTCAGGTACCAGCTGCGATAGCTGAGCGCCAGCAGGAAGGCGGTGATCCCGAAGGTGATCACGATGGCGGTGAGCACCATGGCCTGGGGCAACGCGTCACTCATCGACGGCGCCTCGGTGACCCCGACGATCGGTGCCCGGCCGGACCGGCTACCGAAGATGATCAGCAGGTTGATCCCGTTTCCGATCAGGATGATGCCGAGCAGGACCCGGCTCAGGCTGCGCTCCAACAGCAGCGACACTCCGCAACCGACGAGCACCCCGATCGCGACGAAGGACACCAGGTTGGCGCCGGTGCTCACCTGGCCTCCTCCGGGTGGTCGACGGCCAACCCGCCGTCGGCGCGGCCGGCCGCCTCGATGTGCCGGTCCACCTCGGCGCCGAGGCTGCGCAGCACGTCCAGCGCCAACCCGATCACCACGAGGTAGACGCCGACGTCGAAGAACAGCGAGGTGACCAGGTAGAAATCCCCCACCAACGGCGCCCAGAGGTTGACTTTCGCGCTGCTCAACGCGCCCTCGCCGGCCAGCAGGGAGAGCAACCCGCCGCCTACCGTGCAGGCCATTCCGGCGCCGAGCACCGTGCCGGCACCGACCGGTGCGGACTCGGCCAACTCGTTGCGGCCACCGGCCAGGTAGCGCACGGTCAACGCCAGGCTGGCGACCAGCCCGCCGGCGAACCCGCCACCGGGCGCGTTGTGCCCGGAGAACAGCAGGTACAGGGAGAAGAGCACCACCGTGTGGAAGACCAGCCGGGTGACCACCTCCAGCACGATCGAACGGTTGCGCTCGTGCAGGGTCGGCCCGCCGCGCAGCCACAACGCTCGGCCGGCGGGGGCCGCACGACGGTCGGCGTCCAGCCGGCGGGGGCGGGGCCCGGTGCGGGACTGCTGGAAGACCAGGCTCGCCACCCCGGTGGCCGCGGCCACCAGCACCGACAGTTCCCCCAGCGTGTCCCAGGCCCGGATGTCGACCAACGTCACATTGACCACGTTGCGGCCGTGCCCCTGGGTGACGGCCAGGTGCGAAAGCTCCTCGGAGATGCTGCGCACATGCCGGGCGGCCGTGGCGGTCACCGCGAGTCCGGCGACGGTCACGCCGACCGTCACGCCGATCGCCCGCCGGATCCAGCGGCTGCGCCGCAGCGGTCGCGCCGAGAACCGCTCCGGCAACTGGCGCAGCACCAGCGCGAAGACCGCGATGGTCACCGTCTCCACGAGCAACTGGGTCAGCGCCAGGTCGGGCGCGCCGTGCAGCACGAAGAGCATCGCGGTGCCGTAGCCGGTCACCCCGACCAGCAGCATCGCCGTCAGCCGCCGGCGGGCGTTGACGGCGAGCACGGCCGCGGCGCTGATCACCAGCAGCACCACCGGTTGTGCGGAGGTGTCCCAGAAGGCGAGCTTCTTCTCCCACGGCCGGGTCAACAGCAACGCGCCGCCGGGCACGGCGGCCAGCACGATCAGGATGAGACCGAGATACTGCGGCAGCGAACCCCGCTGGGTGACGCTGGTGACGTCCACGGCGGCCCGGTCGAACCGATGGGTGATCCACGCATAGCCCTGCAGACCACCGACCGGCGACCGTAGCCGGGCCAGCACCGGGGCCAGCGGGCCACGCAGCGCGAACAGCGCCGCGCCGACGACCACCGCCAGCGCGGACAGGCCGACCGCCGGGGTGAGGCCGGACCAGACCGCCAGGTGCCCGTGGACGCTGCCGAAGAGTTCCGGGTACGGGCGGAGCAGGTCGTCCAGCACGCCCGCCGCCGCGCCGGCGACCAGCCCGGCGCCGGCCAGCAGGGCGGCCGGCACCAGCATCGGCACCGCGATCCGACCCAGTTCGGTCGGCGCCGCACCGAGCCGGGTGCCGAACGCGCCCCAGATGAAGCGGATGCTGTACGCGACGGTCAGCGCGGTGCTGGCGACCAGCACCGCCAGCAGCAGCGGCTGGTCGATGAAGGCGGTGAACACGGCCTCCTTGGCGACGAAGCCGAGCAGTGGCGGCAGGCCGGCCATCGACGCCGCGGCCAGCAGCGCCACCCCGGCCAGCACCGGAGCGGTGCGCCACAGCCCGGACAGCTCACGCAGGTCGCGGGTGTCGGCGCCGTGGTCGATCACGCCGACGACGAGGAACAGCGCCGCCTTGAACAGGGCGTGGGCGAGCAGCATCGCGACGCCGGCCAGCGCGGCGTCCGCGGTGCCCACCCCGATGACCACCGCCAGCAGGCCGAGCTGACTCACCGTGCCGTACGCCAGTAGCAGCTTCAGGTCGGTCTGCCGCAGCGCCGCCCAGCCGCCCATCACCATGGTGGCCAGCCCGGCGACCAGCACCACCGGACGCCACGGGCCGGCCACGGCGAGCACCGGGGCGAGCAGGCCGAGCAGGTAGACGCCGGCCTTCACCATCGCCGCCGCGTGCAGGTACGCGCTCACCGGCGTCGGCGCCGCCATCGCCACCGGCAGCCACGAGGTGAACGGCAGCACCGCCGACTTGGACAGTGCCCCGAGCAGGATCAGCAGCACGGCGCTGGCCAGGTACGCCCCGCCGGGCAGCGGGCGTTCGGCCAGTTCCGACCAGCGGTAGGTGCCCGCGTGGTGGCCGAGCATGATGAACCCGATCAGCATGGCCAGGCCGCCGACCGTGGTCATCATCAACGCCTGGGCGGCCGCCCAGCGGCTGGACCGCCGCTCGGTGCTGTGCCCGATCAGCAGGTACGAGAAGACCGTGGTGAGTTCCCAGCAGACGTAGAGCAGCAGCAGGTCGTCGGAGAGGACGAGGCCGAGCATCGCCCCGGCGAAGGCGACCATCACCCCGGCGAACCGGGCGGTCCCGCTCGCGTCGGGCGGGAAGTACCGTGCGCTGTAGACCAGCACCAGCGCGCCGATGCCGCCGACCAGCAGCGTCATCAGCCAGGACAGGGTGGTCATCCGCAGCGCTAGGTCCAACCCCAGCCGGGGGATCCACGGGTACGTCTCGACCACCGCGCCGCCGTCGGCGACAGCGGGTGTGCGTACCACCGCCCAGCCGAACGCGGCGGCGGGCGCGAGTGCCATCAGGTAGCAGGCGCGGGGCCCGCACCAGCGGACCAGCAGCGGCGCCGCGACGGCCGCCACCAGGTGCAGGATCAGCAGTACGAGCACGGCGCTCCCGGTCGAGTGGCAGCGGCGCCCCTCCCGCGTGCACGGCGCCTACGAGCGATCAGACGACAGTTCGCCGCGCTATGGGCTGTTTTCCCGAAATGAACCCGCTTTTCCCACTATCACGGATTCGGGTCACCCCGCCGGACCGGGCCACCGGCCGCCACCCAGGGCGCCCCTATGGGTTTCGTCAATCTGAGTACGCCTCCGACAGGAGGCGCTTGATCGTCACAACTGGTATCGGCCTGCCCGCCCGTGACCTCTACCCCGCTTCCCCTTTGCTCTGCTTCAACTGACGCAACGGTCACTGCCTGCGCCGGCCGCTGCCGCGTGGTACGGCCAGGGGCCGGCGTGTTGGTGCCGGTCAGGCGCTGTTGCGTCGGTTGAAGCAGAGCAAAGAGCAATCAGGGATAACCGGTGTCGGCCCAGCGGCGACCCGGCTGCGGTTACGCGGGGTAATGATCATGCAGGGTCGCGGTTCGGTGCAGGTGGCCAAAGGGGGCAGTGTGCGGTGGGACGTGGATGGCCCCGGGCAGAGCAGCCCGGCCTCGCGGTGCCCACAGGAGGCTCGGCCGCCAGGGGCCCGACCGCCAGGGCGCCGCCCTTTGCGTTCGTCAAACGGTGGTGGCGTGACCCGGCCCGTGCGCTGGGTCGCCGCCGCCGACCTGGTTGGTGTCGCGCGGGGCTGAAGGGTTGTCCGGGCGGCACCAGAGGCACCGGCACCAGGTGGCTGCCCGGTGACGCCCCAGGGCACGTGCTCGATCCAGGATCGAGTGGCCTCATCGCGGCTGGCAGGCCACTCGATCCTGGATCGAGCGTGTTCATGTGCATCGGCTGACGCTCGATCGTGCCGGTAGCGGGCAAAGCACGGGCGGGG
>NZ_POTY01000186.1 GCF_003236315.1 Micromonospora craterilacus
GTATGGCGATGACGTGTTGGCGGGGGACTGGCGGCGGCGCAAGGTGATCCCGGAGGTCGACGCCGAGCCGGACCTGGTGGTGGAGGACGCCGACTCGGGTTTCTGCGGGGCGGTGGTGGGGTTCGAGTCCGGTGCGGTGGTGCTGGAGGACCGGCACGGGCGGCGGCGCAACTTTCCGCTGATGCCGGCGGCGTTCCTGCTCGACGGGCGTCCGGTCACGCTGCGCCGACCGACGCGGGCACCGGTGCCGGCCGCCCGCCGCCGTACCGCCTCGGGCTCGATCGCGGTGGACGGGGTACGCGCCCGGGTCGCCCGGGCCGGCCGGATCTGGGTGGAGGGCGTGCACGACGCCGCCCTGGTCGAACGGATCTGGGGCGACGACCTGCGGATCGAGGGCGTGGTGGTGGAGCCCCTCGAAGGCATCGACAACCTCGGCGCCCAGGTGCGGGAGTTCGATCCCGGTCCCGGCCAGCGGCTCGGCGTACTCGTCGACCACCTGGTGCCGGGCTCCAAGGAGAGCCGGATCGTGGCCCGGGTGACCTCCCCGTACGTGCTCGTGACCGGGCACCCGTACGTCGACGTGTGGCAGGCGGTGAAGCCGGCGGCGCTGGGCATCACGGCGTGGCCGGTGGTGCCGCCGGGGCGCCCCTGGAAGGAGGGCGTCTGCGCGGCGCTCGGCGTCGCCGAGCCGGCCGACCTGTGGCGGCGCATCCTGTCCCGGGTGAACACCTTCGCCGACGTGGAGACGCCGCTGATCAACGCTGTGGAGCAGTTGATCGACTTCGTGACCGAGCCGAGCTGACCGAGCCGGCTGATCGAGCCGGGCTGACCGGGCTGATCGGGCCGGGTGCGTCAGGGGGCTTCGTCGGGGGTGCGGGTGAAGACGAAGGTGGCGATGTCCAGGGCGACGGGGTGGCCCGCCTCGTCGCGCCGTACGGCCAGCACCTCGCCGTCCTCCGGACCGCTGCGACCGCGCCAGCGGTCGGTGTCCTCCGGGGCGTACCGGCTGATCCGTTCGCCGCGCAGGGCTCCGACCAGCTCGCCGGTGGCGGGGTCCCAGGTGACGTCGAGCGGGAAGCCCATCCACCACCAGCGGCCGGTGAGCGGGGCCAGGTCGGCCGGGGGCGGGGCGTCGGCCGGCTCCCACGTGCGGGCCGGCGCGGGCTCGGCGTCCAGTACGCGGGTCAGGATCTGGTGGCCCAGCGGGCCGATGCCGCCGGTGCGGAAGCCGTACGAGTTGGCGAAGCCGACGATGCCGGTGCGGCTGCGCCGGTGCACGGCCAGGGCGGCGACGTAGCCGGGCATCGAGCCGCCGTGCCCGGCGTACACCCGGTCGCCCTGGCGGGTCAGTTGGATGCCGAGGCCGTACCCGCCGCGCCAGGAGTCCAGGTCGCCGATGACCACCGGGGCGCACATCTCGTCGAGGGTGCCCGGGGCGAGCACGCTCGGGTCGGGGTCGGCGAGGAAGGCCGCCCAGCGGGCGAGATCCGCGACTGTGGACCACAGTTGCCCGGCCGGGGCCATCGCGCGGGTGTCGGTACGCGGCTCCTCCCGCAGCGTGTCGTGCCACGGGTGCACCACGTAGCCCCGGGCGTACGGCTCGGTGGCCGCGTACGTGGTGCGGTGCATGCCGAGCGGCGTGAGGATCCGCTCGCGTACCAGCTGCGCCCACGGGGTGCCGGTGATCCGCTCCAGCGCCCCGCCGAGCAGCCCGTACGCCAGGTTGGAGTAGTGGAAGGCGCGGTGCGGCGGGTAGGCGATCTTCGCGGCGGAGAATCCGGCCAGCAGGGTGGCCACGTCGACGCCCTCGCTGCGTTCCCACCACGGCCCGTCGGGCTCGCGTTGCAGGCCCCCGGCGTGCCCGAGCAGCTGGCGCAGGGTGACCGCGCCGGCCGCGGCGGCCCCGGGCAGGTGCTGCCGCAGTGGATCGTCCAGCGCCAGCCGACCGGCGTCGCGTTCCTGCATGATCAGCACCGCGGTCATCGTCTTGGTGATCGAGCCGATGCGGTACTGGAGGTCGGCGTCGGGTCGGGGGTGGCTGCCGGCGGCGGCCAGGTGCGCCACCGTGCCGTCGCGGATCACGCCGACGACCAACGACGGGGCGTGGCCGGTGGACTGCGCGTCGGCCACCAGGGCATCGACCTGCCGGGCGGTTTCGGGACGCAGAGGCACGAACGTCTCCCTCGATGGTGGTGGGGCGGTGCCTTCGATCATGACAGTTCGATGAAACGTGCATTGGCGTGTCACGATCGTGTTGTGGAAGCGGTGCTGTGGATCGTTCTTGGTGTGGTACTGGCGGTCGCCGAAATCTTCACGGCGACGCTGTTCCTGATCATGTTCGCGGTCGGCGCGTTCGCCGCGGCCGGTGCCGCCGCGCTCGGCGCCCCGGTGGCGGTGCAGGCGGTGGTGTTCGCCGCCGTGTCGGCGCTGAGCGTGCTCGCCGCCCGCCCGGTCATCCGTCGGCACCAGCAGACGGCTGCGGAGAGCGGCGACACTCCGTTCGGGGTCGAGGCAATCGAGGGCTCCACCGCCCTGGTGCTGGAGCGGGTCGACGCCGACAAGGGCATGGTGAAGATCGACGGCGAGTTGTGGAGCGCCCGCGCCTACGACGCCACCCAGGTTCTGGCACCCGGTGAACGGGTGCAGGTTATCCAGGTCAAGGGAGCGGTAGCCCTGGTCTGGCGGGACGTTGCGACGCCCGGTGAGCTACCCGAAGCGGAAAGGTGAACGGATGGAATTTGCATTCCCCGTCCTATTGATAGGTATTGCCCTGATCGCGGTGATCACCCTGGCCAAGGCGATGCGGATCGTGCCGCAGCAGCGTCAGGACGTGGTCGAGCGGCTCGGTCGGTACAAGCGCACCCTGAACCCGGGGCTGAACCTTCTCGTGCCGTTCATCGACTCGGTGCGTACCAAGGTCGACATGCGCGAGCAGGTGGTCAGCTTCCCGCCGCAGCCGGTGATCACCTCGGACAACCTGGTCGTGTCGATCGACACGGTGCTCTACTTCAAGGTCGTGGACTCGGTCCGGGCCACCTACGAGATCTCCAACTTCCTCCAGGCGATCGAGCAGCTCACCGTCACCACGCTGCGGAACGTGATCGGCTCGCTGGACCTGGAGCGTGCCCTGACCAGCCGCGAGGAGATCAACCGGCACCTGTCCGGCGTACTGGACGAGACCACCGGCCGGTGGGGCATCAAGGTGACCCGGGTCGAGATCAAGGCCATCGAGCCGCCGCCGAGCATCCGCGACTCGATGGAGAAGCAAATGCGCGCCGAGCGGGACCGCCGTGCCGCGATCCTGAACGCCGAGGGGCACAAGCAGTCGCAGATCCTCTCCGCGGAGGGTGAGAAGCAGGCGGCGGTGCTGCGCGCCGACGGTGACCGGCAGGCCCGCATCCTGCAGGCCGAGGGTCAGGCGAAGGCGATCCGGACCGTGTTCGACGCCATCCACCAGGCCAACCCGAGCCAGAAGGTGCTCGCGTACCAGTACCTCCAGGCCCTGCCGCAGATCGCCAACGGCACGGCCAACAAGGTGTGGATCGTGCCGGCCGAGCTGACCAAGGCCCTGGAGGGCATGGGCGGCGCGCTCGGCGGGCTGAGCCAGATGGTCGGCGACGCGCCGACCAAGCAGGCCTCCGACGACGCCAGCGCGGTCGAGCGGGAGGCCGCCGAGGCCGCGCAGGCCGCCGCCGCGGCGGCCCAGGAGATCCACGAGGAGGTACGCGTGGCCGAGGCGCAGGCCACCGGCGGCAAGGAACAGCCGGGTCTGCCCGCACCCGAGCCGGTGTCCCCGGCGAGCCTGCTCAACGACCCGGCCGACCAGCGCGAGCGGGGCTGATCCTGGGTCGAGCCGGCGACCGCCGGTAAATGCGAGAAAGGCTCATGAGGCGCTCCGGTGCCTGCCACCATCGGTCGTAGTGCGGGTGGTGACCAGGCATCGGGGCGCCTCGGCGTGTCCCGGCACCGCTCGTGGATGAGCGAGGTGACGGATGGATCCACTGAAGCGGTTGTGGTCCACGCCGGACGTGCCGGGTGCGCACGACCCCGCCGGGCCGTTGGGCAGCCGGCGTACCGGCGGAGGCTTCGGCGTCCTGCCCTTCGTCGACGAGCCGGCTCCGCCCGGACCGGCCACCAACGCCAGTTGGGCCTGGTCGCTGCGCCGGCTGGCCCGGGCCGCGATCTGGCTGCTGCCGGCGTACGCGATCCTCTACGGCGCGGTGGCGATGGCCAGCGACGGCGGGGTGGGCAACGACCCGTATCCGGCCGACGGACGGCCGCTGTACCTGGTCGGCTGGGTGGTGGCGGTCTGGCTCGGCCTGCTGGCCCTGCTCGGGCTGACCGGTCTGCTCGCCGCCACCCGTAGCCGCCGCGCCGCCGCGGCCGGGCTGCTGGTCAGCATCGCCGGCACGGTGCTGATGCTGCCCTTCGCCGGGCTGGCCGAGCAGACCCCGGTCTTCGGCACCACCGCACGGACCCTGGTCCTGGTCGGGGCGACCTGTTACAGCGTGGGTTGGCTGTGCACCGGGTGGGCGGTGGCCCGGTCGGGCATGTTCAGCATCGGGGACGGGACGATGCTGATGATCGCCAGCCCGCTGCTCGGCCTCGGCGGGGCGTTGATCGGTTCGTTGCAGACCTTCGGGGCGATCTTCGCGTTGATCGCCGGTATCGGCATCGCCTACCGTTCCGGCCGCCTGTTGCCGCAGGAGATCCTCCGGGACGCCACCAGCGCCAGTGTCGCCACGGCCGGGCCGGCCGGGCCGGCAAGGCCGGCGGGACCGGCTGGCCCGGGCGGCGCCGGCCCACTGGGCGCGGCCTGACCGGCCAGCGCGGCCTCGACCGGGCGGTGCGGCCTCGACCGGCCAGCGCGGCCTCGGCCGGCGGTGCGGCCTGAGTCGGCCGCCCGGGGGTGCTTCCGAGTGAGAAATTGGCGTCAACCCCGGCGCGGAAATCAATAATCCCGGGCGGAGAAACTGTCGGATCCCGGACCGGCGGCCCTCCGCTCGGCGGGTGACGTCCCTTCTTCGGCGGCCCCCGGCAAACGCGCGATCAGGGCGGGTACCGTCGCGCCGGTGACCGCCGGGACTGTTCGGCCATTGTCGGCAGACATATCGCCGAGGTGCCGTTGCTCTTGACCGTGCCACCATGGGTGCTCATTTCCCAGCCGTGAGACATTCGTGGAGCCGGTGTTGTGGCGACATTTCTCCGATTGGCCGTGCTGCTGTGCGACACCGACGACACCGCCGGGCGGCTCTACCAGGAACTGACCCAGAACCCCCTGGTGCGGCGCCTGAGGGTGGCGGGCAGCCTGGACGAGGCGGCGCGCCGAACGGTGGATGGCGAGTTCGACGTGGTCGTCGTCGATCCACTGTCGATCGGGCTGGCCGGGCTGGCCGGGGCCGGGGAATTCGCCCTGGCCCGGGCCGACGCGGGGATGGCCGTCGTGCTGTACGTCGATCTGGCCGAGGTCGAGTCCCGGGCGTCGGTGTTCTACTACGGTGAGCGGGCCCGGTTGAAGGACCTCTTCATCCTCGACCGGCGAATCCCGCCGGCGGTGCTGGCCGCCGAGGCGAACGAGGTGCTGATCAAATGCCAGGCGTTGCGGCTGCTGGCCACCGGCCGGGTGCGCGCCGACCGACTGCTCGACGAGGTACGCGACATCGCGGTCAGCACGGGCGACGGCGAGCTTGAGCAACTGGTGGAAGAGGTTGGCGAGAGCCGGATCCTGGAGCGGGTACGCCCGGACGCGGAGTTGGTCCGCCCGACCACCGCCGGCACGGTCTTCCTGTCGCACCGGGCCGACGAGGCGGACGGGTACGTACGGGGGCTGACGGAGCTGTTGGAGGACAAGGGCTTCACCGTGCTCACCGGGCGGGGCGCCGACGGCTACGTCGGCACGGCGGTGCTCAACCGGATCCGGGACTGCGAGTTCTTCGTGTCGTTGATGACGCGGGACCGACCGTTGGCCGGGGACGGTGAGCGGTACGCCACGAGCGCCTGGCTGGTCGAGGAGAAGGGCGCCGCCCTGGCCTTCCGCAAGTACATGGTGCTGCTGGTGGAGGAGGGGGTGGACGACATCGGCCGGCTCCAGGGGGACTGGCAGCGACACCGGTTCACGCCCACGACCTTCACCACCGCGGCCCGTGCCGCCGTGGCGCAGCTGGGTCGGCACAGTGGACGGAGCGAGGCGGCATGATATCCGGGAATCCCGTGGAACCCTGGCGTGTGAATTGCAGATTGCGAAATGACCGCAGCCGGAACGGTGCGCGGTGTTGCCGCCCGGCCCTATTGTTGGGCTAATCGGCGACCGGCCCTGACTTCGTCGGAGGACGTTGTGGCAGAGGCGATACGCGCGTGGGGTGCGCCGGGGGGCGACGTACCCGTCCGACGATCCGCGCCGGTCGCCGATTCCCGATCCACTGTCGCGCCGACGGCGCGTGCCGGGCACCCCTTCTTCGAGTGCGAGCCGCACCGAGTGGCCGCGGTGGAGGCGATCCGGGCCGGCCGGGTACCGCTCAAGTTCGCCTACGCCGGCAGCGCCGCCTACACCCACGACACGTACGCCCGCTCGGCCGGCTACCTGAGCATGCTGACCTCCGCCCGGCACGAGGCGGACGCCCTGATCACGGCCGGGGTGGTGGCCGCCGGGGCGCTCGCCGTGGCCGAGATCGGCCCGGGCAACGGCGGGCGCAGCCGGGCCTTCCTCGCCCGGCTGGCCAACCGGGGCCGACCCTGCCGGCGGTACCTCGCGCTCGACTTCAGCGAGACCCTGTTGGGGATCGCCTGCGCCCGGCTCGCCCGCTTCGCCGGGGACCGGATGAGCGTTGACTCAGGCGTGTGGGACATCGAGTGCGACGCCTCGGGGAGCGTGGAGCGCTGGCGGCGTGGGCCGGCACCGGTCGTCGGCTGCCTGCTCGGTCACACGCTGGGTAACGTCGAGCATCCCGCCGCCGCGTTGGCGAACATCGGGGCCGCGCTGCGCCCCGACGACGTGCTGCTGCTCAGCGTCGCTGTCGGCCCGCCCGACGAGTCGGCAGCGGTCGTCCTGGCGCCGTACCGGTCGCCGGAGTTCCGCGCCGCCGCGTTGCAGCCGCTGCTCGCCGCCGGCCTGCCCGACGCCACGCTGGAATTCGTGCTGAGCTGGCGGGACGGCGTGGCGATCGGCGAGGCGGTGCTGCGCCGGCCGGTGTCGATGGACGGCGCGACGTTGGCCGCCGGGCACCGCATCCGTTGCTTCCAGTCCCGGAGGTTCCGCCCCCACGACGTCATCGCCGACGTCGGGGACGCGGGTTGGCAGATCCGTGACGCCGTGTCCGCGCCGGGTGGCAACCACCTGGTCGTCACGGCGTCGCGACGGTGAGGGGAGAGGCCGAGATGGCCGAGCCGAGCAGCACCCCGGAACGGATGACACCCGCCGAGCTGATCGAACGGGCCCGTCGCGCGAACCTGTTCTTCCGCGCGTCCTACGAGGGCACCGACACGCAGAGCGTACGGCTGCCGGGCGCGGCGGTCGACGAGCTGATCCAGGGCCTGGCCTCCGGGGTGCACAGCGAACTGTGCCAGATCGTCCCGTACTCCACCGCCGGCCGGCCGGCCGACCTGTTCACCCGGGCGGTGTTCCGGCAGTTGGCGCAGCGGGCCACGGTCCGCCGGATGTACCTCGTGCCGGGCGAGGACGTGAGCGGCGGCGACATCGACCGCCAGTTGGCCGAGGACCGCGCCAACGATCTGCACCCGGTGAAGGTGCCGGTGCGCCTGGACGGGAAGACCACGCACGACGGGAAGGCCACGTACGACGGTAAGACCGTGCAGGTGCCGATGACCGACATGTGGCTCATCGACCGGCAGGTGGTGGTCCGGCAGGAGGTGGGGCGCGACGGGCTGGCGTCCTGGGTGGTCAGCCGGCACGCCGAGGACGTGGAGCGGGCCTGGTCGCTCTGGACGGACCTGATGAGCCGGGTTCCGGTCGCCGGCGAGGACCAGCGCCGCCGGCCCGGGCCGGAACTGACCCGGTCGTTGCTCCAGTCCGCCAGCATGCTGTACGCGATGGCGCCGATGTCCTGCGGTCCGTCGCATCAGGACAGCGTCAACTGCTCCTGGTACCACGCCGCCTGGCAGTATCTTCGCCTGTTCGACATGGTGAGCAGCCCGCAGTGGCATGCGCAGTTCTACACCGAGCGGCTGGTCGAGGCGGTGCGCGGCGGTGCCCGGCGGGTGTTGATCAGCGGCACCGCCGACTACACCACGCTGGCGTTCGTGCTGGACGCGATCCGGTCGGCCACCGGTGACCTGCCCGAGCAACTGGACGTGCACGTGGTGGACAAGTGCCAGACCCCGTTGCTGGCCTGCCACTGGTACGCCAAGCAGCTGGGCACCGAGGTCCACGTGCACAAGGCCGACATCACCAGCCCGGACGTGGTACGGCGGCTGGTCGACGGCGGCCCGTTCGACCTGGTGGTGGCCGACGCCTTCCTGACCCGCTTCGACCGGGACGACGCGGCGACCGTGATCGACAGTTGGTCGGACCTGCTGCGGCCGGGCGGGACGGTGGTCACCACCGTGCGGCTGCACGAGGGCAACGAATGGCCGAACTCCGACGAGGCGCAGGACGACCGGCACCGGGTCACCGACCTGGTCGACGACTTCGAGCTGCGGTTCCGCGAGCGGGCCGCCAGCTGGCGCGGGCTGCTCTCGGTGCAGCTGGAGGAGCTGTCCGCGGCCGTCCGCCGGTACGCCGCCCGGATGGAGAGCCACGACCTGGGCGACGCCGAGGAGATCCGGACGGCGTTCGGTCGCAGCGGTTTCACGCTGCTGTCCGGCTTCGAGGTCGAGGGTGTCGAAGGCGAGCTGGTCCGCACCAAGTACCTGCGGTTGTGCGCCCAGCTGTCCGGCGACAGTGGAGGATCCGGCGGTTAGCATCGGATTGTTCTGGTGATTGTTGGCTGACCCAGGGTGATGCGTCGGAGGGGGGATGCGTCGGTGACGGACGAGCCGCCTGATGGCTGGATGACCGTCAACGCCCTCGGGCCGGAGCCCGACGCGTTCAAGCTCCTCGGTGCCGCGCGTCAGGATCTCCTCGTGCAGTTGCCGTCGTCCGGCGGGCGGCGCGCGGCGTTGCATGTGCTGCCGGAGGCCAGTATCGAGTTCACCGACCGTGTCGGTCACGGCCTGGTCGTCCGGGTGGAGGCGCTCGGCGGTGCGACCGAGGTTCGGCTGTCCGAGACCGCGTTACGGGCGGCCAGCACCTCGGCGTCGGCCGGCATCACCCCGCTGGTGCTGTTGAGCTGCGCGCTGTCCGGTGAGGCGCTGCGGGCGGAGTGGCGGCCCCAGCGGGTGGGGCACGCGCAGCTGCCCAGCCAGGCCACCTTGGACTACTACTCCCGGCTGCACCGGGTCACCCCTGGTTCGAGCAAGGTAGCGGAGGAGTTGGCGGCCGGGCACGACGTGATGGTCGTCGGCGACCACGGGTGCGGCAAGTCGGCGCTGGTGGCCAACGTGGCCGAGCAGCGGCTGGACCAGGGCGACGGGGTGGTGTGGCTGAACATGAGCGACCCGGCGGACGGGCCGGCGTCGATCGTGTTGGCCCTGCTGCAGCAGGACTCCAGCGCCACCGGGGAATACCTTGTGGTGCTGGAGAACCTGCACGCCAACCTGCTGGTGCGCAACACGTTGTTCAGCTGTCTGGAACGGCTGCGGAGTGACTTCGGGTTGCGGTTGCAGGTGCTGGCGACGAGCTGGAAGTCGGCGGCGGCGCTGCTGCGGCACGGCGAGCCGAACCGGGCGCTGAAGTCGGTGTTGGCGGAGGGACGGCAGCTGATCAACCAGTTGCTGGTCGGCAGCCGGCTCGACGACACCGCCCGGGCGACGGTACGCAGCCTGGCGCAGAACGACGCGCACATCGCGCTCACCGCGATGGAGCTGTACGGCACCCTGGGCCGGGTGCCGACCGAGGCGGATCTGGAGGAGCACTACACCCGCGCGGTGACCGGGGCGGGGCAGCAGGAGGCGCTGTACCGGCTGGCCTGCCTGGGGGTGCTGGAGTTCCAGATGGCGGTCCGCGAGGCGGGGCGCCTGCGGCAGCCGTTGGAGCAGCTGCGCGTTGCCGGGCTGGTCTATCTGATCGACGGCGCGTACCAGATCGGGCCACGGCGGCGGGCGCAGTTGGTGATGAACCACGCCCGTGACCGGTGGGACGCCGACCAGCGCTGGCATCGGCCGGAGGAGATCGTCCTGATGCACCTGCATCACGGCGGCGAGCGGCTGATGAAGGCGACGTTGAGCCGGCTGGACCTGCTCGTCTCCCCGGACGAGGCCCGCCCGGACAGCCTCTACCTGCTGACCAGCTGGGACATCCTGATCCGGCTCGGCCGCTCGCTGCGCTCGCGCAACGCCGCGGACCCGACCTGGGGCGACAACCTCGGCGCCGCGGTCTTCGCGGCCAGCGCCCTGCGCCAGCTCAACCACCCGGACGCGTGGGAGGAGATCGCCAACTGGCTGCGGGCCCGCTGGGATTACGCCGACCCGGGCTGCCTGCTGCCCGAGCCGGTGGATGGCGAGACCGCCGACTACGCCGACTTCGTGGAGATCCAGCAGTCGATGGTCGAGGAGGACACACTGCTGGGCGCCGAGCCGCACCTGGCGGGCATGGTTGCCGGCCAGCTGGACACCGGGCGGATGTACCGCAACTGGGTGCTGGGCCTGCTGCTGGGCTTCGAGGGGTCGGCCCCGCCGCAGCACTACGACGAGTCCCGCGTCAAGCAGTTGGTCGAGGTCGCGGCACGCGCGCGGGAGGACGACGGCAACTTCTATCCGGCGCGGGTGCCGTGGGTGACCGCTCGGGTGGTGCTCGGTCTGTGCCAGGCCGACCTGCGAATGGATCATCCGGTGGTCCGCGACGCCTGTAACTGGCTGATGCGCCAGGTGGCCCAGGGCGGGCCGTTCGACAACTGGTGGCGCAGCGGCACCGGCTCCTGGAACCGGGAGGAAGCCACCACCGCGATGTGCCTCAGCGCCCTGGTCCGCGCCGGGGTGGAGATGCGCCCCGGGATGCAGACGGCGCACGCCTGGCTGATGGGCCGGGAACGGGAGTGGACCATCCCGGGCCGGGAGATCGACCTGTCCCAGGTGCTGGAGGCCAACCTGCACTGCACCGCGACCGCCGCCGGCACCCGCGAGCACCTACAGACGCTGTTCCATCGGATGCGGACCGAGATGAAGAATCCGACGCTCCTGCCGACCGCCCCGGAGGAGCGGCTCCGCATCCCGTTCGTCGCCGCGCAGTTGGCCGACATCGTCTGGAGCATCGTGCAGATGGAGAGCCTCAAGCTCTACGGGGATCTGTTCAACCACCGGCCGCCCGAGCCGCCCGAGGTCCCGCAGCAACGCGTCGCGCCGGTGCCGGCGGAGTCGCCCAACCGGAAGCTCCTGACAGACCGACAGCTGCGCGCCTGGCAGAGAGGCGTCGAGCAGATCGAGCAGGCCATCCGTGAGCAGATCGCCATGCGGGACGGGCCGGTGCGGACCTCGGCGATGCAGGAGGCGGTCGACCAACTGGTCAACGACCGCAAAGAACTCTTTGTGCTCACCGAACTTCTTGACGGTGAGTTCGACGTTGACCCGCTCGCACGGATCGACGCCCTGGGCCGGCGGATCTGTGAGGAGACCTGGCCCGAACTGCCCTGGCCCGACCCGCCGACGCAGCGGGAGCCCGAGCGGTGAGCATCGCGATTCCGTCGCCGTCGGCGCTGAACTTCCTGGCCGGGCTCTTTGCGGGCGCCGGGATCAACATGCTGACCTCGGTGTCGACCGGTCCGCCCGATCCTGAGATCTCCACCCTCAAGGTGGCGCTGGATTCGGCGCTCTGGGTGATCGCTGCGGCGTTCCTGACCTGGGCGGCGCACCTGCTCGAGGCGGCGGAACGGGAGGCCGACCTCTACATCGCCAAGAAGTTCAACGAGGCCGAGAAGAAGGAGCTCCGCCAGGAGTACCGGAGCCGGGCGTTGCGCCGTGCCCGGTTACCGCTGGTGCTGACCGGGCTGTCCCTGGTGAGCGCGGTGCTCCTGTTGCCCGGTTTGATTGGCTGGCACCGGGTACTTGGGGGCTGACCAGCGCAAAGGCGGCTGGCAATTCACGGTGAATTGGCTGACAACCGGCCGGTCGAGGTGGCCGGATGGTGGCTTTCGTGGCAATCCTAGTGACCATGGCCACCCCTACGCCGCTGTCGCGGCTGTTCACCGTGCTGCTGACCGGCGTACTCGCCGGCCTGGTCCTGGCGGTCGTCGCGCTGCCGGGCAACCTGCTGCTCGGTTTCGCCGCGCAGGCGGCCCTCGGCAACTACGCCGCGCTGCCGGACGCGCTGCGGACCCCGGCCACCCCGCAGCGGTCCTACCTCTACGCCAACGACGGCAAGACGCTGATCACCACGTTCTACGACGCCAACCGCAGCGACGTGACGCTGGCGGAGATCGCGCCGGTGATGCGGCAGGCGATCGTGGCCGCCGAGGACCGGCGCTTCTACGAGCACGGCGGGGTGGACCTGCGCGGCATGCTGCGGGCCCTGGTCACCAACGTCACCGAGGGCGGCACCGAGCAGGGTGGCTCGACGCTGACCATGCAGTACGTGCGCAACGTGCTCAAGACCGACCCGAGCCGCACCGCCGAGGAGCGGGCCGCGGCCACCGAGCAGACCGTCGGGCGCAAGCTCCAGGAGGTCCGGTACGCCAACTCCCTGGAGCAGCGACTCGGCAAGGACGAGATCCTCAACCGCTACCTCAACATCGCGTACTTCGGCTCCGGGGCGTACGGGGTCGCCGCGGCGAGCCAGCGCTACTTCTCCACGGCGCCTTCGGAGCTGACCCTCGCCGAGTCCGCGCTGCTCGCCGGCCTGGTGCAGGCGCCGGAGGCGTACAGCCCGATCGACGGCGACGCCGACGCGGCGCTGGCCCGGCGGGCGTACGTGCTGGACGCGATGGCCGAAACCGGGGCGATCACCGCCGCGCAGGCCGCCGAGGCGAAGGCCGAACCGTTGGGCCTGCACCCCAGCGAGCAGCCCAACGGCTGCGCCGCCACCGCCGGCGAGCGCGACGGCTGGGGGTTCTTCTGCGACTACCTGCGCCGGTGGTGGCTGGCCCAGCCGGCGTTCGGGGACACCGTCGCCGAGCGTGAGCAGGCGCTGCGCCGGGGCGGCTACACCGTGGTCACCACGCTGGACCCGCAGATCCAGGCCACCGCGCAGAAGCAGGCCACCAGCGTCTACGGGTACGACAACCCGCGCGCCCTGCCGATCGCCGCGGTAGAGCCCGGCACCGGCCGGGTGCTGGCCATGGCCGTCAACCGGCACTACAGCCTGGACGCCAACCCCGACGGGCAGGGCAACTACCCGAACACCGTCAACCCGCTGATCTCCGGCGGCGGCAGCGTCGCCGGCTACCAGGCCGGGTCGACCTTCAAGCTGTTCACCATGCTCGCCGCGCTGGAGTCCGGCCGACCCCTGGCCACCGGCTTCGACGCGCCCAGCCGGCTGCCCACCCGGTACCCGGCCGGGGCGGACGACAGCAGCTGCGGCGGCCAGTGGTGCCCGGCCAACGCCAACCCGCAGTGGATGGACGGCTACCGGATGATGTGGGACGGTTTCGGCCGTTCGGTGAACACGTACTTCGTCTGGCTGGCCGAGCAGGTCGGGCCGGACAAGGTGGTCGAGATGGCCCAGCGCCTGGGCATCACCTTCCGTGCCGAGTCCGACGCGAACTTCGCCGAGAACAACGCGGCCGACTGGGGGGCGTTCACCCTCGGCGTGGCCGCCACCACCCCGCTCGACCTGGCCAACGCGTACGCCACCGTGGCGGCGGAGGGGACGTACTGCTCGCCGGTGCCGGTGGTGTCGGTGACCGCGCCGGACGGGGAGCGGCTGCCGGTCGGCGACCCGTCCTGCCGGCAGGTGCTCGACCCCGACGTGGCCCGGGCCGCCACCGACGCGGCGCGCTGCCCGGTGGGTCAGCAGTCCGCGTTCGGGCAGTGCAACGGTGGTACCGCCACCGCCGTGGACCGGATCCTCGACGGCCGCCCGGTGGCCGGCAAGACCGGCAGCTCCGAGCGTGCCGCCACCGAGACCTTCGTCGGGTTCACCCCGCAGGTCGCGGTCGCCGGCATCGCCGCCAACCCGGACGACCCGACCGACCTGGTCGGCAGTGCGGTGCAGGCCCGGGTGATCGACGCGGTCGCCCGGATCATCGCGACGGCGGTCGACGGCCAGCCCGAGCAGGCGTTCACCGCACCCAGCCGCGCCCTGGTCGGTGACCCCCACCGCCCGGTCGAACGCGATCCGTTCGCCGACCGCAGCCAGTCGACCGACGACCCCCTCTCCACCTTCCGCCGCTGGTTCCAAAACCGCGGCTAACCCCCCAC
>NZ_POTY01000187.1 GCF_003236315.1 Micromonospora craterilacus
CCCGCAACCGGGCCGCGACCCGCGTCGCCGGCACATCAACGGCGGACATCCGCGCGGCCCGCATCCGTACCTGCTCCCGCTTGACCCGTCCCGCAGCGGACAGGCCACCACTATCGGCGTACCTCACACCCCAGGTATAGATCGACCGCCGACCCAGGGTCCAGAGTGGTTGATCACAGGCCATCGATCGGACCAGACCCCAACCATTCAACCGCTGTAGCGGCCAGCGTCGGAAGCACACGACCGGTCACCTCACCGCTTCGCGATCAAGGTCTGGGCGATCGCCTCAGTACACGTGAGCACGCCCTGCGGAGAGTTGATCACTGATCCTGGCGACCAGGCCTGTTCCGACCTGATGGAGGCCTAGTAGCGTCTCCTCCAACCGGGCCACTGCCTGGAACGCGTCGCCGTAGGCGCTCTGCTCAGCGAGCGCCAGCTGTAGTACCTGTAGCTTGCGTACATCGATGCGGCCTGAGGATGTGGCATGCGTGCTCGCCTGTCGCGCGTTAGCTGGAGCTCGTAGACAGCCTGCTAGAAACCACGAGTCGAGCAGCTTCGAATTCACCCGCATCGAGTACAGCTGAGGGCCTATGATCAGCGGCTCACCCATGTGCACCCATGCGCGATATGCGCGCTCAACACCCGCCACGATGACGTCGCCTGCCACGGCCATGGTCAGCAGGCCGGCCTCTACCCCCTTGCGGGCAGCCTCCGGTTCAAGCCATCCCCCTGGACGTCCGGTCAACAACAAGTCCCTCACATGCAGCACGGGGACCGCCCCGGGAAAGCCATCCTCAGAGTCAACGTCTGCTTCGACGGGTTGGCCCGTTCGGAGTTTGAGAGCCTCAGCACGATCCAGATCGCTGACGCTTGTCATGCCGACCGTGCGGTGAGGCTCGGCCGAGAACTGAAGCGAGGACAGGCGCCCCGAGTGCGCATCCAATTCGGCTAGGATCTTCTTGAAATTGTTCCACGCTTCGCCTAGGTCGACCTGCTCGCCGGCGCTTAAGGGAACATGACGCCCTGGCGTGAGGTCGACCTGCTCGTCCAGCAGCGTCATCACTGAGATGATCCCACACCCGCTAGGCAGCGGCTTAGTCGTACCTGGACTGCGGCTGCTCCCGCCGCGACTTCGAAAGTCATCGAGCATCTGACCGATATGATCTTGAAGGCGTGGCCAGTCGAAGTCCTGCGGCTTGCCGCCTGGCGACGCAATGACAGCGGAGGTGTCGCACAGGAGGATCTCCTGAACAGCGTTGTCCTGCGCCTCTTCTGGGGGTGCCTGCAGAATCCACAGGTGAAGTGCCACGCTGTATGGCGGGGCGATACCCGGCGGCAGTGCGATCACCGCCCGGACCGCTCCGGCGCGCAATAGCGCGCTCCGGATTCGGCGCCCCGCCCGCCGAGACGCTACCGCAGGCGGCAGCAGAAGTACTGCCACACCGTCCGGCGCCAGCCGGCTCAGTACGTGTTCGACCCAGGCAAGTTCCGACTCGGTCCGAGGCGGGACACCGTACTTCCACCGCGGATCGGTGGCCAGTTCTTCATGGCCCCAATCTCGCTCGTTGTATGGCGGAGCGGAAATGATCAAGTTGGCCTTGATTTGGCTGTGCGTGTCGGTTCGAAGCGAATCTCCCGGACGGACATCAACCACAGGCAGCTGACCGCCAGCCGCCGTTCGGAGGACGCGATCGTCGCTCTCCGACATGGCATGCCGTTTGCTGATCTCGAGGCCCAGCCGCGCTGACGTCAACGCGACGGACGTGGGATCGATGTCAGTACCCAATAGTGTGCGCCATCCGTGCCTGGCAACGGTAAGCAGCAGTTCGCCGCTCCCGCACGCCGGGTCCAGCACCGTGCCGTAGGCGTCTAGTCCGACCGGCATCGACGCCATCGCGGCCGTCACCATCAGCTCGGCAAGCTGCGGTGAAGTCACGCTCATCTGGCGGACATAGGTTTCGAGCCATCGACCGAGCAGAAAGTCGAAGGTCTTTCTGGCCCCCTCCTCACACGCGATCTCCACGGCTTGGTCCACTAGCGTGACTGCGGCACTGGGTAAATCTTGCGACGGCGCCAACGGCGACTCGATTGCCTGCGGCAGGAGTTTGAGGCCGAACTCCGCGATCGCCCTGCCACTCAACGCCCGGTCGCCAAGCACTTCGAAGCGCGGCCAAAGTCGCTCGAGGTGGCCTATGTGCTTGAGCTTGCCGTTCGCCAGCAGCCACGACTCAACCTCGATCAACGAGAACTGAGGATTTGCGTCTGTGCCGCCGATAGCGCGAGGAAACGTCGCATGCCGTCGTCGCCAGTTGCTCACGGCGGCGCGTCCAACGCTGGCGATCCGCGCGATCTCCGCGAGAACGACCGGAGTGTCGGTCTCTTCTGGCATCTGCACTCCCGAGTCAGCTGGACGACCGCGCGGTCGCTCAGAGCCGCTTCGCAGCAACATCAATAGACATGACTGCAGTGAAGCATCTGGTTGACACAGTTTACAGCCATCTGCCGTACGCTTGCCCGACCAGGCCAATGCCTGCGATCGGCCCTCCCCTCGTGCAGTCCACCAGGGGCGACACAGAATTGCCAGCAGCCGCCCGGTTCCGCAGGTCGCCGCAAGAGTCGCCGCCAACCCGCCCTGCCCACAGTGTTCGCTTGCCTGGCTGACCAGCAGGCACGCCGGACCGCCGCAAGCAACTCGCGCTGCCGGTGGAGAGGATCATCCGACTGCTCACTGACGCCGACATCAGCGTGGCGGCGGCTGCCAACCCGTCCCTCCCCGAGGCGGTGATGCGCGACCTCGGCGCGCGGCAGATTGAGAGGTCGTCTCGCAGACGCCGACAATCCCGGCCCGAGCCGAGCCGTCTCCGGGTTCCTTCTTTGCACCGACCTACGTGCGTCGGCTGCCTCGTCTGGTGCGATCGTGAGCGAGTCGGGCACGTGAACCCGACTCGCACGATTGCGCAACCACAGTCGGGGGGAGTTGCCCCCTGGTCCTGGACACTTGAGCCTTGGATCGTGATGGTCCGGGGAGATCAGGAGTCCGTGACAGATGGTGATGAAGCACTACCCTGCCGAGTTCAAGGCTGACGCGGTCGCGTTGTACCGGTCTCGGCCTGGGGCGACGATCGCGCAGATCGCTGACGATCTCGGGGTCAATCGGGAGACGTTGCGTAGTTGGGTCCGCGCTGATGATCAGCGTCGGGGCGCGACGGCCGGGCCGGCGGCGTCGCCGGTGGCGGGCTCGGTGGAGGACGAGAACGCCGCGTTGCGGCGGCGAGTCCGCGAGTTGGAGGAGGAGCGGGACATTCTGCGGAAGGCGGCCCGGTATTTCGCCGGGGAGACGCGCTGGTGAACCGCTTCCTGCGGTTCCCCTCGTAACGTGGAGGCCAGAACTTGAGGGATAGAGGTTCATGGCTGAGACGAGACGCCGGTTCGATCCGGAGTTCCGTGCGGGCGCGGTGCGCATCGTGCGGGAGACCGGGAAGTCGATCGCGCAGGTCGCGCGTGATCTGGGTATCAACGACGGGACCCTTGCCAACTGGGTGAAGAAGGATCGCGAGGAGCGTGGCGAGGCCGGCGGCGCGGGCGCGCTGAGCGAGGACGAACGCGCGGAGCTGGCCAGGTTGCGGCGGGAGAACGCCGAGCTGGCGATGGAGCGTGATGTGCTCAAGCGATCCGTGGTCCTGTGGGTCAAGGAGGCGACGGGCCGGTGAGCGTGGCCGGGTTCATCGCTTCCCAGAGGACCGAGTACGACGTGCCGCACGCGATCGCTTGCCGGGCGTTGGGGGTGTCCGAGTCTTGGTTCTACAAGTGGCGTGACCGGTCGCCGACCCGCCGTGATGATCGACGCGCCCGGCTGGCGGCTGCGGTCGGGCAGGTCTTCGACGACTCGGGCGGCACCTACGGCAGCCCGCGCATCGGGATCGAACTGCGCGAGCAGGGTTGGAAGGTCTCCGACAACACGATCGCGCAGCTCATGGCCGAGATGGGCTTGGCCGCCCGGACGAAGCGCCGCCGTCGTGGCCTGACCCGGCCCGGTAAGCGTCCGGCCGCACCGGACCTGGTCAAACGTGCCTTCACCGCGCCGGCGCCGGACGTGGCCTGGTGCGGCGACATGACCGAGATCGTCACCGGCGAGGGCAAGCTCTACCTCGCCACCGTCATCGACCTGTACTCCCGCCGCATCCCGGCTACGCGATGGGTAAGCGTCACGACGCTGCGCTGGTCGTGGCGGCGTTGAACATGGCCGCCGTCACTCGCGGCGGCGACGTCGAAGGGGTGATCTTCCACAGCGACAGGGGCAGTGAGTACTGCTCGGCCGAGTTCGCCCGAGCCTGTAACCGGTGGAAGGTGCGCCAGTCCATGGGCCGCGTCGGATCATGCTTCGACAACGCCGTCGCCGAGGCCGCCTTCTCCACCATCAAGGTCGAGTACGTCCACCGCCGCCAGTTCCGCACCCGCACCGAAGCCCGCCTGAAGATCGCCACCTGGATCACCGACTTCTACAACCAGCGCCGCCGACACTCCGTCTGCGACTGGCGATCTCCCATCGACTACGAACGGTCAATTGCCTGCGCCCTGGAGAACCAGGCCGCATAACGCAACCCTCCACGATTCCAGGGGATTGACACGGCTGACCGCGTTCCGCTGGCTGCACCGCTACAACACCATCCGACGCCACTCCCGACTCGGACAGCAGCCACCGATCACCTACGAGAAGAACACCCGGCCGACACCGGCTACGCTGGCCCCGGCCGCATAACCCCCGTGTCCAGGATCAGGGGCCAAGCCCCCGTCGAGACGATCGACCGTCTAGCCGCCGAGGCCGCAGAGCTTGCCGGAGCCGGACCCACCGACTCCGCACCCTGGCCAACTCGAGATCTACAGCCAGATCTCGTCCAAGGCCACCCGTGAAGCCCTGCGGAAGCTCGGCGAGAGCCTCGATCAATGAGCCGTTGCTACACTTCGCTGCTGCACAAGATCGAACGAGGCCATTCGGAAGATCCCGAATGGCCTCTGACCTGCGTCGGGACGGCCGGATTTGAACCGACGACCCCTTGACCCCCAGAGAACTAGCGGGCCTACCGGCACCTGCCGGGCCGTACCGGATCATGCCGAACATGCAGGTCAACGGCCGAGCGATGGTCCGACCCGCATCAAGCCTTGCCGGACCGTCCCGGGTCGTCCGTGAGACGGTTGTGAGATATCACGGCGGTCCGGGGCTTGGGAGAGGCGCTGGAGATCATCAGCCAGCGCCTCTCCGTCGGCTATGCAACCGTCAACCCAGGATCCCGACGACCGGCAGCCCAAGGCAACGATCGGGGCCGGTCCGGTAGTCCTAGCATCACGAGCAGTTGGCCACCGCCACCGGAGAGATCCGCCTATTGCGGGAGTGGATACGCGGCTCGAAACACGCACGGCAGACAAACCCGATGGCCGTGACCATACGGTTCTGGCACCCTGCTGGACGTGCCCGATACCACTTCCCCGCCGCGCAGTCTGCCCGAGCTGCGGGCGCTCGCCGCTGCGGGCGGGCGGATCAAGTACCTGTTCTTCTGGGGGCACCACCCCCAACCGGACGGCAGCATCGGACCGGGTTGCCTGAGCCAATGGTGGCCAGCCCCATTCGTCGTGGACGGGATCCGGTACGCCACCGCCGAGCACTACATGATGATCGGCAAGGCACGCCTATTCGGCGACGAAGCGATCGCCGCGCAAATGCTCACGGCACCGCACCCGGGCGCGGTCAAGGTCCTGGGTCGGCAGGTCCGCGACTTCGACCAGGCCACCTGGGATGCGCGCTCCTTCGACCTGGTCGTCGCCGGCAACATGGCCAAGTTCAACCAGCACCCCGACCTCGGGCAGTACCTGTCCCGCACGGGCAACCGGATACTGGTAGAAACCAGCCCGATGGATCGAGTCTGGGGCATCGGCCTGTCCGCCACGGACCCACGCGCCCACGATCCCGCCCAATGGCGCGGCCGCAACCTCCTCGGCTTCGCGCTGATGCACGCCCGCGCCCAGCTCGCCAGCGGATGAACCTCAAAATCCGCGCACATCAGGGGCGACTCGGCGCCGATCAGTACCGCGTCATCCGCCCAGCCAAAACGGTGACCGGCGCGGTGCTGGGCGACAACAATCCCTGGTTCGTCCTGGAACTCGACGCCGACGCCGCGTTCACCATCACGGGCCTGTGGATGCTGGCCGCCCGGTCACGCCACACGCTGATCCATCTACCGCTACGGGGCAACATGCCACCGGAGCCCTGCCTCGCCACCGTGACCGTCGGTGAGCTCGACCTGGTACTCAGCCACCGCGATCTGCAGTTCGCCGCGAACCGGTGGAAGCAGCTACGCCACCGCCTGAGAGCCGGGGCTCCGCACACCATCCCCTGGAAACCGAACAATGTCCCCGCCTGGGACGAGGTCCACGAACTCAACCGCCAAGCCCGTCGGCGTTCCTCCCACAGGGACAGATTCCACCAACGCCTGCACGCGCACACCCTGTTCATGGCCGGCAACACGGTCGCGTTCCGACGCACAGCCCGATACGTCCTCGACATGGCGCTCCGGCGACTCGACCCCAGCCACCTCGGCACCTACCACCCCGCGACAGTGCATCCCGCAGACCCGCACTTCGCCACGCCCGGGCCAGGCATCTACCTCATCAGGGGGCGGTAACGGCCACCCGACCGAGAAGACGCCTTCAACCGTAGCGACGACGGCGACGCGCCCGTCGACTGCCCGCCCGGACTCGCGAGATCGTGGCGAGGAACGGCTGGGCCGACGGCCCGATCGTCACAGCGCGGCACCGAAAGGCGGATCGGTCGTCCCGCCCATCGCTCGACGGCCCTCAGTGGACTCAGTCCATGGGCCCGGCAAGCTCTTCGTTCAGGGTTCGGAGCATTTCAAGACTCGGGGCCGCCTGATCCAGGGTTTGGGAGCTTCTCCTGCTGGCTCGCGAGAGCTGCGCCAACCGTTCGTCCAGCTTCTTCTCCGCGCGGTAACGAACCACGGCGTTGACGCCTACAACACCGAGGAGCAACACCCCAGCACCAGCGGCAGCAGTGTTCGCGGGGACCGCGATCGATGATCCACGAAGGCGACCTAGGGTCACAGTCTTTCCTGCCAGCTTGTCCGCGGCGGCGGACACAGTTGTCGCGATCATTCCCGACGCAGAAGACTGCATGGCGCTCTCGAGCCCACGCCGCCGTTCCCCACCGTTCACGCTCTTCGACGCGGCCCGGAACTGGGCACGGATGCTCTCGTCAAGCTGGCCGAGCCGGCCATAGACGTCGTGGATCTCGGTACGGAACTCGGCGGTGGACTTGGTGGTGCTCTCGGCCCAGGTCCTGGCAACGTCCGGCTTTCCCTTGTGATATTCGAAGGCGATCTGGGCGAGTCCCAACTCGACTGTAGCCGCATAGCACTTGCCCAGCAGCTCGAGGTACAGCAGCACGTCATCCACAGCTCCCTTGCTAAGCCACTCCTGCGCCTGGCGTGGAGACCGCTGCTTGGCGTTCTCCAACTTGGTGACCGCACCCTTGAGGTGGCTCATGCACTTGCGGGTCTGAGCACCCAGGTCGCTTCGGATGACCGAGAACTCGCCCGCCTTGACGCCGCGCTTGCCGTGAGTACGAAGCCGCTTGACCAGATCCTCGACCTGCTCGACAGCATTCTCGACGGCACCGCTCTGGTCGGACTGCAGGTGCTGGTAGATCACGTCTATGCGCTGCCGGATGGCCTTGATGTCCCGGGCCATCTCGGCTGTCTGAGCTTGAGCCGCAATGGCACCCAGGATGGCTGCCCCACCTGATATGGCGGCGACACCCGTGGCTGGCCGGATGCGCATCAGACGTGTGAACTTGCCCCGATTACGGAGAGTGGCCTGGATCCAACCTCCTTCCTCGGTGATCACCTCGGCGGCCCTCATCATCTTGCGAGAGGTCCCGTCGAGTTCGACCAGACACCCGGTCAGCCGCTGAGACTCAATGAAGGACCGGGTCGCAGGGTCCAGTGCCCGCAAAAGAGACTTCCATTCCCCGGAGGTGAGGTCGTCGACCAGGCGCCCCCAGCGTAAACGCTTCGTCCCGGCAGGACCGATCACGATGGCTCGGTCCTCCGTTACGGGGACGACGATCTGATCGGGCTCATCCCTCAGCGACACCGCACCGCTCCTCGACTGGGCTCGACTTCCGGTCGATTGTAGGTCTATGTCCCGACGCATACGGGACAGGCAAATCAGCCTCACCACTGGACGCACCGCCACGCCTTAGAACGGCTGCCCTCTCCCCGTCCGAAGTCCAGAACTTCCTGAACTTTCCAAGGGGCATCCAGGCGACGGTCCGAGCCGCGTCGGGCTTTGCCGGGCCTTACCGGGCCACCCGTGAGACGGTTGTGAGATATCACGGGGCCACCTTGGGAGAGGTGCTGGAAATTATCAGCCAGCGCCTCTCCCGCAGCCGGCGAGAAAACGTCGATTGTCATGGGCGGTAGTCGTCGTGAAGCGCGACGCGGGAGAACTCGTAGCCGTCGTGGGTGCGCCAGTAGTGCAGCCGGCGGGCAGCGGCCGATTCCCGCTGTAGCGCCACCCGCCAGCAGATCGCGCCGTCGGGGCGGCGAACGTAGGGGCTGCCGGCATCGCCGGTGCGCAGGGGGTGCACGTCGCGGCCGGCGAGTTGCTGGGACTGGCCCGTGAGCACCTCGACCACGACGGCGACGACCTTCGCCCGGCTGATGCCCTCGATCTGGTCGACGGAGTCGAGGAAACCGGGGGCCAGCACGTACTTCGCGAGAGGCTTGTCGGCCTTCTCCGCAGCGGGAATGCGCTGTGCCCACTCACAGGTGACCTCGTAGCGGAACTGCTCTTCGGAATCGAGGAACAGCGGCCCCGGTACGCCGGCTGCCTGGCCGACGCGGTCCTGTGCGCTCTTGAGCTGCTTGCCCAGGCGCTGCCGGGCCAGGTCGGCGCCACGGTAACTGGTCTGCAACTGCTTGATGGAGCGGGTCGCCCGGGCGAGCTCGGCCTCCAACTCGGCGGCCCGAGCTCGTAGGCCCGCGAGCTCGTCGGCGAGGGCCTTGCGGGTCGACCGCTCGGCCGCCAACTCGTTGGTCAGCTGCACGACGCGTGCCTGATCCGCCGCGGGGATCGCCCCGGCAGGGCGCGCCATCGCCGGCGGCTGCGGCGCGGGAAGGCGCCGGGCCAGATCCAACGGCGTCGGCTGCCGAGGTGCCACGCTGCGCACGGGTGACCGGTCGGCATCGCCACCATGAAGCACGTCGGGTAACCGCGGCGGGGCCGCCGGCGGCACGGACGCCGGCGACGAAGGCGCTGCCGCAGCCGGGGGTTGCGGTTCCGGCTCGGGCGGGCGCAGCCACGGCGGCCCACCCGGAAGCAGACTCGGCGCCGGCTTCGGCACCTCCTCGTCATCGACGTCGTCCAACCGCAACCGAATCGGATCGGCCTCGACGACGCGGCCGGCGACGACTTCCCCGACGCTGAACAGTCCGCTCAGGGCGTCCTTCTGGTTGCTGGTGACCGCCTCCCGGCCGACCTCGACGGCAAGGCCGGGCAGCAGCCGCACGGTGACCGCGTCGTCGGCTACGGCCGCCACCTGCGCCAGAACGACATCGCCGACCCGGTAAGCCCGGACAACACCGGCCCGGGCCGTGGCGGCATCGGGGAACCGCAACGCGGCGCGCAGATCCAGCCGCCGCGAGTCCGGGTCGTAGCTGCCACATACCTGCTGCCCCTTGGCCAGCACTCGGTCCAGCGCAACGCCGGGAACGGTCAGCTCCTCCCACACCGTTGCCAGGGACATGTCCTCCAACGTGACCAAGGCGCGCGACCCGATGACACCCTGCACCCGCCCGCACCGCTCCTGCACCCCGGCACAAGTCCGCGGTTCGACCAGTCCGGCCGCCATGGCCGCCTGCAACGCATCGCTGATCAACTGATCGGTGATGCGCTTGCGGTCCTGCAGCGAGTAGGCGAACCGCAACCTGCTCCGCCCCGGATCAGCGACCCAGGCGTGATCAACCGGGTATACGCGGCCCGCGCCGCCGTACACCTGGGTCATCGGCGGCATCACCCGAGAGAACGCCCACGACACGTCGCTCGTGGGCATCAACACCACCTCAGCCAGGTCGCCGACGGCCCCCTTGATCTCGTCCGGATCACCGAACGGCTCGTCGCACTCCCCCGGGATGGTCAGCAC
The DNA here is from genome assembly GCF_003236315.1 of Micromonospora craterilacus. GTDB lineage: Bacteria > Actinomycetota > Actinomycetes > Mycobacteriales > Micromonosporaceae > Micromonospora > Micromonospora craterilacus. The sequence continues at coordinate 10,214 of NZ_POTY01000187.1, forward strand.
CACGACCGGCCACCGCCGGCCAGGCATCAACAATCTGTGCGCAAGCTCGCTGGCCTCAACTTCCGAACCGATGCGCCGTACCCCAGGCGGCGGGGTGACGGAGTGGGCCACCTGGCTGATGCCGGATTGCCCCATAAAGCCGACCTCCTTTCAGCGGAGACGCATTCGGATGGCCAGGACCCATAGTGACTACGCCTTGCCAAGTGTCCGCGGCGTCGGGAAGCGCGTCCAGCGCCAGCAGTTGCGCTATGTGTTGATGACTTGAGGGAGGCGGGTGGCGTTGACGCCGTTCACCTACGTTCATCGGATAGGGACGGCAAGCGCAGCGGGGGTGCTGACCGCGGGTGCCACACCGTGCATTCCTCGGTCCTTACCCCATGATCGTCTTCGACGAGGTACGCCAGCCTTGCCCGACGAAGGGCGTCCCACTCGCTGACGAGGGCAAGGGACGCACCATGCAGGTCGATTGGTTCGTCGAACGCGAGACCGACCCGGTTGTTCGTGGCAAGGTCGAAGGCCTCGATCTTCCACCACTGATTCGCCGGGCTCCCGACGTGCCCCCTCGTTTGGGGGAATATGCGGACGAGACGAAGAGGCGTCCATCCCCCCTTCAGCCAGGCTGGATCGCCTGCGGAGCGGCGCTCTTCACGCCGGATCGGCACGTGGTCCGGCGGTGGAGCGACACTGCGCGGCCTCGGATTGTCGGTACAGGGATGCTTCGGCCACGGTGGCCCGAGCTCGTCAAAAAAGACCCTGCCGTCATGGGCAGATTGAAAGAAAAACACCGCATCCCCACAGACAGGGCACCTGGCGTTCGGGACCGTGTATGACTCGTAGGAAATCCAATATGTCCTGAACGTCGCCGCAGCCGTGCGCAGCTCCGGCCGGCGCCTGATCAATCCGCCGGATCTCTTGAGGCACCAGCCGCAGGTGCAGTCGTCGTAGTGGTTGTAGCCAGGCATCTCGTCCGCTCGTTCGACGCTTGGTCAAAGGTCGACAGATATCGCGTCCTGCGTGAGGCGTTTTCAGATAGGGCGCCAGCCTACGCCAGGCCGTACGGAAATCTCGTCCACGCCGACGACGATCTCGTTCAACGCGTCGGTCAGCCGCCTTGGGCCTTTCGTCACTGCCGGATCTCCACCATTTCTGCCACGCCTGTCACCTCACCCTCGCTCGAGGCACTCCGCCATCGATCCTCGACGTAACCGCACGACCGAGCCGGGAGCCAATCCAGCGCACGAGGCATCGCAGAGTCCGGCGAGCCACCCAGCTCCAGACGCCATAAGCCGCGCCCGCCATCCTGTCTGCCATCGACCCGCCCGACGGGGAGCGGGCCGCCGCCCGGCCCGCCATGGCCCGCGGACCTCGCTGCCCTCGCGCGGACGCTGGCGGGTCGGGCGGCGGTCTGCTCGGCTTGCCCCCGGGCGATGGCAGACAGGATGCCCCCACCGCCACCATCCGCGGAGCCGGCGGCCGCAGACGGCCCAGGGCCCATCCTGGAGCCGGAGCGCCCCTGCCGGAGGCGCAATGACCGTTACCCGCGCGACGCCGACTCGCCGACGCAGCCGACACCCTCCCCCACATCGCGCATGGTCACGCCACTCTGCCCGGCGCCAGGTCGAACGCCAGGCCGCTGCCGACGCCTACCCGCGATATCCCGAATGTGCTCCTGCCTCGGGCCTCGCGGCCAGGGACGGTTGCGTCCCGCCGGCCGAGGGAGCCGCCGCCCCTTATCCGATGCCAGCGGCACCTTCGTGCCCCCTCGGCCTATTGCGCGGGCACTGTGGACTCGGCCAAGCTCATGCCGCCGCAGGTGACGGTGCCGTGGGGCGAAGGCGGGTGGACGGGTTGGCGAGGTTCGAGGTTGCTCCCAAGCTGCTGGGAGCCCATGTTTACGACTACAAGAACCTTCGTGATCAATGGCTCGACTGGGCTGACGGCTTGGCGCTGTTCGGCCCCAATGGCGCCGGCAAGACCAACCTCCTGGAAGCGCTGGCGATCCTGCTCGGCACGGAGCAGACGCTGCTTCTGGCCCACCCACGGCTGGCGCCTGTCAACGCGAACGCTCTCGCGGTGGTCGCGGAGATGTCGACCGACGAGCTGCCGTGGGCCCCATCGGCGCTCCCGCCGGCGGTTTTCGCTTTTCCTTCCGATCTCGTGCGTGAACTTCCCGCGTTGTCGCGAGCGCGGCAGGACGCCGCTTGGTGGCAGGCGATCGGTGTCAGCGGCGGGGACAGCTTTCTGGCGGGCCTGGGCGAACTCGCCTTGCCGGCCGACGTTCGGGAGTACCTAAAGTCTCAGAGCGACCGACCGGTGATCCGGTACCGGCTGGTCTCCTTTGCCCTCGAGGTCACAGACAGGCTTGACGACGGCGATCCGATCGCCGTTCGTGTGGAGCGGCAGTTCTCCCGTACGTTGATGGGCGTTGCGCCGCCGGAAGCCGTGACGCGTTTCGCGGACGAACTGCCGGATGTGTTCGCGCCGCTGCGCACCGCACTTGCCGCGCTACCGGCTGGGCCAGACGGTTACGTCGACCTGCTGGCGCTGCCGGGAGTTGCAGAGCCACCGGCTCGGCTTGAGTGGTTGCCGCGCAGCCGGCGCAGCGCCGAGGTGTACGAACACCTCCAAGCCCGGATGAGGGCTGCGGAGGAGCCAGCCGAGGAGCTCGCGGCCTGTTTGGCGGACCTGCCGGCGGTTGTTGGCGATTTCGCCCCCGATGGAGGCTGGTGGGTGCACGAGGTGGCGGCGGAGGCCGTATCCGCCGAACTGGCCGTCACGCTCGACCATGTTCAGGTTCGGCTGACAGGGGAGGACGCAGACCTCGAGTTCCTCGACATCCGCGGCGAGAAGCCGAACTTCATAGGGAATACTCGCGCGGCGGACGCGCTGGAGAAGTTCTCGGCAGGCGAGCGCCGCTGGGTGGACGAGGCTCTGGCCACCGCGGCCCAGGCCGTGGACCGCTTCGCCGCCGGGGCAACGTGGCAGGCCTACCTGCTGAACGAGCTCGATGAAGCCGCAGTGATCGAGTCGCTGGTCGGGGTAAGCGAGCCGGTACAGGCCCTGGTGGAGCGGGAGGGCTTCTGGACGGCAGAAGCGAGGGACCGCCTGCTGAGCGTCCTGGAGAACCAGCTGCTGGCCGCCGCACACGACAAGCTGGCCAAGGACGACAGCTCATTCGGCCGAGCCCTCACCGAGCACAGCGCCGGCTTGTCCAGCCTTCGTCCGCAGACGATGGTGCGGGTGTTCGACGAACCGGAAAGCCACCTCCACCCGCAGGCCCAACGCAGGATCGCCGTCGCGCTGGACCGGCTTCGCTTGCGCGGCGACAACGTCGTTTTGGCGTCACACAGTCCACACTTCCTCGATCTACCGGACTGGCGACTCGTGCACGTTCAGCGGACGCCAGAGGGAACCACCTTGTCCCGCCTGGCCGCGTCTGACCTCGACGCCCGCAAGGCCCTGGCCGGGCAAATGGGCCTGACCCGGGGCGAGCTACTGACCCGGGTGTCGTTCCTGCTAATCGTCGAAGGCGAGCACGACCGTCTCCTGCTCGAGGAACTGTACGGGTCACGCCTCAACGACGCCGGCGTGAGGATCGTCCGCATGCACGGCACGGACAACCTGCTGGCGACCGCGCAGATGGACTTCATCGAACGTCACCTCGATGTGCCGATCGGCGTCCTCCTCGACTTCACCCGTCTCGAAAAGGTGAACGACAACCGCATACCTACAAGACAGCTCCGTGACGAGGAGCAAACGCTACGACACTTGCTCCGTGCCTGCCGGAAGAACGGGCGCTCGGTAACGCCGTTCGGCTTGAGCCGGCCCGACATCGTCGCGTACCTCAACGAGGACGCCATCCGTGTCGAGAAGGCCGGTTTTCCCGGCTGGACGGCGGTGATGCGCGAGTTCCACGCGATGAGCGGACGCCGCAGCTTCAAGCCATGGCTGGACGAGAGGTTTGGCGTCGACCTGACACGTACCGATCAGGTACGCCAGGTAGTGAAGTGGATGGTCCAGAAGGATCTTCCACCAGGAACGGAGCTCAGTAAAGTGATCTCAACGACTTTGCGGTAGGTACTTGTACTCGAAATGGGTCAGGTGCAGGGCTGCGGCGATGATGTCGCCGATTCGGCGGGGGCTGGCGGTCGTGTGGCGTAGCGTCTTCCAGCGTCC
>NZ_POTY01000188.1 GCF_003236315.1 Micromonospora craterilacus
ATCCCGCCCCCAGCCCGCTACGCCGGCCGGCTCGCCGCCGCGTCCGACGCGCACCAAGAGCGTTTCCTCCAACTCGGCCGGGCCCTCGCCGTGGGGCGGCCCACCGAGCCGCACAACCACCTGGCGCTGCTCGCCGCGCCCGGTCCGGCCGAGCTGGGCCGTGCCGCAGCTGTCCTCGCCGGAGCGCAGCAATGGATGGACACCCTCAGCCTGCCCACCTACGCCGAGGCCCTCACCGACGCCGACCTCGACCTGTTCCGGCAGCACGGCTACACCCACCGCGACGCCGTCCCGGTCGACGATCACACGAGGGCGCATTCGATGTGGCGGTTACCGCCGTCCTGGCGCGGCCGGTCCAGCCGCAACGCCCGCTCACCAGTGCGGCGTCCGCGCTCCCTGGCCCACAACAGTCCGTCAACCCGGTGGGCGCTGCGCTGAAGGCCGAACACGGTGTCCAGCCGGTCCTGCAGGCGCTCGAAGGCACGCCGGCACAGATCGCACCGTCGACCTACTACGCCGCCAAGACCCGCCCGGCCAGCGCCCGCTGTCGGCGCGATGAGGAGCTGACCGCGATGATCGAGCGGATCCACGCGGAGAACTACGGCGTCTACGGCGCCCGCAAGATCTGGCATGACCTGCACCGACGCGATGTGCGGGTGGCCCGGTGCACGGTCGAGCGGCTGATGCGTGAGTCCGGGCTGCGTGGGCTGCTGCGCGACAAGTCGCCGCGCACGACCCGCCCGGCAGCCGAGACCAGCCGCCCTGCTGACCTGGTCAGACGGGACTTCACCGCAGCGGGCCCGAACCAGCTGTGGGTCGCGGATCTGACCTACGTGCGCACGAGTGTGGGCTGGGTGTACGCCGCGTTCGTCCTCGACGTGTTCTCCCGCATGATCGTCGGCTGGCAGGTGTCTACGTCGCTCTACACGGATTTGGCTCTCGACGCGTTGAAGATGGCGATGTGGCGCCGCGAGAACCAGCACGCTGAGCATGCCGGCACGCGATGTAATCCTCTGGGCACTCGACGAGATCATGACCGACGAGGATCAGCGGCGCGACTCGGCCCGGGTCACGGACGTGTTCTACCGGCACAGCCGGCCGAAACCCGGTGCTCTCACGGCATGCGGCCCGCAGGGTGGGCGTTGGCGATGCTCGCCGAGGCGCGGCGGCGGCTGCGCGCCCAGGCCGTGGAATCCGACGCAGCGGACCGGCTGGGCCGCAACCGGATCGCCCGCGAGATCGAGAGAACCTGCGCGAGACGGCTCAGGCTCTGGTTCCCCACTGGAATGGCCTGATCCAGGAGCAATGCCACGTAGCGTAAGTTGATCATGGGGTGTGGTCTGCGGTTCTGTGCATGCTGTTGGGCTGTGCGGCGTGGCGGGTTGCCCTGGCTCGGTGGGCTGTTTTGATCACGGGTCATGTCGGTGGATGTGGTGGGTCGTCCGGCGGTGCGGCCGGATCAGGTCACGCTCGGGGTGTTGATCTCGCGGTTCGGGTGCTGGGACGCGGGGTGGAGTGTGCCGACGTCCAGCGCTGTCACGCAGGCGCGGAAACGGTTGGGCCGTCGGGTGTTCGCCGAGGTGTTCGCGCGTGTGTGCGGGCCGGTCGCGGGCGAGGCGGGCCCGACCGCGCGGATGGGCGCGTTGGGCACGGCGCGGGGGTCGTTCCTGCGCGGGTGGCGGCTGCTGGCGATCGACGGGTTCGAGGTCGACCTGCCCGACAGTGAGGAGAACGCGGCCGGGTTCGGGTACGCCGGATCGGGTGGGAACCGGTCGGCGTACCCGAAGGCTCGGGTCGTGGCCCTCGCGGAGTGTGGTACCCACGCCTTCGTCGCCGCCGAGATCGACGCCTACTCCGTTGGTGAGAAGACCCTCGCGCAGCGGCTGTACCCGCGGCTGCGCGGCGACGAACTGCTCACCGCTGACCGGGGGTTCTACTCCTGGCAGGCGTGGGACATCGCCGCCTCCAGCGGGGCGGCGTTGCTGTGGCGGGCTCCGACCCAGCTCGATCTGCCGGTCGTGCGGGTGCTGCCCGACGGCACCCATCTCACCGTCCTGATCAGGCCGACGGTCCGTGGCGCCCGGCGGGAGCGGCTGTTGACGGCCGCCCGCGCTGGGGCCGATCTGACCGACATCGCCACGGTTCCCGACGCGTTCGACAAGCAGGGCCTGCCGGTCGTGCATCTGGCGAGGGTGGTCGAGTACGCCGTGCCCGACCGGGCCGGCAACGGCACCGGCGAGGTCATCACCCTGCTGTCCACCGTCGTTAATCCCGGTGACGCCCGAGCCGACGAACTCGCCGCCGCCTATCACGAACGCTGGGAGGAGGAAACCGGCAACGACCAGCTGAAAACCCACCTCGGGCCCGGCCGGGTGCTGCGGTCCCGCTTGCCGGACCTGGTCCATCAGGAGATCTGGGCCTACCTGATCGTCCACCACGCGATCAACGCCCTGACCGCCGCGGCGTCAGCGGCGGCCGACCTCGACCCGGACCGGATCTCCTTCACCAAGGTCCTGCGTCTGATCCGCCGCACCGCCACCGGCACGGCGGACATTCCCCCCTCAGGACTGGACTGACCAACTACCGGCCCACCTGACCCAGATCGCCGCTCTCCTGATCCCCGAACGCCGGGAACGCACCTGCCCCCGCGCGGTCAAACGTGCCCGCCACAACCAGTACCGGGTCAAGAAACCTGACGAACCGGCCAGCATCCGCCACGGCCGTCCAGCGACGATCCACATCTACCGACTCCAGCCACAACCACCATCAAGATCAACTTAGGCTACGTGGCATTGGGTCACGCCCGAGCCCGGTCAGTGCCTCACATTAAACAAAGAACATCCTCTGCGCTCTACCGGCAACACGTCAGTCAGACCCGGAGCGTTCACACTCCAGATCCAGGTGAACGGGCGGCGATTCCCCGAAGCACAGTTTCAAGTTTCTGAGCACGTCATCGCACCGATCCAGGACGGTCGGAGTTCGCGCGGCGATGAACGGAGAAGCCTGCCCGGCGCAGCCGGAGGGCGGTCTATAGTCCCGTTTGTGGTGACCTATGACTGGGGGATAGATCAACCGCCTCACCCGAGCGCTGCCGATCGGGCAGGGTGCCTTGATGCGCAGCCCTCGCAGTTGCCGGAGGTGCAGCGGCTGATCGAGCAGGGTTGGGAGTTGGCGCCAGACGCCCCGATGCTGGCGTTCCTCCCTGCGGTATGGCCTGCGGGTCTACGGACGTGGGTACCGGACCGCTCCATGCGATACGAGCAGCGATGGACTACCGATCCCGCCACCGGCGAGACCCGTAGCCTCACGGCCCAGTCCAGCACCGCTCTCATCGAGGAGGTCGAGAACGACATCGACGCCTTGCTCGCGAAGGCAGGGATCCTCGACCGGCCAAGAGGCCGCATCTGGCTGCTGAAGCCACCAGCCGGATTCGCCTCGCTGGACGCTTTCCTTCAGCACGTCGGACACCAGGCAGATGCCGCCGGCATCGACGGTGAACTGACCGAGGCATACGTTGCTGTAACTGCCCGCTGCCTCACCGAATCGCCGTAGAACAAGCCGGGCAGCAGACCAACGCTCGCGAGAGGGGCCAGCGCCGCATACCGCGCCGACCCCTCCCACCAAGAACGCCGCAGCGTCTACGGCGACCAGGGAACCTGGTAAGAGCGGCAGTACGGGCTGGCGTTGCAGCGGTCCCATCGGCCGGTGTGAATGGTGCTGGCGTAGAAGATGAGACTGTATCCGGAGGCCATGAACGACCCGTAGTGATCGTCGTGGTACCGGCCGCTGCCGGACGTCAAGCTGCTGTTGGAGTAGTAGCCGGTCTCACTGGGCCGCCAGCTACGCCAACTCGCCGAACTCACGTTCCCGAAGTAGAACGGATTCTGGCCGCAGTAGCCGTCCGTGCCGGTCTGATTGATCCGGCAGTTGTTGGTGAACTCCTGCGGGATGATCGTCGGCCCGTAATCCCAGATCAGCAGGTTACGCCAACGAGGCCGCTGACCGTTGAACGCCTGCCGAACGATGAAGTCAAAAGCCCCGATGACACCCTGCGAGTTGCCGTAGGCGCCGTTGCCCTTGACCTCGGCGATGTAGTCGCTGATTCGGCGGCCACACACCGAGCCCGACTCGCACCAGCTGTCGTAGTCGTCGGCCAGCACGCCCACGCCGCCACCGTCGGCGGTCGTGTCAGCGAAGTCTTCCGCGATGGTGCGTGACGTGACCTGCCCGGACGCGTCCGCGGTGGTCAACTCCCCACCGAGACATGTCCATGATGTTGGCCGCTCGTTCTCTGCCTGCGCGACGCAGGCAGCCAACCCGACGCCGCCACCATACGTGGAATCGAGTTCGGTCCACTCGTCGGCGGCCGACGCCGGAGACGCCGCCGCCAGCCCTGCCGTGACGAGAAGCACCACGGCAGCCACCCGTGCCAGTGTGGCGCGCAGTGGTGGTCGATACGATTGCATGTGCCACGATCCTCCCCCGAGGAAACGATGACCATTGCATGTGCCCAGCCAGGCAACCACGCCATCGCCTGCCGCCACTATCAGATCTTGCACAGATGCTCACGTCTATTGGTGATCGTTTTGGTGCATGCCATTGAGCGCTCCTGACCATTGACGCCGTAAGACAGGTAACGTCAGATCTCGCGCCAATCGGCCTCCGCCGTACCAGACCATGCCACCGACCGCGCTGCGGTGATCCGCCAGCGCCACGTACCCGTCCGCCTCTCCCGCCGGTCACGGCGGGGCTGGACGAGCAGCCCCGTCGCCTCGGCACGGCCGAACACCGACGCCTGCCGCAGAGGTCACCCTCGGTGACGAGCGCCTCGCGGCTAGGGCCTGTCCTGTCGATCATGGAAGCCAGATGATGGCCGCGATGAGCACGAGGCTGGCCCGGTAGAGGGATGCGCGTTTGGCGTATCGGGTGGCCAGGTCGCGCCACTGTTTGAGCCGGTTGAAGCAGCGTTCAACGACGTTGCGCTTGCGGTAGATCGCCTTGTCGAAGGCGGGTGGCCTGCCGCCGTTGCTGCCCTTGGCAGCACGGCGGGCGATCTGGTCCGAGCGTTCGGGGATGACGTGCCGGATCCCGCGCTGCCGTAGGGCTCGGCGGGTGGAGTCGTGGGCGTAGCCCTTGTCCGCGATCAACACCTCGGGTCGCTTGCGGGGCCGGCCCGGTCCGGGCTCGTTGACCCGGATCGCGTCGAGCAGCGCGAGGAGCTGGGGATTGTCGCCGGCCTGGCCGGGGGTGAGCAGGATCGACAACGGCCGGCCGCGTCCGTCGACGGCGAGGTGGATCTTCGTGCTCAGCCCGCCTCGGGATCGGCCGATGGCCTCGCCATCTTGCGCACCAGGCGTCGCCGGACTTGTCGGGGAGCCCCTTTTTTGCGGGCGCCAGCGGCATGCTGGTGCGCCCGCACGATCGACGAGTCGATGCTGATCGTCCACTGCACCGGTGTGCCGTCGTCGTGGACCTGCGCCGCCGCGAGGATCCGGTCCCACGTCCCGTCCGCGGTCCAACGGCGCAGCCGTTCGTGGCAGGTCTTCCACGGCCCGAAGCGTTCTGGCAGGTCACGCCACGGCGCACCCGTGCGCAGCTTCCACAGGATCCCGTTGATGACCTGACGGTGATCCCGCCACCGCCCCCGCGCCCCGCCAGGCTCCGGTAGGAGCGGTGCGATCACCGCCCACGCCTCATCGGTCAGTTCACCACGACGTACCACCGGCACATCGTCAACGACCCAGCGCTACAAGATCGGCAGGACACGCCTAGCCCCGCTGGGCAGGCTCAGCCGCCATGACACGGGTTGTTGCCGCGGACGTCTTCCGCAACGGCTCGACCCACAACCGCGGGGACGCCGAGCCGGTCGGTTACAGCGGTGACGGGTCGTCGCGCAGCCGGCTGTAGAGCCACCCGTCGCGCCAGGCGCCGGCCCGAAACTCGCAGGCCCGCACGACCCCCTCCAGCTGGAAGCCGGCCTTTTCCAGCGACCGCTGCTCGGCGGCGTTCTCGGCGCGGGTGCTGGCCTGGATGCGCTGCGCCGGGGTGTGGCTGAACAGGTAGTCGCAGAGCAGCGCCTGGGCCCGCCAGCCGATGCCCTGGCCGCGCCACTCGGGCAGCAGCACGATGCCGATCTCCCAGTAGGGCGCCCGCCCGCCGTACTGGCCCTGGAAATAGCTGAGGTAGCCCGCCGGGGCATCCGCCGCCGGCTCGACCTGCACGATCAGGCCGCCGGTCCGCTCGCCGAGATAGCCGTCCTCGGCGAAGCGGCGGGCCGGCGCGGCGGCGTCCCGGAAGCCGGCCCAGTCGAGCCCGATCAGCCCGGGTTCGACCGCGAACCGGCGCAACATCGCCAGGTCGTCCTCGGCCACCGGGCGCAGCCGTACGGTCGAGCCGGACGCCTGATGCACGATGCCGGCCACCGGCGGGTGAAAGCTGTCCATCCTCCGTACCGTAGTGACGGGCCGGGCCGCCCGCTGCCCCGCGCCGACGGCCGTCAGGCAATGGCGCAGCGTTCCCTGCAGGGTGGCCACGCCGGGCCCGGTGAGGTCGTTGCAGTACGCGGCGCGGCCATCGCCATGGTCAGCGCCAGCGTGCTGCCGCTGACCAGCGGGCCGGTCCCGGCGGCGAAGGGCCCGTCGGTCGCCGCCACCCGCAGCCCTCGATGACGCTGTGCCCGGCCAAGTCGTCGGCGAGGGCGGCTCGCTCGGTGTGCGTGAGCGCCTACAGGGCTTCGCGGGACGGGGCAGCGTCCTCGATCATGACGAGCACCCTACCCATATGGCCTGCCCACCGATCAAGATCGGCAGGACAGGCCCTAGACGAGCGCGCCGTCGCGCCCAGAGTGGTACGTCGTGTGGATCTATGTGCCAAGGTTGCCGGATGTCCTCGAATCCTCACCCGCCGCCGAGTCGCGACCAAATCGAGGCAAGACTCCTGGCGCTCCTGGACGGAAGCCAGTCACGCGACGAGGTCGACCGATGGGCTGCTCAGTGGGTGACCGATCCGGATGGTGGCGGTGTAGAAGACGCGGATGTCTGGTGGGCGCTGACTCAGCTGTACGGCATCGACCTGCGCCACGCTAAGGACGGCCCGTACCTGCACGACGATGAGCAGATACGACACTGGCTCCATGCCTTCCGCGCGCGCCGTTCCTGGGCGTCCTGACCACGGACACGCCCGGCATGCTGCATGTGCGGATGTGTTCGGGAACTTGCTCGGCTGATCCACGAGGCCCACGTCTGGAGGTCCCGGCGCTCGCCCAGCCTTGTCACCCTGTACGGGTGAAGCCGAACTTGGAGAGGGTGTCAGGCAGCCGTGACTGGGTTGCCCAGGCCATCCTGGCACGGGCACCATGGCCCGTCGATCAGAGCTTCCTCGACTCCCTGGATCCCTCCGCCTCGCTCGCCCTCGGACGTTACGGCGTCCGCCTCGCCACGCTTGCGTTGAGGGAAAACTCAACCGCGTTACTACGCCGTTCGTTGCTGGCCACCGGACTTGCCCGGTGCCTACAACACGATGATGACCGAGACGTGATGGTCGGTCTCACGTTGCCCTGGGTAGTGGCACGGCAGCTAGGAGCATCTTCGGCGAGGGTGTTCGCGACGGTCGCGGATGGCTTTCCAGATGGCCCGATCTCCAGACTGTTGAAGGATTTCGGTGCCCGGGAGGATATTACGCTGGCCGCCTTTGGCTGGGAGGCGGTGACCACTGCCGACGGACCCGACTTTCGCCCGTTGTGCTGATAGCCTGTGCACCGCTGGGCGCACGGCCATCGGCATGACAGTGCACCAGTTGCTGCATTGCCGGGGCGCTGCCACCCTTAGCAGAAGGCACGACGAGAGGCCTGGCCTGGATGGCGTCCGCCACACCCCATCGCTTCGGCACGGCCGGCGGCGAGCACCCCGACCACGAAGAGTGATATCGGGCCGTCGGGGGACGGCAAACAGCCCCCCCTGCGTCTCAGTGGATGATCCGGAAGGCGACCCGGTCGACAAGGCCCACGCCCGATCTCGTCAGCACTGCGCGACGGGCAGAAACCAGATGCCCGAACCCAGGCGCCGTCACCACCCACCCCACCGCACGACTGCTGCCGCCCGAGCCCGACCCGCAGGTCTCGCCCCCGGAACCACCCCGGGGCAGAAGATCCACATCATTGACCACAGTGGACGGCGCCTACCGGCCAGCCGGCCGGCACTCCGGCCATGATCCAGACCGGGCGGCACGGAACGGCACTGGTCAGCACCGGCCGACACGAACCCCTATCGGGACAGCACGGTGACAACGGAGCACCAACGGAGCACCAAGCTCCCACATGGTGGAAGATCGCGGCACATCCTGGGAAAAATCAAGGCCGTAACCGGCGTTTTCGCTGGTCACGGCCTTGATCGGATGGCGCGCCCGAAGGGACTCGAACCCCTAACCTTCTGATCCGTAGTCAGATGCTCTATCCGTTGAGCTACGGGCGCTGGTGCTCGGCCAGTCTACACACCGGCTTTCGCGCGGAGACTCCGGGATTCGAACCCGGGAGGGGCTTTAAGACCCCAACCGCATTAGCAGTGCGGCGCCATAGACCAGACTAGGCGAAGTCTCCCTGGTGGCCCGCAGACCACCGCGCCCGAGGATACAGGCCCCGGCCTGTCGGGAGCAAAGCGACTACCGGAACGAGCCGTTCGCGGACCGATGGGAGCGGGTTGCCCCGCTGTGCGCCGCCGTGATCGGGACTACGCTCCATCGACATGCAGGAGCAGCCGCCCAGCGAGCAGACCCGCCGAGAACCTGCTGAGGGAGTGCGTCGACGCTCACCGAAGGCGACCTTCACCCCGCCTCCGGCGCCCCCTCCGCCCGTTCGGGATGGGCAGCAGGACGACTCCGACGGGCCGCGACCTCGGCGCGCGAAGGGCGCGCCGAGCGTGCTCTTCCAGCCGCCGCCCGCTCCGGAGCAGCCACTGCCCCGCCAGCCCCGGCCGCCAGTTTCCGCTCCGATGCCGTTCGCGACCGCACCACCACCAGCACCGCCAGCCACAGCAGCGCCGCCAGCCGCGGCAGCACGGGCGGCAGGGAAGGCCGACGGTGGATCGGCCGAGGCCAGGAAGGCTCCGGGACGGAAAGCGCCAGCGAAGAGGGCGGCGGCGGGGGACGCCGCCGCGCCCGAGACGGCCACCGATCAGGCTCAAACTCCCGCACCGGCCACCACGGCCAAGAAGACGTCGGTCCGGAAGGCGGCCAGGAAGGCAGTACCGGTCGAGACGGCTACCAACCCGGCAACCGTCGCCGAGGCCACCCCGGCCAAGGCAACCCCGACGAAGGCCGCGCCCGCCCGAAAGGCCGTGAAGAAGGCCACGAAGAAACCCATCACCGACGCCACCTCCGCGCCGCCGGCCGATCCGGCGAGCAGCGGCACCGGGCAGGATTCTTCGAGCCGTACCGCGGAATCGGAGCTGCGGGTGCTCGTGGCGCGGGTGCTCGATCACCCGGGCTTCGCGCCGGAGTTGCTGGCCCTGACCGCGGTCGAGGCGCTCGGCCCACGCGCTGACGAGTGGGCGCGGCGGTTGCGGGAGACGTACCCGGCGGCGGGTGGCGACGGGCTGGCCCGGCTCGCCAGCCGGCGGTTCGTCCGGCAGGCCGGGATCGGTGGGGCGACTGCGGCGCTGGCCGGCGCCTTCGCGCCCGTGGTCGAGCTGGCCGCGGTGCTCTGGTCGCAGGCGAACCTGGTGCTGCACGTGGCGGCGGCGTACGACCGTGATCCGGCGCATCCGGACCGAGCGGCCGAGCTGTTGGTGCTGACCCAGGTGCACCCGGACGAGGCGAGCGCCCGCTCGGCGCTGGCGGCGGCCCGGGCCGCGGACGGGCCGGACGAGCAGCCGGGGGCCAGGGCGGCCGAGGCGGCCTGGCGGCTGGCCGCCCCGTTGGCGGCGCAGGCGGGTGGCTGGCTGGCCCTGCGGATGGCGTCCCGGCTACTACCCGGCGCGGCAGTGCTCACCGCGGCGGCCGGCGACTCGGCGGCGGCGCAACGCCTGGCCGCCCGCGCGACGGCCGCCTACCGACCGCCCCGCCTTCCCCTCGACCAAGCTGCGCCGCCATCCTCGCCGGCCTAGCTGGGTCAGAGCCAGTCGAACCACTCCTTGGGCAGCAGGCTGTAGCCGACGAAGGCGAAGATGTCGAGCAGGGCGTGTGCCACGATCAGCGGCATCACCCGGCGGGTACGCAGGTAGAAGAGGCTGAACACCACGCCCATCACCGCGTTGCCGATGAACGCGCCGAAGCCCTGGTAGAGGTGGTATGAGGCGCGCAGCAGCGCGCTGGTCGCGATGATCGCACCGACCCGCCACTGGAGTTGGCGTAGCCGGGTCATCAGGTAGCCGACCACGATCACCTCCTCCAGGATGGAGTTCTGCAGGGCGGCGAGGATCAGCACCGGCACCGTCCACCAGAGGTCGGGCAGCCCGGCCGGCACCACCGTGGCGTTGATGCCGAGCTGCGCCGCCGCCCAGAACAGCGCCAGGCCGGGCAGCCCGATCAGCGCGGCCAGCCCGGCCCCCTGGGCGAGATCGACCCCGGGCCGCCGGGCGTCCAGGCCGAGGGTCCGCGCCGGGTCGCCCGGGTCCCGCGTCAGCAGGTGTACGGCGAGCAGCACCGGCAGCAGCGCGAACACGATGCCGAGCAGCTGGTACGTGAGGTCGAGGTACGGCCGGGCCGATGCGGAGGTGTTCAGCGCGGCGGTCTGCCGGGACAGTCCGCCTTCCGCGGTCAGCTTCGCGATGATCGACACCGTGGCGTAGACGGCGGACTGGCCGAGGGAAAGTCCGAGCACCAGCATCGTCTCGGTGCCGAGCGTCCGGCGGGACACCGGGCGGGTGAGCTCAACGGTCACCGGACCACTCTGCCTGACCGCAGGCGTCGGTGACACCCACCTGGCCGCTGAGCGGCCCTCACGATGCGGTCGCACATTCTGTGCGACCTTCATACACGCTGCGTGGACATTCTATGGGAGCCCGATCCGCCGTCAGAAGTAAGGAGCGCCCCCGGTGGACAACTTCGCGCGGCTGCTGAAGGAGAGCTGGACCCTGGTCGAGCAGGATCGGGTCCGGCTGAGTGGTCACTTCTACGCCCGGCTCTTTCTCCTCGACCCCGAGCTGCGCAAGCTTTTCCCGGTGCAGATGACCGGGCAGGGCGACCGGCTGCTCGAAGCGATCATCACGGCGATCCACACCGTGGACGACCCGGAGGGCTTCGACGAGTTTCTCCGCGCGCTCGGCCGGGACCACCGCAAATACCACGTCGAGGCCGCCCACTACGACACCATGGGCGTCGCACTGCTCGACGCGTTGCGCAGCACCGCCGGGGACGGCTGGAACCTGGAGTACGACCAGGCGTGGCGGGACGCGTACGCGGCGATCGCCGAGAAGATGCTCGCTGGCGCGGCGGCGGACGACAACCCGCCGTTCTGGCACGCCGAGGTGCTGACCCACGAGCGGTACGGCCCGGACACCGCCGTCTTCATCTGCCAGGCGCTGCAACACCCGCTCTCCTGGAAGGCGGGCCAGTACGTCAGCATCGAGGCGCCCCGCTACCACCCCCGGGTGTGGCGGACGTACTCGGTGGCCAACGCCCCGAACGACGACAACGTGCTGGAGTTCCACGTCCGTACGCCCCCGGGTGCCGGCTGGGTCTCCGGCGCCCTGGTCCGCCGGGTGAAGCCGGGCGACCTGCTGCGGGTGGCCGCACCGATGGGCTCGATGACGCTGGACCGCTCCTCGGAGCGGGACATCCTCTGCGTAGCCGGGGGTGTCGGGCTGGCCCCGATCAAGGCCCTGGTGGAGGAGTTGGCCGGCTACAACCGGGCGCGTTGGGTGCACGTCTTCTACGGGGCCCGGACCGAGGCGGACCTCTACGGCCTCGACGGGCTGCGGAAGCTGGTCGCGGCCCACCCGTGGCTGTCGGTGACCGCCGCGTGCAGCGACGACCCGGACTTCGACGGCGAGCAGGGCGACGTCTCCGACGTGGTGGCCCGCTACGGCCCGTGGACGACGCATGACTGCTACGTCTCCGGTTCCGTGGCGATGGTCCGCTCTACGCTGCGGGTGCTCGCCGCGGACGACGTCCCGCCCCAGCACACCCGGTACGACACCTTCGGCAACCTGTAGCGCAATCTCCTGAGCTTTTCTCCCCCCGAACCGGGGCGCGTGCCCCTGCCCCCTGGGGCACGCGCCCCGGTCCCCCAAACGGGCGGACCGGCACCGCCCCCACGACCACGCCTGCGCCGGCCGTCGTTCCCACCTGGCGCGGGCGTGGTCGTGGACAACTTCGCCACACCTGCGCCGGCCGTCGTTCCCACCTGGCGCGGGCGTGGTCGTGGACAACTTCGCCACACCTGCGCCGGCCGTCGTTCCCACCTGGCGCGGGCGTGGTCGTGCACAACTCGGCGAGGTCAGTACCGCCAGGGGTGGCCGGACTCCCGGTACTCCTCGATCGGCACCAGCGGCACCCCGGGTGCCATCCGGTCGACGTACAGCCGGCCTTCCAGGTGGTCGATCTCGTGCGCCACCAGCCGGGCCATGCCGAACTCGAACGAGGTGATGACCCGGCCGCCGTCGAACTGCGCGTGTTCCACGTCAAGCCGCAGCGGTCGCGGCACCAACCCCCGGTGGTCGAAGAAGGAGAGGCAGCCCTCGTACTGCTCGTCGGTGTCGGGAGCGGCGTCGACCACCCGGGGGTTGAGCAGCACCACCGGCTCGGCCGCCCGGTCGGGTGGGCGGACCACGGCCGCCGCCCGGCCGATGTCGAGCTGCGGGGCGGCGATCCCCACCCCCTTGGTGAACGGGTGCAGTTCGTCCAGCCGGGCCAACGCGGTGACCAGCCGGTCGACGGTCTCCCGGGCGGCCTGTTCCTCGCGCGGCAGGTCGAACGGGCGGGCCGGCTGCCGCAGCTGGTCGGCGCCGCGCTGGGCGATGCCGAGCCCACGCATCCGGTCGGACGGCCGGACCCGGCCGCTCTCCGGTTCGGGTTCCGACTGAGCGCGGAACCGCCACTGCATCCGGTACCGGGCGTTCAGCGGCGGGTCGTCGGTCGCCCAGTCGAAGATCGCCCGGCCGTCCTGGTCGCGCCGGACGACCGCCGTGCGCAGCGGGCCCTCCTCCGCCGAGAGCGAGGTTTCCGCGCCCCACACCTGTGGGTCCAGCGCCGCCGGCAGGTCCAGGCGTACGGCGAGGTGCCGGGTCGGTACGCGGACCGCGCGCTGGAACCAGGGGCCCCACTTGTCCTGCCCGACGGTGTACGCGTACTCGATGATGGCGCGGCGGCCCGGGTAGAGCGGAAACCGCCGCTCGGCGTTCTCGAAGAGCAGCCAGATCTCCTTGAACGCGTCCCGGTCGTGCTTGGCCCGCCAGTGCATGGCCTCACGCTCGTCGGCTTCCTCCCGGTACGCCCGCAGTTGTAGTTCGGCGAAGCTGAGCGGGTGTTCCCGGTGGTGCCGGTTGGAGCGGCCCGGATCGTTGGGGTAGCGGTCCACGGCGACCCGGACCAGGTAGCGGGTGACCGGGTCGGTGCCGGCGTTGTACAGCTCGCGGCGGATGACGCAGCGGTACGCATCCTCGGTGTGGGTGAGGTGGGCCGTCTCACGTTCGACGATCAGGCCGGTGCCGGGCGGCATCCACTGGCCGGGGAGGCTGGCCTCCCGGTGGTTGCGCTCGGTGCGGGTGTGACGGAGGTCGTCGTACTCCCGGAAGCGCTGCCAGATCGCGCCGCTGGCCTCCAGGACGGCCTCGGCGCGACGCGCGAAGTCCTCGGTGGGTCGGTGTCGCCGCCCCTCGACGTGGCTGACGTACGACGGGTCGAAGCCCATCAGGTTGGCTAGCTGTTTCTTGGACAGCCCCCGCTCCGTCCGATGCCGTGCGAGTTCGGCGGCGAAGGAGTCGGCAGCCCGATCGAGCGGTGAGGTCGTCATCAGCTTCCTCGTGGCCGGTTGCACCAAGTTTCACGTTGAGTCGCTGCACGCGCACAGAATTGGCATCTTCTCGACAGGACGCTTGACCGATGGGCGATTTCTGTCGATACTGCCCCGAGTTCCGGGACGCACACCCTGGGTAATCGCCGCCGCAGGAGTGACCCGGGCCTCTCGCTTTCCAGCCGACCGAGGGTTCCCCGTCGCCGAGAGGTGTGGTTAGGCTAGCCTTAGCTGGACCGCAGGGGTCTCGGACGGGAGGTGGCGCAGGTGACAACCGTGCTTCCCCTCCACCACGCCCCCGCCGAGC
>NZ_POTY01000189.1 GCF_003236315.1 Micromonospora craterilacus
GTGGGCGGGTGCCGACCAGCTCGGCCAGGCGGAGGGTGCGGCGGCGGCCGGCGATGCGGTAGGCCGGGGCGCCTGCGTTGGGCGGCGGCACCAGATCGTCGGCGAGACCGGCCGCGGCGAGGGCGGTGCCGACCGCCGCCCAGCGGTCCGGGTCGGTGCCGCCGAGACGGAGCAGGAAGTCCGGCGGCTCGGCCGTCCCGGCCGCAGCGAGCCACAGCCGCAGCCGCCGGCCGTCGAGCTGGAAACCGGCGGGCGGGTGCTGCGTCGGGCCACGCAGCCAGGCCGCCGCCAGCGGCACGATCGTCCGGGTGTACGCGGTACGCACGAGGTACCGGTCGTCGTCGGTGGGTGCCCAGGTCGCCCGGACGCCGCGCTGGGCCAGCTCGGCGACGAGTACGTGCACCCGCCAGGCGGCGTCCACCACCACCGACAACCGGGCCGTACCACCCATCCGGTGCACCTCGCCCGGCCCGGCGAGCAGCCCGGCGAGGTCGGCGACGGAGGGTTCCGCGGTCTCCGCGCCGAAGAAGACCAACTGCCGGTCCGGGTCGGTGCCCGGCTCGGCCAGCTGCGGCGTCGGCGCGCCGTCGCCCGCCACCGGCTCGGCGTCCGGGTCCGCCGGGGCCGGGTTGGCCCGCTGGCCGGGAGCGCCACGCCGAGTTGCCCGCGGGGCCGGAGCAGGCGCCGGGAAGGGCACCGGCAGCGGTTGCGCCGCCGGTGTCTCGCCGGGACCGCTCAACGGCATTCAGGTACCTCGTCGAAGGCGCGCTTCAGTTCCTCGGAGTTCAACCGGCTGGTGTCCAGCGCGCTCGCGTCATACTCCTGTTGAAGGGTCTGCACGGCGGCCCGGACGCCGTCGTAGAAGACGGTGGACTCACCGGTGCCCAGCCCGTCGATGGCGGTCCGGGCCCGGCCGTAGGCGTCCCGCATCGAGGAGAGCGAGGCCCGGAAGCCGGCGGAGATCTCCGCGCCGTGCTCGACCTTGGGCACTCCCGCCTGCTCCACCTTCCGCCGGGCGGTCTCGCTGGCCTCCTCGGCCCCGCCGAACAGCCGGACCAGGTTCTCCTTGGCCTGCGCGGGCGTGGTCTGCGCGGTCATCTGCTGGTTGGTGCTGCTGGTCAGCTTGCTGATCTCGGCCCGCCAGGGGGTCAGTGCCGAACACACCGAGGCGGCCCAGGCCCGGGGGCTGGGGCCGCTGGACCCACAGGCGGCCAGCAGGACCAGCGTAGCCAGGACCACCGTGAGCTTTCCGGCGACTGCCGCCCGGCACGAACGCATGCGTTGCAGCGTACGGCTTCGGAGGCGGGTCGGCACCGGTCAGGCGTACCGGCCCGACGGGCCGCCTGACCGGCCGGTGGCCGGTCCCCGGTCGGCGGTTGCGCCGACCGGGGACCGGATGTTCCGTACCGGTCAGGCCTTGATCGCCTCCGGTCGCGGATCGGCGGTGCCGGACCCGCTGTCGGAGTCCTCGCCCATCGCGATGCTCTTGCGCTTGCTGAACACCACCGCCGCGACGACGATCAGCGTCGCCACCACCGCGATGGTGATCCGCAGGCCGACGTTGCGGTCGTCGCCGATGCTCCAGGCCACCACGGCCGGCGCGATCAGCAGCGAGACCAGGTTCATCACCTTGAGCAGCGGGTTGATGGCCGGGCCGGCGGTGTCCTTGAACGGGTCACCGACGGTGTCGCCGATGACGGTCGCGGCGTGCGCCTCGGAGCCCTTGCCGCCGTACGCGCCGTCCTCGACCATCTTCTTGCTGTTGTCCCAGGCGCCGCCCGAGTTGGCCAGGAAGACCGCCATCAGCGTGCCGGCCCCGATCGCCCCGGCCAGGTACGACGCCAGCGCGCCGGGCCCGAGGCCGAAGCCGACCGCGATCGGCGCCATGATCGCCAGCAGACCGGGGGTCAGCAGTTCGCGCTGCGCGTCCCGGGTGCAGATGTCGACGACCTTGCCGTACTCCGGACGCTGGGTGTAGTCCATGATCCCGGGCAGCTCACGGAACTGCCGGCGGACCTCCATCACGACCGCACCGGCCGAGCGGGAGACCGCGTTGATGGCCAGGCCGGAGAAGAGGAACACCACCGCCGCGCCGATGATCAGGCCGACCAGGTTCTGCGGGTTGGCCACGTTCAGCGCGTTGAGGATCTCGGCACCGACGTCGGTCACCCCGGCGTCCGCGTACGCGATGCGCAGCGTGTCGGTGTACGAGCCGAACAGCGCGGTCGCGGCCAGCACCGCGGTGGCGATCGCGATGCCCTTGGTGATCGCCTTGGTGGTGTTGCCCACCGCGTCCAGCTCGGTCAGCGTCCGGGCACCCTGCTCGTCGATGTCGCCGGACATCTCGGCCACACCCTGGGCGTTGTCGGAGATCGGGCCGAAGGTGTCCATCGCGACGATCACGCCGACGGTGGTGAGCAGACCGGTACCGGCCAGCGCCACGGCGAACAGCGAGAGGGTGATCGAGCCGCCGCCCAGCAGGAAGGCGCCGAAGACACCGGCAGCGATGAGCAGCGCCGAGTAGACCGCCGACTCCAGGCCGACGCTGATGCCGGCGAGGATGACGGTGGCCGGTCCGGTCTGCGAGCTCTTGCCGATGTCCTGCACCGGGCGACGGTTGGTCTCGGTGAAGTAGCCGGTCAGCGCCTGGATCGCGGCGGCGAGCACGATGCCGATGACGACCGCGCCGATGACCACACCGCGCGGGCCGAACGGCGGGTCGCCGCCGTCGACACCGAGGGCTTCCCGCCAGCCGTCGCCGAGCTGCGCGGCCCAGGTGGGCTGCAGGTACGCGAACGTGGCCACCGCGACCAGCACCGCCGAGATCACCGCGGAAAGGTAGAAGGCCCGGTTGATCGCGGTCAGGCCGTTGCGGTCGGACGCGCGGAGCCGGGTGATGAAGACGCCGATGATGGCGACCAGCACACCGATGGTGGAGATGATCAGCGGGAGCACCAGGCCGTCGGTGCCGAACGCGGCCCGGCCCAGGATCAGTGCGGCGACCAGGGTGACCGCGTACGACTCGAACAGGTCGGCGGCCATACCGGCGCAGTCACCGACGTTGTCGCCCACGTTGTCGGCGATGGTGGCGGCGTTGCGCGGGTCGTCCTCGGGGATGCCCTTCTCGACCTTGCCGACCAGGTCGGCGCCGACGTCGGCGGCCTTGGTGAAGATGCCGCCACCGACCCGCATGAACATGGCCAGCAGCGCGGCGCCGAAGCCGAAGCCCTCCAGCACCGTCGGCGCGTCGCCCCGGAAGAGCAGGACGACCAGCGCGGCACCGAAGAGGCCGAGGCCGACGGTGAGGAAGCCGACCACGCCACCGGTCCGGAAGGCGATCTTCATGGCCGATTCCCGGCCGCCTTCGCGCTCCCGGGCGGCGGCGGCCACCCGCAGGTTGGCCCGGGTGGCCAGCCACATGCCGGCGCCGCCGATGAAGGCGCTGAACAGTGCGCCGACCACGAAGAAGAGCGAGCGGCCGAGCTTCACCGCGGTCTCGCTGCCGGCGGTGTCGTGCACCGGCAGCAGGAAGAGCAGGATCACGGCGATCGCGACGAAGATCGCCAGGGTCCGGAACTGCCGGCGCAGGTAGGCCGAGGCGCCCTCCTGAACGGCCCCGGAGATCTCCTGCATTTTGTTGGTGCCCGTGCCGGCAGCCAGCACGGTTTTCGTCAACGCGGCGGCGAAGGCGAGCGCGACCAGCGCGATCACCGCGGCGATGACGACGTACGTGACATTGGCTCCGGTGAGGGAGATCCCGCCGTCGACGGCGATTCCGCCGCCCTCGGCGGCCAAGGTGTCGGACATCTGTGTCCTCCTGTGCCGAACAACGCGCCGGCCGGTGGAGACGCACCGAACGGCGCCTGGATGCGAATTCGCAAGCGCGCGCCGACCCACCCCGGCGAACCAGCGACGGACGCCCATCTGCGCTGGCTGCGCGGTGGATCACTTGCTGACAACCCGGGTACTGTAGCCCTCCGCAGTGTTCGAGGTCACAGGGAGGTGCCACCCTGCCTCGATGATCTTCGTCGCTGTGTTATGAACCGAAATCTGATATAGGAACGGGTCCATGACGATGCGGCCGCATTCCCAGGTCAGGGAAGGCGGCCGCATGGCTTTGCTGCGGGTGGCGGCGCGACGGTGAGAATCGGTCAGCGGTTGACCGGCCAGACCATCCGGACCTCGGTGCCGATGCCGTCCTCGACCGGACGAACCTGGAGATCCTCGACGAAGCCGGCGAGCAGGGCGAAGCCGACGCCGGTGGTGAGGTCGTCCTCGTTCAGCGACTCGTTGGCCAACTGGTCGGCGTCCAGGGCGGCCAGGCCGATGCCCGCCTCGATCGGCGCCCGGTCCACCACCCGCACCGCGTACACCCCGGCGTCGGACATCTCCACCAGCACCGGGTCGGCCAGGCCGTACTGGCGGTGCAGGGCGACCGCGCGGGTGCACGCCTCGCCGATGGCCAGGCGTACCTCGTCGAGCAGGTCCTCGCGGACTCCCGCCCGGCGGGCGACCGCCACACCGACCAGGCGGGCGGTGCGCACATGCACCGGAGCCGGCGAGAAGGAGAGCCGGACCGTGGCCATCACGCGCCAGCGCCGGTCGCCGCTTCGACCGTAGAATGCAGCGGAAATACCTGGTCCAGCGCGGTGATCCGGAAGATCTTGAGCAGTGGCTCCTTGTCGCAGACCAGGGCAAAGGTGCCGTCGGCGGTACGCAGCCGCTTGAGCGCGCCGACCAGCACACCGAGCCCGGTGGAGTCGAGGAAGTCCACCCGACCGAGGTCGACCACCACGTGCCGCGCCCCGGCGTCGATCAGTTCGAGGAGCCGCTCGCGCAGACGGGGGGCGGTGTAGACGTCCACCTCACCGCCGACCTCGAGTACCGTGTGCTCCCCCACGGTACGGGTCGCCAGCGACAGCTCCATCGGTCCTCCCTCGCGCAGCCGTAAACTCTCAGGGCATTCAACCACTACCCCCCGGCCCGCCCGACGACTCACCGGGGGCAGTTCTTTCCCCTACCCGGCACGCCGATTTCCCATTTCCGAACACCAGTGCGAGAGTGCAGGACGTGACCTCGGCAGCCAGCGTATCCGCCGGCCGCGGCCCCGAGCTGCCGCCGGGTGCCGCGCTGGCCGTCGCGCCGGACGCACTGCTGCGCCGGCTCCGGCAGCGGCACGCCACCGACCCGGTCACCCACGTCGAACGGGTGCCGCCCCGGGCGGGCGTGCCGGCGCCGTGGCCACGCTGGGCCCCGGAGGAACTGCGCGCGGCGTACGCCCGATGCGGCGTGGCGACGCCGTGGCGGCACCAGGCCGAGGCGGCCAGCCTGGCGTACGACCGCCAGCACGTGGTGGTGGCCACCGGCACCGCGTCCGGCAAGTCCCTGGCGTACCAGTTGCCCGCGCTGGCCACCCTGCTCGCCGACCCCCGCGCCACCGTGGTCTACCTGGCACCGACCAAGGCACTCGCCGCCGACCAGTTGCGCGCCGTCTCGGCACTGGAGATCGAAGGCGTACGCCCGGCCTGCTACGACGGCGACACCCCGCGCGCCGAGCGGGAGTGGATCCGACAGCACTCCCGGTTCGTGCTGACCAACCCGGACATGCTGCACCACGGCGTCCTGCCCGGTCACGCCCAGTGGTCGGGATTCCTGCGCCGCCTGGCGTACGTGGTGGTCGACGAGTGTCACGTCTACCGGGGTGTGTTCGGCTCACACGTCGCCCACGTGCTGCGGCGGCTGCGTCGGCAGTGCGCGCGCTACGGGCGCACCCCCGGCCCGACCTTCGTGCTGGCCTCGGCGACGTCGGGCGACCCGGCCGCGGCGGCCAGCCGGCTGACCGGCCTGCCCGTGACAGCCGTCACCGAGGACACCTCGCCGCGTGCCGGGGTGACCTTCGCGCTCTGGGAGCCGCCGCTGCTGCCACCCGACCCGACCGCGTCCCCCGCGCCGCCACCCCGCCGGGCGCCCGACGCCGTGCCGTCCACACCGGATGCCGACACCGACACGCCGCTCGACGGTGCCGTGCGCAATGCCGGCCCGACGCTGTCCACCGGCGCATCGCCCGCCGGCCGCCGGCCACCCGCGGCCGGGGAACCGGCCGATCTCGTCCAGGTCCGCCGGTCGGCGCTGCGGGAGACCGCCGACCTGCTCGCCGACACCGTCGCCGCCGGCGTGCGCACGCTGGCCTTCGTCCGTTCCCGGCGGGGGGCCGAGGTGGTGGCGACCAGCGCCCGGCGCAGCCTCGACGAGGCGGTACCCGGGCTCGGCGACCGGGTCGCCGCGTACCGGGCCGGTTACCTGCGCGAGGAGCGTCGGGAACTGGAGCGGGCGCTGCTGCACGGTGACCTGCTCGGGCTGGCCTCGACCAACGCCCTGGAGCTGGGCGTCGACCTGATCGGCCTGGA
The DNA here is from genome assembly GCF_003236315.1 of Micromonospora craterilacus. Classification (GTDB taxonomy): domain Bacteria; phylum Actinomycetota; class Actinomycetes; order Mycobacteriales; family Micromonosporaceae; genus Micromonospora; species Micromonospora craterilacus. Next base: position 6,408 of record NZ_POTY01000189.1, read on the forward strand.
CGCGGTGCTGATCTGCGGATACCCGGGGACCCGAGCGTCGCTGTGGCAGCAGGCCGGCCGTGCCGGGCGCTCCGGCCAGGAGGCCCTCGCGGTGCTGGTCGCCCGGGACGACCCGCTGGACACCTACCTGGTGCACCATCCGGAGGCGGTCTTCGGGGCACCGGTGGAGGCCACCGTGCTCGACCCGGCCAACGCGTACGTGCTCGGCCCCCAACTGGCCTGCGCCGCGGCCGAGGCACCACTGACCGCGGCCGACCTGGAACACTTCGGTGACGGCGCGAAGGAGGCCGTCGCGGCGCTGGTCGACGCGGGTGCGCTGCGGCAGCGGCCGACGGGCTGGTACTGGCGGCACCGGGAACGCCCCGAGGTGGACCTGCGCGGCGAGGGTGGCGCTCCGGTCTGCGTGGTGGAGGCGGCGACCGGCCGGCTGCTCGGCACCGTCGACGGCGGCTCGTCGCACTTCCTGCTGCACCACGGCGCGGTCTACCTGCACCAGGGGGTGTCCTACGTGGTCGACGCGCTGGACCTCGACGACGGGTGCGCGCTGGTGCGCCCCGAGGAGCCGGACTGGTCCACCCACGCACGGGACGTCACCTCGCTGTCGGTGGTGTCGGTGCGCTCGTACGTCGACGCCGGGCCGGTCGGGCTGTTCCTCGGCGAGGTGGACGTGACCAGCCAGGTGGTGTCGTACCAGCGGCGACGGATCGCCACCGGCGAGGTGATCGACACCCGTCCGCTGGACCTGCCGACGCGGGAGCTGCGTACCGTCGCGGTCTGGTTCACCCTCTCCCCGGAGTCGCTCGCCGCGGCCGGGGTGAACCCGGCCGACGTGCCGGGCGCGCTGCACGCCGCCGAGCACGCGGCGATCGGGCTGCTGCCGCTGGTCGCCACCTGTGACCGGTGGGACATCGGCGGGCTGTCCACGGCGGTGCACCCGGACACCGAGGCGCCGACCGTCTTCGTCTACGACGGGCATTCCGGCGGGGCTGGCTTCGCCGAGCGGGCGTACGGCATGGCGGCGGCCTGGCTGCGGGCCACCCGCGACGCGATCGCCGAGTGTGGCTGCGAGGCCGGCTGCCCGTCCTGCGTGCAGTCGCCGAAGTGCGGCAACGGCAACAACCCGCTCTCCAAGCCGGATGCCATCCGGGTGCTCGACGTGGTGCTGGCCAACCTGCCGCAGTAACCCTCGACCGACTCCGTTCCACTGATCGGGCGGGGTTGCCGGGCTGTGCGACACTCCGGCGCACCACAGTTGAGGAGATTTCATGCAGCTCGATAGCTTGCAGGCGCAGCACCAGTTCCACATCCGCCAGCGGTTGCGGTTCATGGTCAACCAGTACGAGGTCCACAGCGTCGCACCGGACGGCTCCGAAGGTGGGCTGCTGGCGTTCGCCCAGCAGAAGCGGCTCGCCTTCAAGGAGCAGGTGACGATCTACGCCGACGACACCAAGCAGCAGCCGCTGCTCGGGTTCAAGGCCCGGCAGCGGCTCGACCTCGGTGCCACGTACGACGTCACTGACCACGCCGGCAACCCGATCGGCCTGTTCCGCAAGGACTTCGCGCAGTCCCTGCTCCGCTCGACCTGGCACGTCGAGCAGGCCGGCCTGCCCAACGTCACCGGCCAGGAGCGCAGCATGCCGGTCGCCCTGCTGCGCCGCTTCGCCGAGTCGCTGTCCTGGCTGCCGTACCACTTCGACTTCGTGGCGAACGGCCAGCCCGTCTTCACCGTGGTCAAGAAGTGGGGCCTGCGCGACCGGTACGTCGTCGAGGTCCAGAACCCGCAGATCGACCGGCGGTTGGTGATCGCCATGGCGGTCGCCCTCGACGCTCTCCAGGGCCGCTGACCCTCCCGGCGCCGCCACCCTTCTCATTGGCGTGATGTCTCAGAGACATATCTATGTCTCTGAGACATCGGACTCATGGACCAACGCCCCCCGATGCCGGTCAGCCGCGTAGCGGGCCGGCTCGGGCGGTGACCGTGGCCACGCGAGTCAGGCCGGGCAACGGATCTACGGTCACTTCGGTCGTGACCAGCACGTCGAGCCCGTCAAGTCGGCACCAGACCAAGCGGGCGCGGTTGCTGGCGACGATCTCCCGGGCCCGGTCGCACGCCACCGTCTCGCCCTGCAGGGCTCGGCCTGCTCCGGCCAGAGCACCGAAGTCGGCGGCGACCCGGGCCTGCTGACGTGCCACCCGCGCCGCACCGACCCCGGCGCCGAATAGGCCGCCCGCGACGAACAACAGCCCCACCGCCAACAGACATATGGTCGCGCCACCACGATCCCGGCCCCGGTCCTTGGCGGCGGTCATGGCTGTGGGTCCGGTATGCCCGGCTCGACGGCCGCGACCGCCGTGGCCACGACGGTCAGCGCCGGCAGGTCGGCGCCGAGGGCACGGACCGGCGCCCGGACCGTCGCCCGGACCCGCTCGCCCTCCACGACCACGGCCACCTCGGCACCCGATGGGGCGTGCCGGCTGCCGGCCGCCACGCCCTCCTCGCCCCGGGAGGCGGCCAGGGCCGCCTCCCGGGCCGCGTCCAGGCAGGCCGCCTTGGTGCTGACCGCGTTGACGGCGGTCAGGCCAGCGAGCAGAAGCAGCATCAGCGCCGGCAGACCGGCCGCCATCTCGGCGGTGAAGGAGCCTCGGTCGCGACCGGCCGGCCGGCGCCCGGTCACTTCAGTGCCCGGTCAACGACGGCGGTCAACGCGGACTGCACGCTGTCCGAGGTCAGCACCTTCAGCAGGATGCCGGCGAAGGCGACCGCCGCGAGCGTCCCGACGGCGTACTCCGCGGTGTTCATCCCGGCGTCCCCGCGAAGGCGGGCGAGGATTCTGCGCACGTGTTCGTCCTTTCTCGATGGGTTCACAGCACGTCGCCGAGGACGGCGACGATCACCGGCACCAGACCGGCGAGAATGAAGGCGGGCAGGAAGCAGAGGCCCAGGGGCAGCACGATCAGCACGCCAGCCCGGCGGGCAGCCGCTTCGATCGCGGTGGCCCGGTCGGCGCGCAGATCGTCGGCGAGCCGGGTCAGCGCCCCGGCCAGGGCCGCCCCGCTGCTCGCCGACCGAACCGCCGCGGTGGCGACCCGCTGCCCGCCCGGCACCGTGGCCAGGTGCGCCCACGCCTCCTGCGGCACACCGCCCAGCTGCAACGTCCGGCCGACCCGACTGAGCTGGTCGGCGAGCGGGCCACCGAGCGCGTCGGCCACCGCGAGCACCGAGCGTTCCACCGGCGCACCTGCCCGCAGCGCCGCTGCCAGCAGGTCAGCGGCCAGCGGAAGGTCGGCGGCGGCACGGAGCCGTCGGGTCCGAACGGCCGGGTGCTCGATCCGCCGGAGCATCCGGTCGAGCAGCACGGCCGTGGGCAGCGCGGCCACCAGGCCGGGCCATCCCTCAAGCAGCACGGCCACGGCGACGCCGGCCAGCCCGGCGGCGAGCCGGACGATGTCCAGCCGTCGGCTGGCCGGGGAACCAGGCGGACCGTCGCCGGCACCGCGCCGGGGCGGCCGGGTGGGCCGGGTACCGCTCGGTGGCCTCCCACGGGCCAGCCGCCGTAGCCGCCGCTGGGGACGGTGCCGACCGACGGCCACGACGGCGAGCAGGGCCGCGACGGCCAGGCAGCCCATGGCCAGCGGCATGCCGGACATCAGCTTCCCCCGGTCGGCACCGTGCCGAGGCGTTCCGCCCAGAGCAGGCCGACCACCTGGAGGGCGACGGCGGCGATCGCGCAGCCGCCGCCGATCGGGGTGTGCAGCAGGACATCGAGCGGGTCGACCCCGATCCCGTAGCCAAGGCCGATGCCACCCAGTGGCAGGGCAGCCAGCAGCCACGCGGTGGCCCGGGCACCCGCTGCCTGGGCCCCGGCGGCGGCCAACCCGCGGTCCGTCGACCGGGCGTCGGCCTCGATCCGCTCCACCAACTCGGCCAGCGGTGCGCCCGTACGGTCGGCGAGCCGCACCGCCGCCCGCGCCAGCCGCCCGGGGCGGTCCGGCAGAGCGTCGGCGTCTGGCGGCACCGGGGCGTCGGGCACCTCGAACCCTTCCGACGACAAGACGGCTCGGCCGGGCCGCCGGGCTCCGCCGGACGCGGCAACCCGCTCAACGGCCGCGATCCGGTCGGCTGCGTCAGGTCGGTCAGCTTCCGCGAGGGGCTCGCCGCTCCGGAGTGGCGCGGCGGGCCCACCGATGACCGCCGTGGACGGGCGGGCGAGACCCAACGCCTCGGCCGCCACCATCACCGGCAGCCCGGCCCGCAGATCTGCGGCCAGGGCGCACAGTTGGTCCAACCGCTCCCGGTGCACCCGGGCCGCCACCGCCGCCGCACGGCGTCGCAGCAGCGCCCGCACGCCCAGGACGCCGTACCCGGCCAGGGCAACCGCCGCCACCGGACCGGCCAGCAGCCAGCCGATCCCCACGCCGAACAGCATGGTCAGCAGCAGGGCGCGGCGCGGCGACGCCGACCACGTCCCTGGCCGGCTCGCGGCCGGTGTTCGCCACCCGGGTCGGCCCGACCGATCGGGACCGCCGTCGCCGCTGCTGCCCGGCCCGCTCGCGGCCGTCCGCTGCGCGGTCGAGATCACCTTCGGCTGGCCCGCTCCCGTCCGCTGCGCGGTCGAAGTCACCCTCGGCCCGCTCGCGGCCGTCTGCTGCGCGGTCGAAGTCACCCTAGGTTGGCCCGCTCCCGTCCGCTGCGCGGTCGAGATCGCCCTCGGCTGGCCCGCTCCCGTCCGCTGCGCGGTCGAGATCGCCCTCGGCTGGCCCGCTCCCGTCCGCTGCGCGGTCGAGGTGGCCCCGGCCCAGCTCGCCGGCCGGGCCGGGGCGGCTACGCCGGCGGCAGGGCGGGACGCTGAGCCCGTCGCGGGCCCGCCGATGAGCGCCGGCCACCCGACGCCGGTCGGGCGCGGCCAGACCCGCAGCGGTTCGCCCGGACCGTCGCCGCCGGCCTGCTCGGCGTCGCCCGACTCGCGCAACGCGACGACCCAGTCGACCAGCGGATCGTCGACCTTTGCCCGGCCCGACGTCGCCCCTCCCGGAATCAGCCGCCCGCGGACCGGGCGCACCGCCACGGCCGTCAGCACCAGCAGTGCCATCACCCACCAGTACGCGCCGCTCATGCCGGCACTCCGCTTCGCTGCGTACCGCTCTGAGGCACCAACGCACCGCGCCGGTGATCCGTTCGCTGACGCTCGCTCATGCCGGACCCGCCGATCCCGGCCAGGGCTCGCACAGGATCGGCGGCACCGGCACGTCACGACCTTGGATCAAGGTGCCGAGCGCCCGCGCCGCGAGGCCGAGCCCCCGACCGCGGATCCACGCCGGAACCGTGGTGACCAGACGGTCCGGACCCTCCGGCAGCAGCAGGCAGATCGACTCCAGCATCCGCCCCTGCGGCGTACGGCGGATCTGGAACACCACCTGGAGCGCTGCGGCCACCTGCGCGTGCAGCGCCGCACGCGGCAACCCGCCGAGCAGACCGAGCGCCTCCAGCCGGGCGGGTACGTCCGACGGGGCGTTGGCGTGCAGGGTCCCGGCGCCGCCGTCGTGACCCGTGTTGAGGGCGGCGAGGAGGTCGACCACCTCGCCGCCCCGGCACTCGCCGACCACCAGTCGGTCCGGTCGCATCCGCAACGCCTGCCGGACCAGCTCGCTCAGGCCGACCGCGCCGGAGCCCTCCACATTGGCCGTCCGGGCCTGCAGCCCCACCACGTGCGGGTGCACCGGCCGCAGCTCGGCGGCGTCCTCGACCAGCACTATCCGCTCGGTGGTCGGCACCATCCCGAGCAGCGTGTTCAACAGGGTGGTCTTGCCGGAGCCGGTGCCACCGATCACCAGGTACGCGAGCCGGGCCGCCACCACCGCGGCGAGCACCGGGGCGACCGGCCGGGCCACGGCGCCCTGTGCGACCAGCTCGTCCAGGGTGAACGGTCGTTGCCGGAAGGTACGCAGCGACAGGTACGGTCCGTCGGTCGCCACCGGTGGCAGGACGGCGTGCAGCCGCGTACCGTCGGCCAGCCGTGCGTCCGCGCACGGCGCACCGTCGTCCAGACGGCGACCAGCACCGGCGGCGAGTCGCTGGGCGAGCCGGCGGACATCGTCGACGGTGCCCACCGGCACCGGGACCTGGTGCAGCCCCTGCCCCCGGTCGACCCACACCCGGGTCCCGTTGACCAGCACGTCCGTCACCTCGGGGTCGGCGAGCAGCGGGGCGAGCGGGCCGGCGCCCACCAGGTCATCGCGTACCCGGTCGGCCATCCGTAGCAGGGCGGTGTCCCCGAGGACGGCGGCGTCGGGCTCGGCGCGTACCGCGGAGACGATGGCCGCCGGGGTGACCGGCGTCGCGGCGGTGGCGATCCGCTGCCGCACGCGGGCCGCGAGCGTCTCCCCGGTCACGCCGCACCCGCCGCGCGCTGGCCGGTCAGGTCGGCGACGATCCGCTGGCAGAGCTCGGCCAACGGGCCGCGCCCGCCGGCCGCAGGAGCCTCGCCCCGCTCCAACCCACGACAGAGCCCCGGCTCGGGGCGCAGGGTGCCGGCGAGGGTCAGGCCGAGCGCCCTGGCCACCTCGATCGCGCGGAGCCCCCCGGGAGCCGGGCCGCGGACGATGACCGACAGGTCGTGACAGTGCGGCGCGGCCGCCGCGACCACCCGGGCCGCAGCAGCGGTCGCCCGCAGCTCGGCGGGCACCACCACGAACACCCGGTCGGCGGCCTGGAGCGCGGTCACGGCCGCGTCGTCGAGCTGCCGGGGCAGGTCGACCACCACGAAGTCCCGGCCGCGCCGGGCGGCGTCCAGGGTGGCCGCCATCGCCTCGGCCGGGACGGCGACCAGGTCACCCCGATCCCAGGAGAGCACCACCAGGTCGCCCCGGCTGGGCAGCGCCCGGACCAGGGCCGGCGCGTCGACCCGCCCGTCGGCCCCGGTCAGCGCCGGCCAGCGCAAACCTTCCAGCTGTTCCCAGCCGAGCACCAGGTCGAGACCGCCGCCGAGCGGATCGGCGTCGAGCAGCAGCGTCCGCAGCCGCGCACGGGCGGCGGTGACCGCGAGCCCACCGGCCAGGATGCTGGCGCCGGCGCCGCCCCGGCCACCCAACACGGCGACGACCCGGGCGGTGGCCGCACCCTCGACCCCGCATTCGGTGAACCGGTCGACCAGCCACGGCTCGGCCGCCGGCAGCACGGCGACGTGCTCGGCACCGAGCAGATCGGCCACCTGCCAGCCGGACTCGACGTCGCCGGCCCGGCCCACCAGGACCAGGCGTGACCGCCGGGGCAGCCGCGCCCGCAAACAGGGCTGCGCCTGGTCGGTGCCGACGAGCACCAGCGGGGCAGGCTGCCAGCGGGTCCGGGCCGCGGCCGGATCGGTGGCGACCTCCACCTCGACGCCCCCGGCGGCGGCAAGCCGGAGCAGATCGTCGAGCAGGTCACCGTCCGAGGTGACGACCAGCGGCGGGCGCCGGTGCGGCGGGACGGCGGTACGGGGTGGCATCGCGGCCTCCAGGTGGTCGGCGCGGGTTCGCTGAGCCGAACCCTGCCTCCGGCACCGTCCCGATCGCCGCCCCGAGGAGCCGATCTGTGGATAACCAGCTGCGTTGTGGACAACGCCCACGGCGCTCGTTGATCTGCTATGTGGGACGGCCGCACTCTCCGTCCACTTTGGCGGCACAAGGCGTGGCGGGAGGTGACGCGGGGCACGCATAATCGACGTTCTGTGCCGTCGGCGGAACGGCGTTCCTCGCCGGATCGGGGTCATGAAGCAGTCGCCAGATCACGACCACGCCCGCGCCGAGCCGAGACTTCGGATCGGCCCGTGGC
>NZ_POTY01000018.1 GCF_003236315.1 Micromonospora craterilacus
CCGCCGAGCAGAACCTGTACGCGGCCATCCCCCGCCGGTTCAGCAACCGTGCCCCGTTCTGGCCCGACCCGGTGCCGGCCGACGCCCGCTGGCAGCTCGGCGAGGCGGCCCGGGCCGAGCACTGCTGGCTGGAGCTGCTGATCGGGGTCAGCGCGGTCAACGCGTTCGCCGAGATCGCCCACGGCGCGCACCGGGTGCTCGAACGTGACCCGGCCTACCGGGCGGAGCGGGAGGCGTGGGTACGCGCCGCGCACGCGCCCGACGGGGTACCGGCAGCCGCCGGCGGTCCGCAGGCCGAGCCGCAGGACCTGCTCCCGGCGCGGGGCTTCGGCGGCCCGCAGCGGGCGCCGGGCCGGGACTTCGAGGCAGAGCCGCTGGTGGCGGTGCTCGGTTCGGCCGGCAACACCGCCGTCGACCAGGTCGTCGCCGGCCAGGCGTTGCAGCGGGTGCTGCTCACCGCCACCGACGCCGGGCTGTCCGTGTCGATGCTTTCCCAGCCGATCGAGGTGCCGCCGGCGCGGGAACAGCTGCGGATGTCGCTGGGGCGGTTCGGCACCCCGCAGATGGTGATGCGGATCGGGTACGGCCAGCCGGGACGACCCACCCCCCGCCGGCCGGTCGACGAGGTGCTGGACCTGCCGGTGCGCCTGTCGTAGGACGATCCGGCGTCACCCGGGCGGCATCGGAGCCGGCTGTTCCGCGCCGATCGCGGCAAGTAGGGTGGCTTCCCGGGCCGGGTCGAGGCCGACCGGCGCCCGGGCCGGCCGACCGGCTCGGGCCGGGACGGCACCGACCCGGCGCAGCCACGACCAGGTGTCCGTCACGGTGTCGGCCACCGGCCGGCAGGTCAGCCCGTCGGCGTACGCGAGGCCGACGTCGAGCTGCTGCATCCACCGGTACTCGTGGCCCGGGGGGATCCAGATCGGCAGGTCGTTCCACGGCTCCACGCCGGCGGCGAGGAGCTGTTCCGGGTCGGCCCAGCGCAGCCGGGCGTCGGCGCCGGTGGCCGCAAGGCAGGCGGCGAGCAGCTCACCGGTGGTGGTGTGCCCGGGCCGGCTCACCACGTTGACCGCTCCACCGCGACCGGCGGCCCCGGCGGCCAGCAGGTAGGCCGCCAGGTCCCGGACGTCGACGTACTGCACCGGCAGGTCGGCCGGGCCGGGTGCGAGCACGTCGCCGCCCCGGGCGATGCGGGTCAGCCACCACGGCAGCCGGCCGATGTCCTCCCCCGGGCCGATGATCAGCCCGGCCCGGGCGAGCAGCACGCGGTCGCCGAGGACCTCGCGCAGCGCCCGCTCGGCACCGGCTTTCAGCGTCGGGTAGTCGCCGTCGACGGCGCCCGGGTCGGCGTCGGCCACCGGCGCCTGCTCGGTCGCGCCGGCCGCCACGGGTGGGGCGTAGACGGACGCGCTGGAGACGTAGACGTAATGGCCGACCTGGCCGGCCAGGGCCCGCGCGGTCGCCTGCGCGGCCCGGGGTGCGCCGTCCCAGGTGTCGACGACGAGGTCCCACTCGCCACCGGCCAACGCGGTCAGCCCGTCGGCTGCCGTCCGGTCACCCACCAGTCGGCGTACGCCCTGCGGAGGCGCCCCGTGCCGTCCCCGGTTGAACACGGTCACCGACCAGCCACGGTGGACCGCCTCGGCGACCGTCGCCCCGCCCACGAATCCCGTCCCGCCCAGCATGAGAAGTCTCATGCCGTCCACCCTGCCGGGCCGCTGCACCGGTCGGGTACCTCGTTCACCCTCAGCGGATCTGCCGAGGGCAGAAGGCGGGGCGGGTCGCCCGCGCCCGCCGGACGACTGGTTGTCCGGCGGGAGCGCGGGCTCGGTCGGGCGGTGCCGCGCGGGCACGGCGGGCACCCCCGGCCGGCTCCTTCGTCGAAGGTTGGCGATTGCCATCGTCGGCCCCGGCCGACGCGGGCGTCAACAACTTCCGGAAGACTATCGATAGACTGCTATCCGAGCGGGGCGGCGCTGTCCCGGATGACGAGCTCGGTGGCCAACTCCACCCGGGGGCTCTCCACGGTCTCGCCCCTGGCCAGCCGCAACACCGTCCGGGCGGCCAACATCCCCATCTCCGCCAACGGCTGACGCACCGTGGTCAACGGCGGCGAACACCACCGCACCTCCGGCAGATCGTCGAACCCGACCACACTGATGTCGTCCGGCACCCGCAGCCCCCGCTGCCGCACCGCCTCGTACACACCCAACGCCATCTGGTCACTCGACGCGAAAATCGCCGTCGGCGGATCCGCCAACCCCAACAACCGCACCCCACCGGAGAAACCGGCCTCGTGATAGAAGTCCCCGGGGCACACGAGGTCGTCGTCGACGGCCAGCCCGGCGGCCTCCAGGGCGGCCCGGTAGCCGTCCATCCGGGCCCGGCTGCACATCAGCTGCGGCGGCCCGGCGATGAATCCGATCCGCCGGTGCCCCAGACCGATCAGGTACTCCGTCGCCCGCAGGCCGCCGACCCAGTTGGCGGCGCCGATCGTCGGCGCCTCCCGGGTCGGCAGGCCGTCGGCGTCGACGACGACCAGCGCGACGCCGAGCCGACGCAGCTCGTCCTGCAACGGCGGCTCCACCATCGAGGTCACGAAGATGACGCCCTCGGTGCCGCGTCGGCGCATGCCGTCGAGCCACTGCTTGGCCGACGACGTGCGGCGGTGGATGGCGGAGACCACGGTGCCCACTCCGGCGGCGTGCGTGACGTCCTCCACACCCCGGATGATCTCCACCGCCCACGGGCTGTCCAGGTCGTTGAAGACCAGATCCAGCAGGCCCGAACTCGTTCGCACGCTGGACGGCCGGCGCTGATAGCCGTGCCGGGTCAGCAGCTCCTCCACCCGCTCCCGGGTCTGCGGGGCCACGTCCGAACGACCATTGAGCACCCGCGACACCGTGGGCACCGAAACCCCGGCCAGGTCCGCGATCGCCGAGATGGTGACCTTGCGGGTGTCTCTGGCAACCACAGCACTCCCTAGCCCAGCCGATATGGCGACAGCCCGTGCGGCGACCAGGGGCGACCGGGACGGGCGGCCGGCTGCCGTCCCCACCCTAGTGCCGGAATTTTCGCGCGCCTACCGGTAGTTGGTGCAGGTCACACGGAGCCGCCCGGTGGACCCGGGACAGCCGCCGGGCCGGCCGACCAGCGGGCCGTCAACCCTTGGGCGCCGCCGCACTGTCCCGGACGACGAGTTCGGTGGCGAGTTCGATCCGTGGGCTCTCCACCTTTTCGCCCTTGGCCAGCCGCAACACCGTCCGGGCGGCCAACATCCCCATTTCCGCCAACGGCTGACGCACCGTGGTCAACGGCGGCGAACACCACCGCACCTCCGGCAGATCATCGAACCCGACCACACTGATGTCATCCGGCACCCGCAGCCCCCGCTGCCGCACCGCCTCGTACACACCCAACGCCATCTGGTCACTCGACGCGAAAATCGCCGTCGGCGGATCCGCCAACCCCAACAACCGCACCCCACCGGAGAAACCGGCCTCGTGATAGAAGTTGCCCGGCTGGATCAGCCGGTCGTCGATGGGGATGCCGGCCGTTTCCAGCGCCGCGCGGTAGCCGTCCATCCGGGCCCGGCTGCACATCAGCTGCGGCAGCCCGGCGATGAATCCGATCCGCCGGTGCCCCAGACCGATCAGGTACTCCGTCGCCCGCAGGCTGCCCGCCCAGTTGGTGGCGCCGATCGTCGGCGCGTCCTGGGCCGGCACCCCGGCCGGGTCGACGATCACCACGGGGATGTTGAGCCGGCGCAGATCGGCCTGCTGCGGCGGTTCGAGGGTGGAGGTCACGAAGATGACGCCCTCGGTGGACCGGGTCCGGATGTTGTCGAGCCACTGCTTGGCCGACGATGTACGGCGGTGGATGGCGGAGACCACCGTGCCCACCCCCACGGCGTGGGCGACATCCTCCACGCCTCGGATGATCTCCACCGCCCACGGGCTGTCGAGGTCGGGAAAGACCAGATCCAGCAGGCCGGAACTCGCCCGCATGCTCGGCGGCCGGCGCCGGTAGCCGTGCCGGGTCAGCAGCTCCTCCACCCGCTCCCGGGTCTGCGGGGCCACATCCGAACGACCGTTGATCACGCGCGACACCGTCGGCACCGAAACCCCGGCCAGGCGCGCGATCACGGCGATGGTCACTGTCCGGTTGTCGTTGGCAGCCACACCGGTGCCCTCCTCTGCTCGCTCATCCCTTGACGCTGCCGGCCAAGCCGCCGACGAGCTGACGTTCGGCTATGGCGTAGAAGCCCAGCGCCGGAACCATGGACAGTACGACGTACGCCAGCACCCGGGCGGTGTCGTCAGCGTACTGGCCCTGGAACGCCTGGACCCCGACAGGCAGTGTCCACCAACTCTGGTCGGTGAAGACGACCAGCGGCAGCATGAAGTTGTTCCAGCTGGCCACGATCGCCAGCACCGACACGGTGGCCAACGCCGGCCGGGCCATCGGCAGCAGGATCCGCCAGAAGAACCCGAACGCCGTGCAGCCGTCCAACGTCGCCGCCTCCTCGACCTCGGCGGGGATGGTCCGGAAGAACTGGCGCAGGATGATGATGGTGACCGGCAACCCGAAGGCGGCCTGCGGCAGGACCACGCCGAGCGGATTGTCCAGCAGGCCCATGCTGCGCAGCAGGATGAACAGCGGCAGGATGGCCACCGCGAACGGGAACATCAACCCGACCGCGAACAGGGTGAACAGCAGCTCCCGGCCGCGGAACGCGAAGCGGGCGAAGACGAACGAGGCCAACGCCGCGGCGCCCACCACCACGACGGCGGTGGCCAGCGCGATGAGGGTGCTGTTGCCCAACTGCCGCCAGAACACCCCGGAACCGACGATGCCGACGTAGTTCTCGAACACCCACGGCTCCGGCAGCCCGAGCGGGTTGGTCGACAGCTGCCCGTTGTCCTTGAAACCGCCCAGTACGCCGAAGAGCACGGGCACCACGATCAGCCCGCCGATGGCGACGGAGACCAGGTGCAGTCCAAGGTGGCGGGTCCGCTGCACGGGTTTCGGCGCGGTCATCATTGGACTCCCCTGGTGGTGATCGCGCCCTCGGTGTCCCGCCGCATGACGACCCGCTGGTAGAACAGGGCGAACACGAGGCTCAGCAGGAACATGATGATGCTGATCGCGCTGGCGTAGCCGACCTCGAAGCGGCGGAAGCCGTGCTGGAACATCGTCACCGCCATGGTCTCCGAGGCGTGGATGGGCCCACCGCCGGTGAGCACCCAGACCATGTCGAACAGCTGGATGGTGCCGATCACGGAGAGGAAGACGCTGATCCGGATGGTAGGCCCGAGCAACGGCAGCGTCACGTGCCGGAACACCTGCCAGCTGGACGCCCCGTCGGTGGTGGCGGCCTCGGTCAGCTCCCGCGGGATGTTCTGCCGGCCGGCCAGGTAGAGGATCATGTGGAAGCCGAAGTACTTCCAAGAGATCACCAGGAACAGGGCGAACAGCACGGTGTCCGGGTCGGCGAAGACGGCTTCCACCCCGAGCAGACCCGACAGGGCGTCACCCAACCCCCGGTTCGGCGAGAACACCAGCGTGAACAGCACCGCCGTGGTGACCTCGGAGAGCACGTACGGGGCAAAGAACAGCAGCCGGTAGACGCTGCGTCCGCGCAGCGGCTGGTTGAGCAGCATCGCCAGACCGAGCGACGCGGGCAGCTGGATCACCAGCGACAGCACGATCAGGATCCCGGCCCGCCACAGGTCACCCTGGAAGACGGGGTCGCTGAAGGCCCGGGTGAAGTTGTCCAGGCCGACGTAGTCCTCCGGCAGGCCGAAGCCGTTCCACTTGTACATGCTGGCGTACGCCGCCACCAGGATCGGCGTGATGACCAGCAGCAGGAACAGCACCAGGGCCGGGGCCAGGAAGAGGGCGATGGTGACCAGCCCGCGGGAACGGTCCCGGCGGCCACTGTGGGCCGCCGGGACCGCCGGCGCGAGGTCGGGCACCGCGACGTCGCGTCGCAGACCGGTCACCGGTGAGGGACTCATCGTGCCCGCTCCACTCGGTCGTCGTACGGGGTTCGGCTCGCGGGCATCGCTACTGGCTCTTCGCCACCGTGGTGATGTCCTTGACGATCTGGTCCGGCCGCTTGGTGCCGGCGACCAGTTCGGCGACGCTGTCGTTGATCTGCTGGCCGACCGCCGGCGGGTACGCCTGGTCGAGGTAGAGCTGGAAACCGGTCGCGCTGGCCAGGCTGGCCGCCACGACCTGGTTGTTCGGGTCCTTGATCCCGTCGGCGGCGGCCTTGTTGGTGGGCAGCACGGCACCGGTCGCGGCGGACCTGCGCTGGTTGCCCACCTCCAGCAGCATTCGCAGGAAGTCCACGGTCGAGGCCGGCGCGTTGCGGCCGACCGCGAAGCCGTTGCCGCCGCCGAAGGCGTCCGTGCCCACGCCCTTGCCACCGTCGACGGCCGGGAAGGTGAAGAAGCCGAGCCGGTCGCCGATGCCCTTCTTGCTGGTCGACGACGACGCCTGGACGGCGGGAGCCCACTGGCCCATCAGCTCCATCGCGGCGCCGCCGTTGCCCATCGTCGCGGCCTGGCCGTCGGGCGAGCCGTACTCCGCGCCCAGGAAACCCCGCTGGAACGGCTTCAGGTCGATCAGCTCCTTGAACCGTTCGCCGGCGGCCACGAAGTCCGGGGTGTCGAAGTTCTTCTGCTCGGCCGCCTGCTTCAGCGCCTCCAGGCCACCGATGCGCATCGCGAGGTACGCCCAGTAGTAGTGCCCCGGCCACTTGTCCTTACCGGCGAGGGCGACCGGCACCGTGCCGGCGGCCTTGAGCTTGCCGACCGCGTCCAGCAGGGCGGCCCAGGTCGCCGGCGGCGAGGTGATGCCGGCCTTGTCGAAGTGGTCCTTGTTGTACCAGAAGCCGATCATGCCGATGTCGAACGGAATGCCGTAGATCTTGCCGTCCAGGGTGTACGGCTGCAGCGCCGCCGGCAGCAGCTCGCCGACCCACGGCTCCACGTCCTTGGTGATGTCCTTGACCAGGCCCGCGTCGACCTGCTGCTGCAACACGCCGCCGCCCCAGGACTGGAACAGGTCCGGCGGTGAACCGGCCTGGGTCGCGGTGGTCAGCTTGGCCTTGAACGCCTCGTTCTCCAGCGGCTGGATCTCGACCTTGACGTTGTTGTGCGCGGTCTCGTACTCCTTGGCCATCTCCGCCCAGACCGGCAGCATGGGCTCGGTGTTCTGGATGTGCCACCAGTTGATCGTCTGTGGGCCGTCCGGGTCGCCGGACTCCCCGCCGCCACAGGCGCCGAGCAGGAGCGCGCCGGTGCCCATGCCGGCCAGACCCAGCAGCGACCTGCGGGAGATGTGCGCTGTCATCGTTCATCCCTTCGAGAACGTCTGAGGTGCTCGGAGTGCCGCCCCAGTCGGCGGAAGGTGCGGAAACACGGCCCGGAAGTTTCAGCCCGCTGCCGGTATTTTCGATGTGATGGCCGGCACGTTACGACGCGTTGACGCGTGCGGTCAAGGGGGTGTCGCACGCGGACCCCAGCCGCTACCGTGAGCGGAATTCTGGAGCTTCCGGAGTGGAGACTTCCGGAAAAACACCGGGACCAGAAATTGAAGGAGTCGAACATGTCGACCGAGATCGCAGACGTGGCCACAGCCCGGTCGATCCGCAACCCCGTGCTCACCGGCTTCCACCCGGACCCGTCCATCCTGCGTGTCGGCGACGACTACTACCTGGCCACCTCGACCTTCGAGTGGTACCCGGGCGTACGCGTGCACCACTCGAAGGACCTCGTGCACTGGCGCGCCCTGGGCGGCATCGTCACCGAACGCCGCCTGCTCGACCTGCGCGGCTGCGGCGACTCCAACGGGATCTGGGCACCGGACCTGACCTACCACGACGGGCTGTTCCACCTCGTCTACAGCGACGTGGCCAGCTTCGCCAGCGGGTACTGGGACGCGCAGAACTTCCTCACCACCGCGCCGGACATCGCCGGCCCATGGTCGGACCCGGTGCGACTGCACTCGCACGGCTTCGACGCCTCGCTGTTCCACGACGACGGCACGACCTGGCTGCTGTCGATGAGCGCCGACTGGCGGCCGGGCCGCGACCGATTCGGCGGCATCGAGATCCAGCAGTACGATCCGGCCCGGCGGAAGCTGGTCGGCCAGGCCCGAATCATCTTCACCGGCACCGAGGTCGGCCTGACCGAGGCGCCGCACCTCTACCGCCACGACGGCTGGTACTGGCTGGTCACCGCCGAGGGCGGCACCAGCTGGGAGCACCAGGTCACCGTCGCCCGCTCGCGCGAGCTGTTCGGCCCGTACGAGGTCGACCCGGCCGGGCCACTGCTCAGCTCCGTCGGCCGGCCGGACCTCGCCCTGCAGAAGGCCGGCCACGGCAGCCTGGTACGCACCCAGCACGGCGACTGGTACCTCGCCCACCTGGTGGGCCGCCCCTACACCCCGCTGGGCAACTGCGTGCTCGGCCGGGAGACCGCCCTGCAGAAGGTCGACTGGTCGGCGGGCGGTTGGCCCAGCATCCCCGGCGGCGTCCCGGCCGACGAGATCCCCGCCCCGGACCTGCCGGCCCAGCCGTGGCCCCACGAACCGGCCACCGACCACTTCGAAACGCCCGAGCTGGCCACCTGGTGGTCGACCCTGCGCCGGCCGGCCACCGACGACTGGATCGACCTGCGGTCCCGTCCGTCGCACCTGCGCGTCTACGGTGGACAGTCGCCGGTCGGGAAGCAGACGCCGAGCCTGGTGGCGCGGCGGGCGGGGGCGGCACACTGCTCGCTGGAGACCGTCGTCGAGTTCGACCCCGGCGACCACCGCCACCTGGCCGGGATCACCGGCTACTACAACACCCAGAACTGGCACTACCTCTACCTGACCCGCGCCGACGACGGGCGGATCGTGCTGGAACTGCTCAGCTGCGACAGCGGCCGGCGCACCGCGTACCCGCAACTCACGGTCGACACCGGCGGCGCCCGACGGGTCGTCCTGCGGGTGACGTTCGACGGCCCGGTGCTGCGCTTCGCCTACGACCTGGGCCACGGCTGGCAGCCGGTGCCCGTCGAACTGGACGCCACCATCCTGTCCGACGAGCACGCCGCGCTGATCATCGACGGCGAACCCGCCGCGTGGGGCTTCACCGGCTCGTTCCTCGGGCTCTGGGTGCAGGACCTCGGCGGGGACGGCCGCTACGCCGACTTCGACCACGCCACCTATCTCGAACACTGACTCCGGCCCGACCGACCCGGGCCGGGCGGCCTCCGCCCGGCCCGACACCACCACCTGGATTCACCCGGCACGAAACGTCCGCCCGCACCGGCTCCCGCCGTCGTGGCAGGTCGAGCCCGCCGGCCAGCCACCGACCGGCGATGCCGCGCTGCGACCTGACGGCTCCGAAAGTTTCCGGTCACCTGGCCGACGGCCCCAGCAGCCCACACAGTGGATTTCCGGAAGCTTTCGTGGTTGACCAAGGGCATCGATAGCCCTAATGTTTCGACCAAGTTTCCGGTTTCGATCTGGAACTATCGGCGTCACCCGCGATCGGCACGAGCTCTCGACACCCGCGGCCCGATCGCCGCTTCCACCCGAGCAGAACCTGGCCCGGGGCCCACCCTTCAAGATCGACGTCTCTCGATTGAGTATCGAAAGGAAGGCAGATGAAGCTGAGACGATGGATGGCCGTCGGCGCGGTCGCCGTCGCGACCGTCACGGCGCTGAACACCGTGCCGGCCACCGCGAGCCGGCCCTACGACCCGACCGCGCAGAGCCTGCGCACGCTCGCCCTGCGCCACGGCCTCCAGATCGGCACCGCGGTCGACATGGCCGCGCTCAACAACGCCAACGACCCGCGGTACCGCCAGATCACCGCCACCGAGTTCTCCTCGGTCACCGCGGAGAACGTGATGAAGTGGGAGAGCCTGGAGCCCACTCGCGGCAACTACGACTGGGCCCCGGCCGACCAGCTCATCGACTTCGCCAAACGCAACAAGCAGACCGTACGCGGCCACGTGCTGGTCTGGCAGAACCAGCTGCCCGGCTGGCTGACCAGCGGCGTCGAAGACGGCTCCATCAGCAAGCAGGAGCTGCGCGAACTGCTGCGCAAGCACATCACCACCGTGGTCAGCCGGTACAAGGGCAAGATCTCCCAGTGGGACGTGGTCAACGAGGCCGTCAGCGACCCGTGGGACAACCCGCCCACCCTGCACTACAAGGGCTTCTGGGCCCAGCACCTCGGCCCCGGCTACCTCGCCGACGCATTCCGCTGGGCCCGCGCCGCCGACCCCAAGGTGCTGCTGTTCTACAACGACTACAACATCGAGGCGTTCGGCTCCGGTAACCCGGCCAACGACAAGACCCAGTTCGTCTACGACATGGTCAAGGGACTGCTCGCCCAGCGCGTCCCGATCGACGGCGTCGGCAGCCAGGGCCACCTGGGCACCCAGTACGGCAACTACGACACCCTCCAGGTAACCGACGCGCTGAAGAGGTTCACCGCGCTCGGCCTGGCAACCGCGTTCACCGAGGTCGACGTCCGCAGCGAGATGACCGAGGCGGTCCAGGCCGGCGACTCGGCGGAGATCAACCCCAGATTGCAGGCGTCGGCGGCCAACTTCAGCGTGCTGATGAAGGCCTGCCTCGCCGTCCGCAGTTGCATCTCGTTCACCGTCTGGGGTTTCAGTGACAAGCACTCCTGGGTGCCGACCTGGTTCGACAACCCGCCTGAGGGCCTGGCCACCATCTACGACGAGAACTACCAGCCCAAGCGGGCGTACCACGAGATCAAGTCCGACCTGATCTTCGCCGGGCCGCCGTACGTCCTGCCGCGCATCACGCCCAAACCCCGCCGCTGACGTGCAAGGAAGGGCCCCTTGTTAACGCCTGCGATAGAGGAGGGGCCCCTTTAACAATCGATCTCCGAGTGAGCCGGGTGGAGCGCGCAGCTCCACCCGGCCCACCGGTCCCTCAGAAACGCCAACCCGGAAGGTCCGACCGATGGCACTCCGCACCCACCCCCCGCTGGCAACACACCGCGCCCGGTCCGGGCCGGATGCGACGGTACGGCCCGTAGAGACGATCGACACCGACCACGTCCTCTGCCTCACCTTCGACGACGGACCGCACCCGGTGCACACCCCGCGCCTGCTCGACGTCCTGGCCGGCCACCAGGTCCACGCGGTCTTCTTCCTCCAGGGCAACCGCGTCACCGAGCATCCCGATGTGGTTCGCCGGATCGCCGGCGCCGGGCACGCGCTGGGCAACCACGGCATGCGCCACGACGACATGGGCGCCTGGACCGCCGGCCGGATCGCCTCGGACCTGCTAGAAACCAACGCGGTCATCCGGCAGGCCGTGCCGTACGCCCCGGTGCCCTACTTCCGAGCCCCCTACGGCGCCTGGGGTCAGACCCCCACCGTGGCGACCGCGCTGGGGATGCGGCCGATGGGCTGGCAGCTGGCGGTGACCGACTGGGAGCCGCCCGGCACCGACGAACTGGTCCGACGCCTCACCGAGGGCGTCGCCCCCGGCGCGGTGGTGCTGCTGCACGACGGTGGCGGCGACCGCAGCCAAACCGTCGACGCCGTCGACCGGGTCATTCCGGCGTTGCGGGCCGACGGCTGGCACTTCGCACTGCCCGACGCCGGTACCCGATAAAGCCAGACGGGTCACTGCTGGTGGGCGGCGTGATACTGCTCGTCGGTGACCGGTTCCCGCCAGCTGGTTCCGTCGCCGCTGCCGTCGCCTTCGAACATGGCGAGGTGGCTCATGAGGTTGCCGGCCGTGGCCCCGTGCCAGTGTTCCTCGCCGGGCGGGGTGTGCACGGTGTCCCCGGGACGCAGGGTGATGGTCCGGCCGTCCCGGGTCTGCACCAGGCCGATCCCCTCGGTGACGTGCAGGGTCTGGCCGAGAGCGTGGGAGTGCCAGTTGGTACGGGCACCAGGGGTGAAGCGGACACGGCTGACGATCATCTTCGACGGCTCTTCACCGCGGTGGACGAGGTCGACGTACACGTCTCCGGTGAAGGTCGTCGCCGGCCCTCTGGTGGTCGCCGGGACGGGCTTGAGTTCCATGGCGGTTCTCCTCTCGTCAGTCGATGGCTTCAACGGTGAGCGGGGCGGTGCCGACGTGGTCGGCGCGGGTCAGGGCTGCAGCAGCGCCTTGATGGCGCGCCGTTCGCTCATCGCCCGGTAGCCCTCGGCGACCTGGTCGAGCGGCAGGGTGAGGTCGAAGACCTTGCCCGGGTTGATGTCGCCCTTGAGCACCAGGTCGATCAGCTCGGGCAGGAACCGGCGCACCGGCGCCGGACCGCCGTGCAGCCCGACGTGCGTGAAGAACAGTTCCTCGCCGTTGAGCCGCACGCCGTGCGGGACCCCGACGTAGCCGACGTACCCGCCGGGCCGGGTGGAGGCGACAGCCTGCCGCATGGACTCGGCGGTGCCGACGCATTCGAGTACGGCGTCGGCGCCGATGCCGCCGGTCAGCTCCTTGATCCGGGCCGCGCCTTCGTCGCCGCGTTCGGTGACGATGTCGGTGGCACCGTACTCGGTGGCGAGCTTCTGCCGGGTCTCGTGGCGACTCATCACGATGATGCGTTCGGCGCCGAACCGGCTGGCGGCCAGGACGCCGAGCAGCCCGACCGCGCCGTCGCCGACGACGGCGACGGTCTGACCGGGCTTGACCTGGGCCGCGACGGCGGCGAACCAGCCGGTGCCCATCACGTCCGACAGCGTGAGCAGGCTCGGGATCAGCTCCGGCGCCGGGAGATCCGGCGTCGCGACCAGGGTGCCGTCGGCCAGCGGTACGCGCAGCGCCTCGGCCTGGGCCCCGCCCACGAGTTCCCGGTGTACACAGGAGCTCTGGTAGCCGGCCCGGCAGTTCGGGCAGGTGTTGTCGGAGGCGAAGAACGACCCGATGACGAACTGGCCCGGCTTGATCGTGGCGACGTCGCTGCCGACCTCCTCGACGACGCCGACGTACTCATGGCCCATCGGCACGGGCCGGGTGACCGGGTTGACGCCTCGGTAGTCCCACAGGTCGGAGCCGCAGACGCAGGCGGCGGAGATTCGGATGATCGCGTCGGTTGGCACGATGAGACGAGGGTCGGCGCGATCTTCGAGCCGCACGTCGCCGGGGGCGTAGATGACAGTTCCACGCATCACTGGGTTCCTCTCAACGGATGCGGAAATCGCACATTTACGAATTGGCGTGCCAGCGGACGGGGTCAGCCGTCGCAGCAGGCCAGACCCAGGTAACCGGCTGTCCGCGCGCAATGGGAGGGCTTGTTGAGGCAGGTAATGACAGAACCCCTCAGGCCCACGGCGCGGGTCGTACCGTGGCTGTCGTGGACCACCGGAACGACATCCGCGAGTTCCTGGCCTCCCGGCGGGCCAGGATCACTCCCGAACGGGCCGGGCTGCCGAACTACGGCGGCACCCGTCGCGTCGCGGGGTTGCGCCGGGCCGAGGTCGCGATGCTGGCCGGGGTGAGCCCCGACTACTACACCCGTCTGGAACGCGGCAACCTCACCGGTGTCTCCGACAGCGTGCTGGCCGCCATCGCCCGCGCCCTGCAACTCGACGAGGCCGAGCGCTCCCACCTGTACGACCTGGCCCGCGCCGCCAACACGACACCGCGCACCCGGCGGCGACCGGCCAAGCAGCAGATCCGCCCCGGCGTGCAGAGCCTGCTCGACGCGATGACCGAGGCGCCCGCGTTCGTCCGCAACGGGCGTCTCGACGTGCTCGCCGTCAACCGCCTCGGGCAGGCCCTCTACGCGCCGGCCTTCGACGCCCCCGGCCGGCCGGTCAACCTGGCCCGGTTCTGCTTCCTCGACCCGCGCGCCGACGACTTCTACCCCGACTGGGACGACGCCGCCAACACCACCGTCGCACTGCTACGCACCGAAGCCGGCCGCGACCCGTACGACCGGGCCCTGACCGACCTCGTCGGCGAACTCGCCACCCGCAGCGACGACTTCCGCAACCGGTGGGCGGCGCACAACGTGCGCCTGCACTACACCGGGTTCAAACACTTCCATCACCCCGTGGTCGGTCGGCTCGATCTGGCTTTCGAGGCCATGCCGATGCCGGCCGACCCCGGCCTGACCTTGACCGCCTACAGTGCCGAACCCGGCACGCCCGCGTGGGACAGCCTGCGACTGCTCGCCAGCCTGGCCGCGACGACCACCCAGACCGATGACCCGCACCAGGCGGAACGCCCCTGAGACCGGGCCAAACAAATGAGAACGCATTTATGGTGGGCGATACTGGGTTTGAACCAGTGACCTCTTCCGTGTCAAGGAAGCGCGCTCCCACTGCGCCAATCGCCCGTGGAGACCACCCACACCGGCAGGTGTGGACGGATCGCGAGCGGACGACGGGATTCGAACCCGCGACCCTCACCTTGGCAAGGTGATGCGCTACCAGCTGCGCTACGTCCGCATGCCCCCGGTATCGCCGGGGACGTGCCAACTCTACCCGATGACAAGATCGCCCGAGCGGTGCCCCCGGCGGCCGGGTGATTGCGCAGATCACCGCCGGGGTACAGATCTCCCCCGACAGCACACCGCATCCCTGACAAAGGAGGCTGTCATGGGTATCGGCACCAGCATTTTCCTGCTCGCGGTCGGCGCCATCCTCACCTTCGCGATCGACGCCAGCATCGGCGGCCTCGACCTCGACGTGGTCGGGTGGATCCTGATGGCCGCCGGCGTGCTCGGCCTGATCATGACCACCATCGTCTGGGGGCGCCGCCGCCAGGTGGTCGCCACCACCGAGGAGCCGGTGGAGTACCGCCGGGTCGAGGAACGTCGGGACATCGCACCGCCGCTGTGACCCGGGGTCCGACGGAGCTGATCGGTCGCCCGATCCACATCCCGGTGGCGACCACCTTGCATGGTGGTCGCCACCGGGCTGGGGACGGACAGCAAAAGGCCCGCCATCGGGCTGGGACGGACAGCAGAAGGCCCGTCACCGGATGTCCGGTAACGGGCCTTTTGGTGCCTGTTTCAACTGGTGGGCGATACTGGGTTTGAACCAGTGACCTCTTCCGTGTCAAGGAAGCGCGCTCCCACTGCGCCAATCGCCCTCGCTATCTTGCCGAGGTGGGGACGGGATTTGAACCCGCGTACACGGCTTTGCAGGCCGTTGCCTCGCCTCTCGGCCACCCCACCGAGGTTGCCCCCGTCACGCGTGGCGGCAGCTCCGAGCGGACGACGGGATTCGAACCCGCGACCCTCACCTTGGCAAGGTGATGCGCTACCAGCTGCGCTACGTCCGCACGCCCCCGGCGTTTCCCGGTGACGGATGAGAACTTTAGCCGAGCGATGGAACGGTTGCCAAATCGGGGCCGGTCCGGGCGCGTCCGAAATCCATTCCCTAGAGCTTCCTAGGAGACTGGATCGATAGCCCCGGGCGACAGGGACGGGAGGGGCCGCCTCCGGCGGCAGTGGCCCTGAGCAGCCAAAACGTGAAACTTACGTGCCGGCAACTGTCCGGCTTCCGACTGTCGCAAGCCAGATCAACCGGGTTTCGGTGACTGACTGTGTCCGATTCGATGGGCTACGGTGACGGGCGTGACGAGACGTGCGGCCGAGATCCGCCTGGATGCCCTGCTGCGGACCGCATGTGACGTGATCGTGCAGCGCGGGCTCGCGAACACCCGCACCTCGGACGTGGCGCAGGCCGCCGGCGTCAGCCAGGCGCTGGTCTTCTACCACTTCGCCACGAAGGAGCGGCTGCTCGCCCAGGCCTTCGCGTACGCCGTCGAGCAGGATCTGGCCCGGCTGGACGCGGTCACCCGGTCCAGCGCCCCGCCGCTGACCAAGCTCCGGCGGATTCTGCGGCTCTACACCCCGGCCGGGCGCCCCACCTCCTGGTCGATGTGGATCGACGGCTGGGCGGAGTCGCTGCGTACGCCCGAGTTGGAGAAGGTCTCCCGCAAGCTGGACCTGCGCTGGCGGCAGGACCTCGCCACGGTGATCTCCGACGGGGTCAGCGAGGGCGTCTTCGAGTGCGCGGACCCGGCGGGCGCGGCCTGGCGGATCAGCGCGGTGATGGACGGCCTGGCGGTGCAGCTCGCGGTGCACGAGCGGGTGATCTCCCGGCGACAGCTCGCCGAGTGGGTACGCCTGGTGACCGCCCGCGAGTTGGGGCTCGACCCGGCGCAGCTCGACTGATCGGCGGCAGCCCCGGCCACCGTCGGGCGAACCGGCCGCCGCCGGGGCCGCAGCCGGCAACAATGACGGCATGGACCTGCTGGAGACGTACCGGCGCAGCCTGGTGGAGTTCACCGACCGGGTGGAACAGGTCGGCGCCGGGCAGTGGTCGGCCCCGACCCCGTGCCCGGACTGGGACGTCCGCACCCTGGTCAACCACGTGGTCGGGGAGGACCGCTGGAGCGTGCCCCTGTTCGCCGGCCGGACCATCGCGGAGGTCGGCGACCGGTACGACGGCGACCAACTCGGCACCGACCCGGTCGAGGCCGCCCGCGACGCGGCGGCCCAGGCCGAACTGGCCGCCACCCATCCCGGGGTACTGGAACGCACGGTCCATCTCTCGGCCGGCGACACCCCCGCCGAGGAGTACCTGCACCAACTGATCGCCGAACACCTCGTGCACGGCTGGGACCTGGCCGTGGCGATCGGCGCCGACCCCCGGCTGGACGCCGACGCGGTCGCCGAGTGCGCCCGCTGGTTCGCCCGCCGCGTCGGCGACTACCAGCAGTTCGGGCTGACCCGTCCCGAGGTCGGGTTGCCCACCGCAGCCGACGAACAGGACCGGCTCATCGCCGCCTTCGGCCGCGACCCCGAGTGGACCCCGTAGCGGCAGCCGCCGACCCGGCGACTGCCGCCGCCGGTCAGTTCAGCGGGTAACCACCGTCGCGGGGCACGGTCCGCCACTGCGACCGCCGGCTGGGCTGCCGCTCCCAGCGTCCAGCGGTCGCGGCACCGGCTTCGGCCGGGTCGGGTTCGCGGGTCAGTTGCCGCAACCGCAGCAACAGCCCGACCCCGAGGAAGAGCAGCAGACCGCCGAGCAGGAAGGCGGCCTCGGTCAGGCCGATACCGGCACCGGTCTGCGAGACCTGGTTGCCGGCCGCGCCGGCGGCCGGCGGATCGACCGTCCCGCCGGCGTACCCCTCGTCGTCGGCGAGGTCGCTGTCCTCGTCGGCCGGATCCACCGTCGGGACCTCCACCGGCTCCTCGGTCGGGTCGACGGTCGGCACCGGTGTCGGCGTCGGTGTCGGCGTGGTGGGTCGGGCCGCCGCGCCCCGGCCGACCACCGCCCGCGTCGCCGTCTGGCGGGACAGCAGTTGCAGGTTCACGTCGTACGCCTCGGCGGCGAGGCTGACCCGCCCCCGGCCGACGTCCCCGGTGAAGGCGATCCGGTACTGGGCGGTCACCGTACGGCCCGGGCAGAGCGTGCCCGGATCGAGCTGGCGGTCGGTCAACCGGGCCACGTCACCGTCGATCCGGACCTCCACTGGAAACGACCCGGTCTCCTCGATCCGGTCCACCCGGACCTGGTCCAGCCGCAGCCCCTGCACGCCGAGCACCATCGACCAGCGGACCTTGATGCAGTCGCCCTGGTCCGAGCGGGACACCACGGCGGAGACCGTCGCCACCCGTCCCCCGGCGGTGAACTGGTCCGGCAGTCCGCTGAGCTCGGTGGCGAACGCCGCGTGCGCCGGTGTGGCCATGGCGACGTCCACCCCGGTGAGACATGCCAGCGCCACCCCGATCCGTAGCGTGCTCCGCCACAGCCTCATCACGATCCGTCCTCCCGTTGGTCGCCTCCATTGGCAACGCTAGGAGCGGCGGAGGCCACCGGGTAGACGGGCGTGTTCGCACGAACCGTCAAGCAAGATGCCCCATTTCACGTACGGTATTGAACCGATCGCGGCCTCCCCGCGACACGCCGTCGGGCCGGGCGGTGGACAATCACCGACGTGTCCGCGCTCTCCACCGCCTTCGTCCGGCTGCACGCCCGGCTCGCGCCCGTCGCCTTCGTACCCGAGGTGCGGCTGCACCAGGCGGACGAGCCGATCGGCTTGTGGGAGCTGACCGAGGGCGAGTTCCGCAGCGACCAGCCACCGCCGTTCTGGGCCTTCGCCTGGGCCGGCGGTCAGGGCCTGGCCCGGTACGTCACCGACCACCCGCAGCTGGTCGCCGGTCGCCGGGTGCTCGACCTGGCCTCCGGCTCCGGCCTGGTGGCCATCGCCGCCGCCCGGGCCGGCGCGGCCACCGTCCGCGCGGTGGAGGTCGACGAACTGGCCGTCGCCGCGGTCGCGCTGAACGCCGAGGCCAACGGGGTACGCGTGGACGCCGAACTCGGCGACATCCTCGACGGCGACGCCGGCGACGCCGAGGTGATCCTCGCCGGTGACGTGTTCTACAGCCAGGTGATGGCCAACCGGGTGCTGCGGTTCCTGCTGCGCGCCGCCCGCTCCGGGGCGCGGGTGCTGGTCGGCGATCCCGGTCGGGCCTTCCTGCCCCGGGACCGCTTCGACGAACTCGCCGGCTACGACGTGCCGGTCAGCGAGGCGCTGGAGAGCGTACGGGTGAAGCGCACCACGGTGTGGCAGCTGCGCGCCGGGCAGCCGAAGGCGGCCGGTTAGCGTGACGCCGTGCTGTTCCGCAGCTGGGAGCAGGCCCCGCAGGCCCGGTGGCCGGACGTGGCCCCCGTCGCCGACCACGTGGGTGTCGAACACCTGCTGGTGACCCGGCACGCGCTGGTCCGGCAGGTGCTCACCGACCCCGGGACGTACCGGCCGGACAACGCCCTGGACGCGGTCACCCCGATGCCGGTGGCCGCACTGCGGGTGCTCGCCGCGCACCGGTTCCGGCTGCCGCCGACGCTGGCCAACAACGGCGGCGCCAGCCACCCGGAGATCCGCGCGCTGGTCGCCGACGCCCTGCACCCGACGCGGGTGGCCGCCCAGCGGGACTGGCTGGCCGCGCTGGTCCGGCGGCGGGTGGCCGACCTGAGCGTCCGGCTGGACGCCGGCGAGCCGGTGGACCTGCACGCCGAACTCGCCGCCGACCTGCCGCTGCTGGTCCTGGCCCGGCTGGTCGAACTGCCCGACGCGCCGGTCGCGGCGGTGAAGGGCTTCGCCCGCGCGGCGCTGGAACTGTTCTGGGCCCCGCTGGACGCCGACCGGCAGCAGACCCTCGCCACCGAGGTGGGCCTTTTCCATCAGCTGCTGCGGGACTTCGCGGCCACCGGCGGCGGGCTGGCCGGGTCGCTGCGGGCCGCCGGGCACTCGCCCGACGTGCTGGTCGGCGCGCTGTTCTTCCTGCTGGTCGCCGGCCAGGAGACCACCTCGCAGTTCCTCACCCTGCTGATGCACCGGCTCACCGGCGAGCCGGCGATACTCGCCGGGCTGCGGAACGGCTCGGTGGCGGTCGCCGACGTGGTCGAGGAGGGGCTGCGGCTGGAGCCGCCGATCGTCACCTGGCGGCGGATCGCCGCGGTGGACACCACGCTGGGCGGTACGCCGGTGGCGGCGGGCACCAGCGTGGTGCTGTGGCTGGCCCGCGCCGGCCGGGACCCGGTCACGGTCGACTCGCCGGACGAGTTCCGACCGGGGCAGCGCGGGTCACGCCGGCACCTGGCCTTCGGGGCGGGCGTACACCGCTGCGTCGGCGACCAACTCGCCCGGATGGAGGCCGCGACGGTGGTGGCGGAGGTCGCGCCACTGCTGGCCGGGGTGCGCGTGGTCCGCCCGCCCCGCTGCCCGGACAACCTCACCTTCCGGATGCCCGACGCCTTCGTCGTCCGCCGCTGACCGGCAGCCCGGACACCGACGAATGTCAGCTGCTCAGCTGATCTCCTCGGCCCAGGCGCGCCAGTCGTCGAGCACGCCGTACAGCGCCGGGGTCAGCCAGCCCGGCGCGGACCGCCGGAACACTCCCGGGTCCATCGCCCCGGCACCGGCCGGCAGCGCGCCGAGCAGGTTCGGCAGCAGGTCGCTCAGGTTGGCCCAGTGCACCAGCTCGGGGTCGGCCGGCCAGGCGCCGATCACCACGCCGGCCGGCACCGCCCGCCGGTCGAGCGCCTCCAGGGTGAGCGCCGTGTGGTTGAGGGTGCCGAGCCCGGCGCGGGCCACCACCACCGCCGGGGCACCCAGCGACACGGCCAGGTCGGCCACCGTCCAGGGCTCCCCGGACGGCCGCAACCCCATCGGTACGAGCAGCCCGCCGGCCCCCTCGACCAGCACCAGGTCGTGCTTGTCGGCCTCCTCGCGGACGGCGTCCACGGCGTTGTACAGCTCCAGCGGCGGCAGCTCGGCCACCCGGGCGGCGGCCAGTGGAGCGAGCGGGTCGGGGAAGCTGGCCAGGGTCCGGCCGGTCATCGGGGCGGCCAGCCGGGTGACCGCCTCGACGTCGGTGGGCTCGCCGGTGGCCGTACCGGTCTGGCCGGGTTTGACCACCGCGACCCGCAGCCCGGCCGCCTGCGCGGCGGCCGCGATCGCCGCGGTCACCACCGTCTTGCCGACCTCGGTGTCGGTCCCGGTGACCAGCACCGGTCCCCGCCACTGATCCGTCACGGCGCACATTCCACGATGACCTCCAGGGCGCGTTCGAAGTCCGCCCGTGGCACCCCCGCGCTGATGGTCAGCCGCAGCCGGGAGCGGCTGTCCGGGGTGGAGGGCGGGCGGAAGCAGCCGACTGCCACGCCCCGGTCCCGGCAGGCGGTGGCCCAGGCGGTCGCCGCCTCGGGCCCCGGGGCGGTGACCGAGACGACGGCGGCGTCGGGCGCGGAGACGCCGAGGCCGGCGGCCCGCAGCCGGCGCACCACCAGGTCGGCCCGCTCGGCCAACTCCTGACGCAGGTCGTCGCCGGCCCGGGCCAGCCCGACGGCGGCGCGCACCCCGGCCGCTACCGCCGGCGGTAGGGCGGTGTCGTAGATGAAGGTCCGGGCGGTCTCCACCAGGTGCCGGACGAACTCGGCCGGGCCGGCGACCACACCGCCGGCACCGCCGAGCGCCTTGGACAGGGTGGCGGTGACCACCACGTCGGGCTCGCCGGCCAGCCCGGCGGCGGCCA
The DNA here is from genome assembly GCF_003236315.1 of Micromonospora craterilacus. Lineage (GTDB taxonomy): Bacteria > Actinomycetota > Actinomycetes > Mycobacteriales > Micromonosporaceae > Micromonospora > Micromonospora craterilacus. The sequence goes on from NZ_POTY01000018.1 coordinate 21,053, forward strand.
CCGCGCCGGCCCCGGCCGGTCCGGTCACGCCGAGGGCGTGCGCGTCGTCGACCAGCAGCAGCGCCCCGTGCTCGCGGGCGGTGGCGTGCAGCCGCGCCAGCGGGGCCAGGTCGCCGTCGACGGAGAAGACCGACTCGGTGACCACCACCGCCGGGCGGCCGGGCGCGGCCGCGAGGGCCGCCGCGACCGCCGCCACGTCGGCGTGCGGGGTGACCACGGTCTCCGCCCCGGAGATGCGGCACCCGTCGATCAGCGAGGCGTGGTTGTGCGCGTCGGAAACCAGCAGCGTGCGGGGCCGCACCAGCGCGCGGACCGCGCCGACGTTGGCCAGGTACCCGGAGGAGAAGACCAGCGCCCGGTCGGTGCCGAGCCAGCCGGCGAGGCTGTCCTCAAGCGCGTGGTGGGCGTCCGTGGAGCCGCGGACCAGCCGCGACCCGGTCGCCCCCAGCCCGTACGCGGACAGCGCCCGCGCCGCGGCGGCGACCACCTCGGGATGCGTGGCCAGACCCAGGTAGTCGTTGCCGGCCAGGTCGACCACGGCGTCGCCGGCGTCGCGCGGGTGCAGCCGGCGGGTCAGTCCCGCCTTCGCCCGCAGCTCGGCGCGGCGGTCCAGCGCCGCCAGCCAGTCCGCCACCGTACGTCCCTTCCGCGCCGACCGTCGCCCGTCCGGCCCTTCCGCGGGGCGAAACTACCACCCGCCGGTGGGGCCCCCGGCGGACCCACTCCGGGCTTGACCTCAACCTCGGTTGAACTAGAACGCTCAGCCGGTGCGAATCCCGACACGCTGGGCCGCCGCGCTGCTGCGCCGCGCCATCGAGAGTGCCTTGTTGCTGGCCGCCGCCGATCCGACCGCGCCACCGCTGACCCGCACACTGCTGCTCGACGGCCGGCCCACACCGGACCCGGAGCCCGTTTCTCGCGGTCAGAGGGCCTTGTAGGGTACGAGCCATGCCAGAGATCCTCGACCAGGCCCGGACCCAGGTGCTGGAGAACGGCGTCGGCCTCGACGAGGCCGGCGTCCTCGCCGTGCTGAACCTGCCCGACGAGCACCTGCCCGCCGCCCTCCAGCTCGCCCACGAGGTGCGGATGCGTTGGTGCGGCCCGGAGGTCGAGGTCGAGGGCATCGTCTCGCTGAAGACCGGCGGCTGCCCGGAAGACTGCCACTTCTGCTCGCAGTCCGGCCTGTTCACCTCGCCGGTACGGTCGGTCTGGCTGGACATCCCCTCGCTGGTCAAGGCGGCCAAGCAGACCGCCGAGACCGGGGCGACCGAGTTCTGCATCGTGGCCGCCGTGCGCGGCCCGGACGCCCGGCTGATGAAGCAGATGCGCGAGGGCGTCGCCGCGATCAAGGCGGAGGTCGACATCCAGGTCGCCGCCTCGCTGGGCATGCTTACCCAGGAGCAGGTCGACGAACTGGTCGAGATGGGTGTGCACCGCTACAACCACAACCTGGAGACCTGCCGGTCGTACTTCCCGAACGTGGTCACCACGCACTCCTGGGAGGAGCGCTGGGAGACCCTGCGGATGGTCCGCGAATCCGGCATGGAGGTCTGCTGCGGCGGCATCCTCGGCCTCGGCGAGACGGTGGAGCAGCGGGCCGAGTTCGCCGCCCAGCTGGCCGAGCTGGACCCGCACGAGGTGCCGCTGAACTTCCTCAACCCCCGCCCCGGCACCCCGCTGGGCGACCGCCCGGTGGTCGAGGGCAAGGACGCGCTGCGGGCCATCGCCGCGTTCCGGCTGGCCATGCCGCGCACCATCCTGCGGTACGCGGGTGGCCGCGAGATCACCCTAGGCGACCTCGGCACCCGCGACGGGCTGCTCGGCGGCATCAACGCGGTGATCGTCGGTAACTACCTGACCACCCTCGGCCGGCCGGCGACCGACGACCTGAAGCTGCTCGACGACCTGAAGATGCCGGTCAAGGCGCTCTCGGCGACGCTGTGATGCCGACCGGCGAGCGCGCGGCGGACGCCGCCAGCCGACCCGGGCGCGGGCAGACCGCGCCGACGGCGGGCGGGCCGTGGTGCGACCGGTGCGGGGAAGCTGCGGCGACCGGGCCGCACGTGGGGTGCGCCGCAGCGCGGGCGCTGGAGCCGCCCCGGTACTGCGCGCACTGCCGCCGCCGGATGAAGGTGCAGGTGCTGCCGGTCGGCTGGTCGGCGGTCTGCGTCGAGCACGGCGAGCTGCGAGGCTGAGCGCGATGCTGCGAGGCGAGACGGTGACCCTGCGGCCGGCGACGGCCGCGGACGTGCCGGCCCTCGCGGCGATCCGCGCCGAACCGGAGGTACGCCGCTGGTGGCGCGGCGGCGACGACCTGGCCGCCGCGGTCACGGCCGACCTCGCCGACGAGAGCACGACGGTGTACGCCGTCGAGCACCACGGCCGGGTGATAGGCGCGATCCAGTGGTACGCCGAGGACGATCCGGACTACCGGCACGCGAGCATCGACATCTTCCTCGACCCGTCGGTACGCGGCGCCGGGCTCGGCCGGGACGCGATCCGTACCCTCGTCCGGCATCTGATCGACGCCCACGGGCACCACCGGTTCACCATCGACCCGGCGGCGGCGAACACCGCCGCGATCCGGGCGTACGCGAAGGTCGGCTTCCGGCCGGTCGGCGTGCTGCGCCGCTACGAGCGCGGCGAGGACGGCCGCTGGCACGACGGCCTGCTGATGGACCTCCTCGCCGACGAATTGCGCTGAACCGCTCACCAGCTGGGCTCAATCTTGGACAGTTTCCGTTAGCGCGCTAACGGAAACTGTCCAAGATCTCCGCTGCACGAGTTGGTGGAGACCGGGGCCGACGCCGCGTGGGTCGGTTGGGGTTTCGTCGCCGTCGGAGCGGGGTGGGTTCCGGCCGGGTCAGTCGACCCGGAGCGAGTCGGCGATCGCGTCGGCGAGCGCCGGATCGTCGGCGACGGCGATGACGACGACCTGCCGCTCGGGAACCACCACCACCCGCCGCGCCCGGCCGTCCGGCAGCACTTCTGCGCCCCGCCGTACGGGGTGGCCGGCCGCGTCGCCCTCCTCGGTCGCGATCGTCGCCACCGGATCGCTCGCGACATCCGCGGAGCGCCTGATTTCGGCATAGTCGACGCGGGGCACCGGCATCAGCGCGCAGCCCGCGATCACGTCGAGGTCCACGATGTAGGTGTCCTCCACCGGCGTTCCGCACCTGAGGGCGTTGCGCGGCCACGCCGCCGGCACCGAGATCCGTACGCCTTCGCTGGCGACCTCCTGCTCGCCGGACGGGCCCCCGCCGCGCGCGGCCGTCAGACCCCAGGTGGCGAGGGCGACCACGGCCAGCACCGCGCCGGCGACGAGCACCATCGGCAGGCCCTTGCGACGCTTCACGTCGGCGCTCATTCCACTCGGCCCCCATGCGCTGTGGCCGCTTTCGGGCGGTACGCACAGCAGCCTAGTAACTAGCCGCGCTCGCCGACGGCGCCGGCACGTGCAACCGCAACCCGGGCATACAGCGAAGGTGGGCTTCCGGCCGGTCGGCGTGCTGCGCCGCTACCAGCGCGGCGCGGACGGCTGCTGGCACGACGGCCTGCTGATGGACCTCCTCGCCGACGAACTGCCCGACTGACCAACCGGCTCAGGTCGGCCAGGGAGGATCAGTCATCGGTGGGGTGGAGCGGATCATCCGCAGCCAACGACGATGGCGCCGCCACAGCAGCAGGACGCCCACGACGATCACGACCGGCAGGGCCAACGGCACCGCCACCAGCAGGATGATCGGCCGGGCCGGAAACGGGCGTGGCTCGGTCGCCGGGGCGCCGAACGCACCGGCCTCCAGCAGGTCCCGGGCCACGTCCAGGGACCACACCTCGTCCGGCGGGTCGAGCAGGACCTCGGTGGCTCCGTCCGGGCGCAACGCGATCAGTTGCACACGCCCGCTCTCCCAGTAGCCGGTGTCGTTCCAGTAGTCGCCTTCGCGCATGCCGTTGCCCGGATCCGCTTCGTACCGCACAGCCACCAGGTCGGTGCCGAGCCGCCAGCCCAGCGCGCGCAACGCCTGCCCCCGCACTGGGGTGAGGGTCGGCCCGGCGACGTCCTGGCCGGTCGCCGCGTCGAGCCAGGTCACCGTCCAGGTACGCGCCGCCAGGGCGGCGGAGTCGCAGCCGGACAGGCAGCCGTCCAGGTCGGCGACGGCGATCCGGGACCCGTCGGCGGTAAATGCTCCACTGCCGGCAAGCTTGCGCCGCGGCCCGAGATCACGGGACCAGAGCGTCCGGCCGTCGCGGTCGAGCAGGCTCAGCCGATCTCCGGCGGTCGCGGCGATCCGGGACCCGTCCGGCGAGAAGGCCGCAACCGAGGCGGTACGCAGTTTCCACCGGTCACCGAGGTCGTCGAGGAGGGTCCGGGTGGCACCGGTGGCCAACTCCAGCAGGGTCAGCCGGGCGGCTTGCCCGTCGGCGTCAGAGCGACGCGGCTCGTAGCCGTATTCCAGGACGAGCAGCGAGGCGCCGTCGCGGGACCAGGCGACCGGAGTGCCCTCGCTGTCCTTCGTCGGTCCGCTGAAGCCCCGCCGACTGCCGTCGGTCAGGTCGGTCACGGTCAACCAGGGCGGGCCCAGGGTGCCGTCGGCGACGTACCGGCCGTCCGGGGAGAGCTGCACGTCGTCGCCGGCACTGCTCTCGGTGCCGCCGTAGAGCAGCATCCGGTAGTCGCCGCCCCGGCCGACCACGGCGATCTTGCCCTCGTGGTCCACGAAGTCGCTTCCCCGAAGTCCGAGCCCACCGCCGCCGAACAGCACCGACGCCGGTCCGGGCGGGTCCTGCTCGACGGTCGCCTGCCACATCCAGGGCAGGCTGATCCGCTCCGGCACGCCCTCGCCGGCCGCCGCCGGCATCGTTCCGGCCCCCGATCCACCCAGTGCCGCGGCGACGCCGAGCACACTGACCAGGACGGCAACCAGAGCCGCGACGCCGGTACGTCGTGCCGCGCGCCGCCGCTGACGCCGGCCGACCAGCCAGGGGTCACTCGCCAGCCGGGCCGCCGGCATCCGCTCACCCAGCTCACGCAGCGCGGTACGCAGATCCTCGCTCACCGTTCCTCCCCTGCCGCAGCGCCGATGCCGACCAGTTCGGCCAGTTCGGGGGCGTGGGCGCGCAGCCGGGCCAGCGCGTCGCGGGTCTGGCTCTTCACCGTGGACACCGAGCAACCGAGTGCGGCGGCGGCTTCGACCTCGGTGAGATCCTCGAAGAACCGCAGCACGAGCACCGCACGTTGGCGCGGGGCCAGCCGAGCCAGCGCCGCCCGGACGACCAGTGCCTGGGCGACACCGGCGGTGCCGTCCGGCATCGTCTGCTCCGGCGGGTCCGCGCGAAGGTCGACGCCCCGCCAGCGGCGTCGCCACAGCGAGACGTGCTGGCTGTACATCGTCCGCCGCACGTACGGTTCCGGGTCGCCGGCCGCGCAGACCCGCTCCCAGTGCCGGGCGACCCGCACCAGTGTCAGCTGCACCAGGTCCTCGGCCTGGTGCCGGTCACCGGTCAGCAGCCATGCCGCCCGGGACAGCGCCGCGATCCGTCCGGCGACGTACGCCCGGAACGACTCTTCCCCGTCCACGCCCACCTCCCGACCACCAACACGCCCGTCCCGGGTCTTTCGGGTGGGGGACGGTCACCGTAACCGGTAGAGGGCAGGTGCCCGGCCGGCGTGGACCGGGCAGGGCGCCCCGCCATCTGGCGAGGCGCCCTGCCGAGACGGTGCGTCCGTCAGGAGACGGTGCAGGTGGAGCCGTTGAGCGTGAAGCTCGCCGGCCTGGGGTTGCTGCCGGTGTACGTACCGTTGAAGCCGATGCTCGTGGACGCGCCCGGCGCGAGCGTGCCGTTGTAGGACAGGTTCGTCGCGGTCACCGCCGCACCGGTCTGCTGGAAGGTGGCCGACCAGCCCTGGCCCACCCGCTGCGAGGTGGTCGGGAAGGTGAACGCCAGCGTCCAGCCGTTGAGCGCCGTGGTACCGGTGTTGGTGATCGTGATGTTCGCGGTGAAGCCGGTGCCCCAGTCGTTGCTGCTCCAGTCCACCCGGCAGGGTGAGCTGGGCGGCGGCGCCGAGGTGGTCACCGACACCTTCGCCGAGGGCGGCGAGGCGTTGCCGGCCGCGTCGATCGCCACCACGTGGAACTGGTACGTGGTCTGCGGGCTCAACCCGGTAACCGTGTACGTGGTGCCGGTGACCGTGGCGACCAGGACGTCGGTCAGACCGGGGCCACGGTAGATCCGGTACCCGGTGACGCCCACGTTGTCGGTCGACGGCCCCCAGCTGAGCGTCGCCCCGGTCGCGGTGACCGCCGAGACGGTCAGCGGCCCGGGCGTGCTCGGCGGGACGGTGTCCCCGGTGTCGGCCGCGGGGGTGGTCACGGTCAGCTTCGCCGACGAGGGCGAGCTGTTACCGGCCCGGTCCACGGCCCGCACCTGGAACTCGTACGTCCGGGCTGGTAGGAGTGGGGTGACGACCAACGAGTTGGTGGTGGCGTCCCGCTGGACGACCACGTCGCTGCCGAGCATGTACTCGCTGACCACGTACCGGTCCAGCCCGCTGCCGCTGTCGGTGGACGCCGTCCAGGTCAGGCTCACCGAGGTGGCGCTGACCGCGGTCGCCACCGGGGTGCCGGGGATGGTCGGCGGGGTGGTGTCCGGGGTGGTCGTGGGCTCCGAGCCCCACACCCGGGTTCCGCCGGCGTAGAGGGGCACGTTGCGGTTCGGGCCGGCGGTCGCCTGGTACGACGGGTCGTTCGCCGGGTTCCAGGTGCCGCCTTCGGGTACGCCGACCTTGAACTGCACCTCCATCCGGTGCTGCGACTGCCCGGCGGGGGCGATGGTGTAGCCGGTGCAGTCGACCTCGACGTACCAGAGGTCACCGCCGGCCTGGCGGGCGGTGGTCGGTGCCGGGCAGCCCTGGGTGTAGCCGGGGGTGACCTGCACCGGGCCGGTGCCGTCGGGGCGGAAGTAGTAGCGGAACTTCGCGTCGGTCAGCGCCCGCGCCGGGAACGCCGACTTGTTGTAGATCATCACTTTGAGCCCGGTGGCCCGTGGCTCGTTCTGCATGACCGTGGTCTCCACGGTCAACTCGTCGATGTCGGGCCGCTCGGGCACCGGGAAGTTGGCCAGCGGGGTGCCGCCGTACTCCTGGATCAGCCGGGCCAGCGCGGAGGTGAAGCCGGCGTTGTAGTCGGTGGCGACCTCGTTCATCACGTAGTCCGACCGGCTGTCGGTGTACGCGTCGTTCGGTGACGACGGTCCGCCGACCAGCGCGCCGTAGAGGGTGTGCCGGGTCTCGGTGGGCACGGTCATGTTGTCCCACCAGGAGCCGTGCGCGGTGCGGTGGTGCGGGTTGCGCGGCGGATTGTTGCCGAAGCCGATCACGTAGCTGGAGTTGCGCGGGTTGTCGCCGAGCGCGTAGTTGATCTGCCGGACGGCGAAGTCGTGGTAGCGCGTCTTGCGGGTCGTGTCGGTGATCTTGTCGCTGTAGACCAGCGCGGCGAACGCCGTGTTGGCGGCGTAGCGCAGCGCGCCCCACGAGTCGAGCACGGCCATGCCGCCGGGCGAGTACCGGACCCGCTCCCCGCCCACCCCGACGGTCCAGTAGTCCAACCACCGATTGGCGTCGTCGACGTACTTCTGCTTCCCGGTCAGGTTGGCCAGCAGCACGTACGCCCCGAACTGCTTGTTGTCCCAGGCGACGGTCCACTTGTAGGAGCGGGTGGTGGTCTGCGGCTCGGTGCCGAGCCGGTCGTACTCGCTCTCCGCCTTGGTCAGGTACGCGGCGTCGCCGGTGGCCCGGTACAGCCAGATCGCGCCCCAGACCAGTTCGTCCTGCCACCCGCTCCAGGAGCGGTAGAAGCTGGTCGCGTCGGTGATGCACTCGTGGTAGCTGCGCCGCACCGTGTCGGCGAAGGTGTAGAGCTGCCGGGCGTGGGTGAGCAGCCGGTCGGCGTACGCGGCGTCGGTGGGCCGGAAGACCATCGACGATGCGGCCATTGCCGCCGCCGTCTCCCCCGCCAGGTCCGCGCCACCACAGCTCGCATCGATCTTGTACGCGGGCCGCGCCATCGGCATCACCTCGGCCGGCCCCCACCACTTGTGGTCGTCGTCGCCCTTGCCCACCTGTCCGTAGAGGACGTTCGGGGACGGGTGCGCCTTGATGAAGTAGTCGTTGACGTAGCGCAGGTTGTTCAGCAGGTGGGTGAGCTGACCGGAGGCGGCGTACCCGGCCCGGTACTCGACCGCGCCCCAGGCGAGCATGGTGGCGCTGAACGCCATCGGGAAGCCGAACTTCACGTGGTCGCCGGCGTCGTACCAGCCGCCGGTGAGGTCGAGCCCGACGTCGGCACCGTCGCGCAGGGCCGAGGCGCCGCGCCACGAGACCCGGTTCCAGTCCGGCAACCGGCCGGACTGCTGCGCCTCGTAGAACAGCAGGGACTTCTGAAGCGCCTCGGCGTAGTTGAAGTTGGCCGCAGCAGCCGGGGCGGCGGCCTCGGAGGTCGGTGCGGCGGCGGCCCCGGTCGCGGGTGCGCCGGCCGCGAGGGCGAGCGCGGCGGCGAGTGCCGTGCCGGCGGCCAGCAGGCGGCGCGGCCAGGGCTGATCGTGACGGGCGCGGCCCGGCCGTCTGGTGTGGTGCATGTGGCTGCTCCTGTCGGTGCGTGGCAGGCAGCACCGACGCGTGCCGCGTCGGTTCGGACGGCTGCCGGGTGGTGGTGGCGAGGCGGCTCCAGCAGGACCGGGAGCGCTCCCATGGATAATCAGCAATGTAATCCGCCGGCCGCCGGTTTGGGAAGTCCGAGCCTCCGCCGGGCAGGTGCCGTCGAACCGCCGGGTAACGCCTTCCGTACCCACCAGTAACAACGGGGCGTTCATCACATTATCGATGATGTTCGATTTGATAGCTGCAAAACCCGCAGGTGAGACTGGATCCGGCGCGACTCGCGACCCACCTCCACAGAGGAGAGAGCAGGGCCGGGCGTCCTGCAATACGGAACGTGCTGTTGCCGCTGCGCTGCGCGGCGCGCGACAGTACGCGACACCTGGCGGCGCCGTCGATGCCGCCGCTCTCCCGCCCACCCTGAGGAGATCGCGATGGCTCTACGACTCGCCGACGGCACCTCCTGGTCCGACACCCTCGCCCGGGCGGTGGCCGCCACCCCGGAGGCGTTCGACCAGCCGGTCGACGGCGTCACCACGCTGCACAACCTGCTCTCCGGCCAGTGGCGGGCGGGCGGCGTACCCACGCCGGTGCGCACCCCGGTAGACAACACCGTGCTGGTCAACCTGCCCCGCCTGGATGCGCAGACCGCACGCGCCGCGGTCGCCCACGCCGCGACCAGCCACGCCGACTGGGCCGCCACCCCGCTCGACGAGCGCAAGGCCCGGGTCGGCGACGCCCTGGACGCCCTCACCGCCCACCGCGACCTGCTCGCCCTGCTGCTGGTCTGGGAGATCGGCAAGCCCTGGCGACTGGCCTGCGCCGACGTGGACCGCGCCCTGGACGGGGTGCGCTGGTACGTCGGCGAGATCGACCGGATGCTCGCCGACGGCCGCGAGCCGCTGCCCGGCCCGGTCAGCAACATCGCCTCGTGGAACTACCCGATGAGCGTGCTCGTGCACGCCGAGCTGGTGCAGCTGCTGGCCGGCAACGCGGTCATCGCCAAGACACCGTCGCAGGGCGGCGCGGTGTGCCTGACCGTGGCGCACGCCTTGCTGCACCGCGCCGGGCTGCCCGTCACCCTGCTCTCCGGCAGCGGCGAGGCACTGTCGGAGGTCCTGGTCCGGGCGCCGGAGATCGGCGCGGTGGCGTTCGTCGGCGGGCGCTCCAACGGCGGCAAGGTGGCCGCCGCGCTGCTCGACTCCGACAAGCGCCACTTCATCGAGCAGGAGGGCCTCAACGCCTGGGGGGTCTGGAACTTCTCCCAGTGGGACCTGCTCGCCGCCCACCTCAAGAAGGGCTTCGAGTACGGCAAGCAACGCTGCACCGCGTACCCGCGGTTCGTGGTCCAGCGGGACCTGGTCGACGAGTTCCTCGACATGTACCTGCCCGTGGTCCGATCGATCCGATTCGGCCATCCACTGGCGGTGGACGACACCTGGCAGCCCGGTGACCCGCTGCCGGAGCTGGACTTCGGCCCGCTGATCAGCGGAGCCAAGGCCGACGAGCTGCGCCGCAAGGTCGACGAGGCGGTACGCGGCGGCGCCATCCCGCTGTACCGGGGCAAGCTCGACGGCGCACCGTTCCTGCCCGGGCAGGACACCTCGGCGTACGTCGCGCCGTCGGTGCTGCTCGCGCCGCCCGGCCGGTCCCGGCTGATGCACGCCGAGCCGTTCGGACCGGTCGACACCATCGTGGTGGTGGACACCACCGACGAGCTGCTGGCCCAGATGAACGCCTCGAACGGCGCGCTGGTGGCCTCGCTGGCCTGCGACGACACCGACGAGGCGGCCAAGCTGGCCGTCGACCTGCAAGCCTTCAAGGTGGGCATCAACAAGCCCCGCTCCCGCGGCGACCGGGCGGAGCCGTTCGGCGGCCGGGGCGCCTCCTGGAAGGGTGCCTTCGTCGGCGGGGACCTGCTGGTGCAGGCGGTCACCACCGGCGGCGACGACCGCCTCTACGGCAACTTCCCAGGTTGGACGGCCCTCCCACCACACATCTGACCCACACCCGTGATCACGCCCGGTCCGGGATCGAATGGCCCCGGGTCGCGCGGCCGAGGGCGTGCGCGGCGGCGTTGGGCGTACGGGAGTGGGGTGATCTCGATCCGGCGTAGCCCATCGGGCATCACGAACAGCTGCCGCTTGGCTGTTGCGTCGCCGTACGTGTCGAGCTGGTAGCACTGGATCCAGGTCCAGCCGTACGGCGGGTGCCAGTCGGTCTGCTCGCGGAACACCCGAACCGTGATCGGCTTGACGAACTGTGGGCTCGCGTCCCGGGTCAACAGGTACACACCCGGCTCCACCGTCGGCGTGCCGTCGGGCCGGCGGCGTATCACCCGGCACGGCTCGGGACGATCTCGGCCCGGTCCACCCGCACCCGCGCGTAGCGGCTTCGGATCTGAAGCGTCCCGTCGCCCTTCACCGCGTGCCCGTTCACCTCGGCCCAGACGTGGCCGTCCGGCTGGACCGCCCGGCCGATCACCTCGGCCACATAGAGCAGCAGCTCCCCTGTGCCGGGAAGGTATGCCTCCTCGGGCACCCGAATGACGTCCCCCACCGCCACCGTGGCTAGCCCCTCCCCACCGAGCCCGGCGGGTGGCGACCAGCGCGACGGCGGCGGGGTGTCGGTCGGCTCCTGGATGGACATGTGCGCCTCTTTCGTCGCCGGTCTGGAACGGTGGCCGCCGTGGATGCTCGCCCAGCGGCGACCCCCGGGACGAACGCGCCCGCCGGGCCAGGGGGATTGGCCTCCACCGAACGCGCCATCTGAACACGACCTTGCCAAGGGTTGCGGTGCAGTTACACCGCGTAGGAGTGTGTACCGCAGACATTCCGGACGATGCGTTTGGAGAGCGGGATGAACCGGGCTGTTCAGGTGGCGATGGCAGAGGCTGGCGAGACCGCCGACAGCCTCGCAGCTCAGGTGGGGGTCGACCCGAAGACCGCCGCGCGGTGGGTGAGCCAGGGACGGGTACCGCAGACACGCCATCGTGCCCGCGTGGCCGAGATCCTGCGGCGGGACATGGAAGACCTCTGGCCGGAGGCGCAGCGGCGGAAGGAACCCGCGTGGTTCCTGCCCTGGCCGCAGATCGAGCGGGAAGCCGCCGGGCTGCGCTGGTACGAGTCGTCGGTGATCCCGGGCCTGCTCCAGACCGAGGCGTACGCGCGGGCCGTGCTCGCCTGCGGGCCGCTGAGCGCCGACACCGACAGCCACGTCGTCCTCCGGCTGGAGCGGCAGGCGGCGGTCTTCGAGCGGCCCCGACCACCGCTGGCGGTCTTCGTGATCGACGAGGCCGCGTTGCGTCGAGGCGCCCCGCAGGTCATGGGCCCGCAGCTCGACCACCTGGTGACGATGGCGGCGCGGTCGAACCTCATGGTGCACGTACTGCCGCAGGATGCCGGACTGCACCCGGGCCAGGCCGGGCCGTTCGTGATCGCCACGACGGCGGACGGCGACGACGTCGGCTACCTGGACGACCAGGCCGAGGGGCGCATCACCAACGACGTTGCTCCACTCTGGGCGGTCTGGGATACCGTGAGGTCGGTAGCGCTTCCGCGTAACCAGTCCATCGACTTCCTGAGAGCGCGAGCATGGCTGACCTGACCGGCGCCCACTGGCGCAAGAGCACCCGTAGCAGCTCCAACGGCGGCGCCTGCGTGGAGGTCGCCGACAACCTGCCCGGCGTCGTCGGCGTCCGGGACTCGAAGGACCCCACCGGCCCGGCCCTGACCTTCGGCCCCGCCGCGTGGCAGGCGTTCGTCGCGCACCTCACCGAGCGGGCCTGACCGACCACAACAGACACCCGAGAACGCCCGGTGGGCGCTCCTGTGTTCCACGGCCGGATCGCCCGGACGAGCCAACGCGACCCGGCGACCTGAGACAGGCGATGGGCAGGGCACCCGCACCGGGAGCCCTGCCCACCTCACCGTCCTCCGCACCGGAGGCCGGTCGTCTGATCAGCCGGTGCGCTCCGCCGGCATCGGCACATCGGCCGTCAGGGGCACGGTCAGGGTCAGCAGCCCGCCGTCCCGCTCGACCGTGGTCGGTCGGGACAGCCGGCGCAGCGTACGCAGCATCGGCGCGTTGTCGGCCTGGACGTGCAGCACCATCGCCGCGTAGCCGGCCGACTCGGCCTGCCGGGTGAGCCGGCGCAACAGCGTCGAACCCAGCCCGCGCCGCTGCCAGTCGTCGCGTACCAGCAGCGCCAGCTCGGCCTCGTCGCCCTCGGCGAGCAGGTTCGCCATCGCGACGACCGACTCCGCCGCCCCGCCGGAGCCGGTCGTGGTGGCGACCAGGGTCAGCCCGCGGGCCGGCTCCAGCAGCCGGCGCAGCCGGGCCGGCGACGGCTGGACCGCCCCGCCCAGGTAGCGGCGTTGACGGCTGCGTGCCGAGCAGCCCTCGTGCAGCTCGACCACCGCCGCCAGGTCGTCCGCGACCGCCGGTCGGACGGTCAGCTCGGCACCGTCCGGCAGGACCACGGTGACCTGCTCGGCGGCCCGGCGGGCCGCGGTGGCACCCAACTCCAGCAGCGCCTGCGCCCGCGCGTACTCCGCCGGGGTGAAGCTCGGCGCGACCCGGTGCAGGGCGTACGACCCGCCGTTGGGGTCGGCCAGCAGCATGGTTGCGCCGTCGATCCCGGACCGGGCCACGGCCGGCGCGGGTCGCCAGGTCACCTCGTCGGCACCGAGCAGGGCGCGCAGCACCTCCCCGGTCGCGTCCGGGTCGTGGACCAGCCGGGTGGCCAGCCCGAGCACCCGGGTGGGCTGGTCGGCCAGGCCGCGCGCCTCGCTGCGCGCCACCCAGCAGTCCCGGCCCCGGCCCCGCTCCACGGCGGCGATGAGGTCCGCCTCGTCGAGGGTGTCCGGCGCGTCGACGAGGAAGTCGTCGACGGCACCGCGCTCGGTGGTGTGCACCTGCACGGTGAGGATGTTGACTCCACGCAACGCGAGGCTCGCCGTGAGCACCGACAGGTAGCCCGGCCGGTCGTCCACGGTGGCTCGGATCCGCCACAGCGTCATCGTTGCCTCCCTTCCCGTGCCACCATCGCCTGCCCCTGTTGCCGGCCGGTTGCCCCACCGTGTCCGGCCGCGACCAGCCCTGCGGTCTGCGTCACAGCTGGTGGGACGCGGTCACGGGTTGGCGCTCACCGGCGGGGCGCCGACCAGGTCCAGGCGGTCACCGAGGATCACCGCGCTGGCCCGGACCAGCTGCGCCAGCCGGTCCACCTCGGTGGCGTGGAACGCGGCCGGCGCGAGCGTCTCGCTGTGCTCGCGGGACACCACCAGGACCAGCCCGGCCCGGCCGAACGGCGCGACCGCGAAGTGGCCACCGTCGGGCATGGTCATCGACCGGCCGCGCAGCGGGGTCACCTCCGGCAACCGCGGCGGTACGGGCGTACGCCAGCTGGCATGCCCCACCGTCGCCCCGCCGCCACCGGTACGGGAGGCCCAGTCGACCGGCACCACCGCGGCGACCGCCCATTCGGCGGCGAGCAGCCCGGGCACCGCGTCGACCAGGGTGGCCAGCCCGTCGGCCGGATTGGCCGCGACCTGCGCCAGCAGCTCGGCGTCCTGGCCGGTGGTGGTGGGCGCGCCGATCGCCCGCCAGACCCCGTCCACCCGTACCCCCGGGATGGCCGCCAGGCCGGCCAACAGCCGTTCCACCCGCGCGGCGCCCGGCCACACCACGGTGAAGTCGTCGACCGCGCGCCCGCCGAGGCGTTCCAGCACCACCACCTGGACGATGTCCGCGCCCGACACTCCGAGGGTGCGGGCCACCTGGCCGAGCGTGCCTGGACGGTCCGGCAGGGTGACCCGAACGCGCAGCAACATCTGAACCCCTCCGCTCGGCGGGCCGGCACAGTGGCCGGCAGGCTGGTCCCCAGCCTGGCAGTTGACCATTTCGTCCCTGTTGCGGCGGCATGTCCCCAGGGTCAAACCCGACCTTGACAACCCGTCCCAGCTGCCATGAACTGTCCGGATGACCGATCCGGCCGCCCGCCGGGCCGCCCCCGATCACCAACCGGCGGCCGGCGAGACCCCCGATCCGGCGGCCGACAACACGCCCGAACCGGCCGCCGGCTCCCCCGCCGGTCTGGATCTCGACCGGCTCGGCGACTACCTGGCGGAGCACCGGCCCGAGCTGGCCGCCGGCCCGCTGCGGGCCGAGCTGATCGCCGGCGGCCGGTCCAACCTGACCTACCTGCTCCGGGCCGGCGGGCGCGAGCTGGTGCTGCGCCGGCCACCGCTCGGGCACGTGCTGGCTACCGCACACGACATGGCCCGGGAGTTCCGGGTGATCTCGGCGCTGGCCCCGACCGCCGTCCCGGTGCCGCGGGCGCTGCTGCTGTGCCCGGACGCCGACCTGCTCGGCGCGCCGTTCTACCTGATGGAACGGGTTCCCGGCGAGGTGTTCCGCAGCCGGGTCCGGACCGACCAGCTCACCGCCGAGCAGCGGCGCGGGCTGGCCATGGCGATGATGGACACCCTCGCGACGCTGCACGGGGTGGAGCCGGCGTCGGTCGGCCTGGCCGACTTCGGCCGCCCCGAGGGCTACCTCGCCCGGCAGGTCCGCCGCTGGGCCGGCCAACTGGACCGGTCCCGCAGCCGGCCACTACCCGGCATCGACGAGCTGCGCGACCGGCTCGCCGCCACCGCACCCGAGGGCGCCAACGCGGGCCGGATCGTGCACGGCGACTACCGGCTGGACAACCTGCTCGCCACGGTCGCCCCGGTGACGGTGACGGCGGTGCTGGACTGGGAGATGGCCACCCTCGGCGACCCCCTCGCCGACCTCGGGCTGCTGCTGACGTACTGGGACGTGCTCGGCGACAGCGACATCTCCGCCGGCAACCCGGTCGCCGACGGGCTGGGCCCGCGCGCCGGTTTCCCGACCGGCGCGGAGCTGATCGACCGGTACGCCGCCGGCAGCGACACGGACGTCGGCCCGCTGCACTGGCACGTGGCGCTGGGCTGCTTCAAGCTCGCGGTGATCTGCGAGGGCATCCACTACCGGCACGCCCTCGGGCAGACCCTCGGCGACGGCTTCGACACCATCGGCGAGATGGTCGCTCCGCTGGTCGCACACGGACTGACGACCCTACGGGAGGCGTGATGGACTTCGCGTACGACGTCCGCACCGAACAGCTGCGCGGGGAGCTGACCGAGTTCCTGGCGCAGCACGTCCACCCGGCCGAGGCGGTGCACGCCGCCCAGGTCGCCGCCGCCGGTGACCCGTGGGCCCGGCCGCCGGTGCTGGCCGAGTTGAAGGCCGAGGCCCGCCGGCGCGGCCTGTGGAACCTCTTCCTCTCCGACCCGCGCTACGGTGCCGGGCTGACCAACCTCCAGTACGCACCGCTGGCCGAGCTGACCGGGCGCAGCCCCCATCTCGCCCCCGAGGCGCTCAACTGCGCCGCGCCGGACACCGGCAACATGGAACTGCTCGCCGAGTTCGGCTCCCCCGCCCAACGCGAACGCTGGCTCACCCCGCTGCTGGCCGGCGAGATCCGCTCGGCGTTCTGCATGACCGAGCCCGAGGTCGCCTCCTCCGACGCGACGAACATCGCCACCTCGATCCGCCGTGACGGCGACCACTACGTGATCGACGGCCGCAAGTGGTGGTCGTCCGGGGCGATGGACCCGGCCTGCGAGATCCTCATCGTGATGGGCAAGACCGACCCGGGCGCCGACCGGCACCGGCAGCAGAGCATGATCCTGGTCCCCCGGGACACCCCGGGCGTCACGGTCCGCCGGGGCATGACGGTCTTCGGCTACACCGACGCCCCGCACGGCGGGCACGCCGAGATCGACTTCGCCGGCGTACGGGTGCCGGCGGAGCACCTGGTCGGCGCGGAGGGCATCGGTTTCGCCATCGCCCAGGCCCGCCTCGGCCCCGGCCGGATCCACCACTGCATGCGTCTGGTCGGCATGGCCGAACGGGCCCTGGAGCTGCTCTGCCGGCGGGCCACCGAACGGGTCGCGTTCGGCCGCCCGCTCGCCGAGCAGGGCGTGGTACGCGAATGGATCGCCGAGTCCCGGGTCCGCATCGAGCAGGCCCGGCTGCTGGTACTCAAGACCGCCTGGCTGATGGACACGGTCGGCAACAAGGGCGCGCACACCGAGATCCAGGCCATCAAGATCGCCACGCCGGCGATGACGGAGTGGGTGATCGACAAGGCGATCCAGGCGCACGGCGCCGCCGGCGTCAGCCAGGACACCCCGCTCGCGGCGCTCTGGGCCCAGGCCCGCACCCTCCGGCTGGCCGACGGCCCCGACGAGGTGCACCGGGCCAGCCTCGCCAAGCGCGAGCTGCGCCGCTGGACCAGCCCCACCTGACCGCCCCGCCGTCCGGTCCGCCCCGCAGTCCGCTCCGCCGTCCGCCGTCCGGTCCGCCGTCCACCTCGCCCGACCGGCCGTCCGGCACCACCGGCTGCCGCATACTGCGCAAGATCACGCTCGATCCCTGATCGAGTGGTGTCGTCGCGAGGCTGAAGCCACTCATTCCCGGATCGAGCGCGACATCGTCGCGCGACGGAAGCCACCCAATCCCTGATTGCGTCGTGTCGCCGCAGGACGGAAGCCACCCAATCCCGCATCGAGCGCGTTGTCACCGCGCGCCAGCCCACCACCCAGCTCCCAGGTCGCAGACTCCGAAGCCACCCAGTCCCGCATCGAGTGGTGTCGGCGCAGGGCGGAGGCCGCTCGATCCCGGATCGAGTGGTGCCGTCACGACCTGGAGGCCACTCGATCCCGGATCGAGCGTGATCTTGTGGGCGGACGGACGCCAGCCGAGGTGCTCAGGCGGACGGGTCGAACGGGGCAGACCGGGGTCGAGGTGGTCAGGCGGAGGCGCGTTCGACGAGTTGGGTGTCCAGGACGATATGCGGGTCGGGAATCTCGTCGCCGCGGATCCGGGCGACCAGCAGCCGCGCCATCTGCCGACCCATCTCGTCCACCGGCTGGAACACCGACGTCAACGGCGGGTCGCTCTGCCGGGCGATGGGTGCGTCGTCGAAGCCGATCACGGCCACGTCCTGCGGCACCCGCCGGCCGGCCTCGCGCAGCGTCCGCATCGCGCCGAAGGCCATCAGGTCGGCCGCGACGAACACCGCGTCCAGGTCGGGGCAGCGGTCCAGCAGCTGCCGCATGGCCGTCGCCCCGCTCTGCTCGCCGAAGTCGCCGTACGCGATCAGGTCGGGGTTGACCCCGAACCCGGCGGCCCGTACCGCGTCCCGGTAGCCGGACAACCGGGCCAGGCCGGCGCCCATGTCCTGCGGGCCGGCGATGGTGGCGATCCGCCGCCGCCCCCGGCCGGCCAGGTATTCCACCGCCTGCCGCGCCCCACCGGCGTTGTCCACGTCGACGAACGAGGCGGGCTGGGCGTCGGGGTGCAGCATCCGCGCGGGCCGACCGCCGAGCACGGTGGGCAGGCCGCGTTCCTCCAGCAGGGTGGGCAGCGGATCGGCGTCGTGCAGCGACAGCAGCAGTACGCCGTCGACGTGCTGGTTGGTCAGGTGGTGCTCGACCCGTTCCCGCTCCAGCGGGGACTGCGCCATGGCCAGCCAGAGCTGCAGCGGCGTCTCCAGCAGCACCGAGCTGATCCCCCGCACGATGCCGGCGAAGAACGGCTCGGCGAAGAGCCGCTCACCGGACTCGCTGACCACCAGGGCCACCGAGTCGGTCCGCTGGGTGACCAGCGCCCGGGCGGCCCGGTTCGGCACGTACCCCAGCTCGGCGATGGCCTGCTGCACGGCGGCGCGGGCCTCCGGGCTCACCTGCGGAGAGCCGTTGACCACGCGGGAGACCGTGCCGCGGCCGACTCCGGCGCGGGCCGCGACCGCGTCGAGGGTCGGGCGCCCGAGCGACCGGGTGCGCTGCGTTGTCATCGTCTGCTCCTCCGACGTCAGGCGGCCCCGGCACCTGGCTCAGCGTCGGTGCCGGGCCGCCCGTTACTGGCTGGCCGTCGCCCTATTGTGCGGCCAGACCGTTGCGTCGGATCACCTCGGCGTACCAGCTGGCGCTGGACTTGGGGATGCGGGTCTGGCTGTCGTAATCGACGTAGATCATGCCGAACCGCTTGGTGTAGCCCCAGGCCCACTCGAAATTATCCAACAGCGACCAGGCGAAGTATCCCCGCAGGGGAACGCCCGCGCCGATCGCCTCGTGCGCGGCGCGCAGGTGCGCGTCGAAGTACGCCAGCCGCTCGGCGTCGTCGACCTGACCGTCGATCACCGCGTCGACGAAGGCCGACCCGTTCTCGGTGACGTACAGCGGCAGGTCGGTGTACTCCTCGTGCACCCGGCGCAGCGTCTCCACCAGGCCCGGGGCGTCGATCTCCCAGTCCATGTCGGTGACCGGCACGCCCCGGCTGACGAACCGGACGTCCTCGCTGCCCGGCCAGTTGGACGGGGCCCGCCAGTAGGGCTCCGGCTGCTCGCCGGGCGACGGGGCGGCCACCACGTGGCGGCTGTAGTAGTTGACCCCGACCAGGTCCAGCGGCGTGGCGATGGTGGCCAGGTCGCCGTCGCGTACGTGCCCGAAGTCGGTCACCTTCGCCAGGTCGGCGACCAGGTCGTCGGGGTACTCCCCGCGCAGGATCGGATCCAGGAAGAACCGGTTGGCCAGCCCGTCGATGCGCCGGGCGGCGTCCACGTCGCCGGGCGAGCCGGTCGCCGGGGTCACCGGGTACAGGTTGACGGTCACCCCGAGCTGGGCGGTCGGCCGGGCCGCGCGCAGGGCCTGCACGGCGAGCCCGTGCCCGAGCATCAGGTGGTGCCCGGCGCGGATCGCGTCGGCCCCGTCGGAGCGGCCCGGGGCGTGCACCCCCGAGCCGTAGCCGAGGAAGGCCGAGCACCACGGCTCGTTGAGCGTGGTCCAGTACTGCACCCGGTCACCCAGTGCGTCCGCCACCAGCTGGGTGTAGTCGGCGAACCGGGCCGCGGTGTCCCGGGCCGGCCAGCCGCCGGCATCCTCCAACTCCTGGGGCAGATCCCAGTGGTAGAGCGTGAGCCAGGGCTCGATCCCGTTGGCCAGCAGCTCGTCGACCAGCCGCCGGTAGAAGTCCAGCCCCTCGGCGTTGGCCGGGCCCGCCCCGCCCGGCTGCACCCGCGGCCAGGAGACCGAGAAGCGGTACGACTTCAGCCCCAGCTCGGCCATCAGCCGCACGTCGTCGCCGAGCCGGTGGTAGTGGTCGCAGGCGACGTCGCCGGTGTGCCCGGCGACGGTCCGGCCCTCGGTGTGGCTGAAGGTGTCCCAGATCGACGGGGTACGGCCGCCCTCGGCCGCCGCGCCCTCGATCTGGTACGCGGCGGTCGCCGCCCCCCAGAGGAAGCCGGGCGGGAAGGTCAGCGGCGCGCGCTCGTCGAGGACGCCGACGGCGGGCGGGGTGGCGGGGTTGCTCACGACTTGACTGCACCTTCCATGATCCCGCCGATGATCTGGCGGCCGAACAGGATGAAGACGACCACCAGCGGCAGGGTACCCACTGCCGTGGCGGCGAAGACCTGCGAGTAGTCGGTGTAGTAGGCGTACGAGAGGAAGGAGAGCGAGACCTGCAGGGTCGGGTTCTCCGGGGTGAGGATCGCGTACGGCCAGAGGAACGAGTTCCACGTCTCCATGAAGGTCAGCAGACCCAGGACGGCCGCGGCCGGGCGTAGCGCGGGCAGCACGATGTTCCAGTAGATCCGGAACGTGCTGGCCCCGTCGACCCGGCCGGCCTCGATCAGCTCGTCGGAGATCGCCTGGCTGGCGTACTGGCGCATCATGAACACGCCGAAGGCGCTGACCAGGAACGGCACGGTGACGGCGTACAGGGTGTCGTACCACCCGAGCGTCTGCATCATGCCCCAGAGCGGGATGAGGCCCATCTGGGTCGGGATCATCATGGTGACGATGATCGCCAGTAGCAGGATGTTACGGCCCCGGAACCGCAGCTTCGCGAAGGCGAACCCGGCCAGCGAGCCGGTGAGCACCACCGACACGGTGACCACCGAGGAGACGATGATCGAGTTGATCAGGCCGGTGACGAAGTTCGCCGCGTCGTTGGCGAGGACCCGGTCGAAGTTGTCGCCGAAGGCACCGCCGGGGGTGAGCGGCGGCGGCACATCGTTGATCGAGTCCAGGGTGCGGGTGCCGATCACCACCATGTAGTAGAAGGGGTAGATCGACAGCAGGGCCGCCAGGACGAGCGCGATGTAGGTCAGCGGACTGGTGCGCCACAGGCGCTGGGAAGCCGAGATCATTGATCTCTCCTCACTTGGCCGAGCGGCGGACGAGTACGAAGTTGAGCAGCGACATCAACACGATGATCACGAAGATCGCCCAGGCGACGGCGGCTCCGTAGCCGGCGCTGTTGAGGTTCTCGATGCCCATCTCGTACATGTACATGGCCAGCGTCTGGAACTCCCGCTGGTTGCCACCGAGGATGCGGCCGTTGCCGAAGAGCAGCGGCTCGGTGAAGAGCTGCATGCCGCCGATCGTGGAGAGGATGACCACGAAGATGAGGGTGGGCCGGACCATCGGCAGGGTGATCCGCCAGAACTGCCGCCACGGACCGGCCCCGTCGATCGCCGCGGCCTCGTACAGGTCCTTGGGGATGGCCTGCATACCGGCGAGCAGGATCAGGGTGTTGTAGCCGGTCCACCGCCAGTTGACCATCGAGGCGATCGCCGTCCAGGAGCTCCACCGCTGGCCGTCCCAGTCGACCTGGTCGATGCCGACGAAGCTGAGCAGCCAGTTGATCAGGCCGAACTCCCGCTGGAACAGCATGCCGAAGACGATCGCGACCGCGGCCACCGAGACCACGTTCGGGATGAAGATGGCCATCCGGAAGAAGGTCTTGGCGCGCAGCAGGGTGCGGTTGAGCAGGTTCGCCAGGAACAGCGCCAGCAGCAGCTGCGGAATGGTCGACAGGGCGAAGATGCCGAAGGTGTTGACCAGCGCGTTCCAGAAGTATTCGTCGGAGAGCAACCGGGTGTAGTTGTCGATCCCGATGAACGAGTGGTCGCCGATCATGTCCCAGTCGTGCAGGGACATCCAGGCGGTACGCAGCATCGGGTACAGCCCGAACGAGCCGAAGATCAGGAAGAACGGCGCGATGTACAGGTACGGCGAGTACTTGAGATCGAGATGGTTGAGGAGGTATCCCCGGCGGCGCCGGGAAGCGGCATCGGGTGGTGGCGGTGCTGCTGGTGACGGCGGCGCCGTGGTAGCCGACAGGCTCATGACAGTTCCTTTCCCGGTGGGGCCCGGGGGGTGGCCTCGCACAGGGTGCTACGCGGAGGGGGACCGACCGGTGGCGTCCGGGATGGTCCCCGGACGCCACCGGTTGGGAATCACTCAGAAGGCGCCCTGGATACCGGCGTCCTTCACGAACTGCTCCCAGGCCTTCGCCTTGCTGGCCTGCCCGTTCTCGAACGACCGCAGGGCCGGCTCGAGCGCGTTCTCCTTCACCGCCTGGTGCTTCGGGCCCAGGTGCACCGGCTCGATCTTGCTGACGCTCTCACCGAAGATCTTGCCGGTCGGCGCGCCGCTGAAGTACTCGTTGGTGTAGCTGAGGAATGCCTCGTTCTTCAGCGCCTCCAGGTTGGTGGGCAGCGGGCCCTTGGCCTTGAAGGCCTCCACCTGGCTGGTGGCGTTGGTCAGGAACTCGGCGAGCTTCGCCGCCTCCTTCGGGTACTTGCTCTGCTCCGGCACGGCCAGCCAGGAGCCACCCCAGTTACCGCCGCCACCCGGCACGGCCGCCACGTCCCACTTGCCCTTGTTGGCCTCACCGGAGTTGTCCGCGACGATGCCGAGCATCCAGGACGGGCAGAAGGTGGCCGCGAAGGTGCCCTGCTTGAAGCCACCCGACCACTCCGGCGACCAGGTCGCCGTCTTGGCGGAGATGTCCACCATCGAGGTCGCGGTCTCCCAGGCGGCCTTCACCGCGGGGCTGGTGTCCGCGATGATGTTGTTCTCCTTGTCGTAGAACAGGTCGCTGCCCTGCTGGAACAGCACGCCGTTCGAGACGGCGGTGACCGAGTCGATGAAGGCCTTGCCGCCGCTGCCCTGCTTGTACTTGCGGCCGGCCTCGTGGAAGCCGTTCCAGTCCGGCCAGAGCGCCGACACCTGGTCCCGGTCGGTGGGCAGGCCAGCGGCCTCGAACAGGTCCTTGCGGTAGCAGACCGCGAGGCTGCCGACGTCGGTCGGCAGGCCGATCAGCCGGCCGTCCGGCGCCTTGCCCAGCTCCCACTTCCAGGGCAGGTACTCCGTGGAGTGGTCGGCGACCAGCGGGGTCAGGTCGGCCCAGTTGCGCGGGTTGGCCTTGAACTCGTTGAGAATGCCCTCTTCCAGGGCGGTCACGTCGGCCGCGCCCTTGCCGGTGGCCAGGTAGCGGACCAGCTTGGGCCGGTACTCCCCGAGCTGTGCGGTCTTGCGCAGCTCGACCTTGATGCCGGTCTGCTGCTCGTACTGCTTGACGAGCTCGTCGTAGCCCATCTCGCCGAAGGTGTCGACGACCAGCTTGGCGGGCTTCTCGCCCTCGGCTGGCGTGTCGTCGTCCTTGCCGCAGGCCGCGAGACCGCCGACGGCGGTGATCGCCGCCAGGGCGGCCGCCGCCATGCGGGTACGCCGCGTGGTGAGGCTCATCCTGACCCCTCTTTCGATGGTGAGGCTGGTTGTTTGTGGTGGGGGGTGCCGCAGCGTCTGCCGGCGCCGGCTCAGTCAGCCGGCGTCGGCGTCCCGGGCGCCGGACTGTGATCCACGCCTCCTGGGAACGCTCCCATGAGATTGCCGGTGTGTATCAGGAGTGTCAATAGGCCGATGGGAGCGTTCCCAGATCGTTACCGCGAGAGTGGACCGCGATGGTGGTCAGCGGGGGTGGTCAGCGGGGTGGATCGCCTGATGGGTCAGCAGAGACGCCGCAGCAGCGTGTCGACTCGGCCGGCGTCGAAGGCGGCCGGGTCGAAGCCCGCGCCCGCCCAGTCGCGCATCGCGTCGTGCTCGGGGTGGCCCGGATCGGCGAGCGCGGCGAGGAACACCAGATAGCCCTGCGGACCGCCGACATCCTCCGGCGGGCCGGCCCGCTCGCCGTCGAGGCAGCTCGGGTAGCGCTCGTCCGCCTCGGCGGCGAAGGCGTCCTCCACCAGCAGGTCGTGCTCCCACCAGTCGCCGAAGTCGTACGTGTAGTGGAACCGGCTGCCCTTGCCGACCACCGCGTCCAGCCGGACGTCCAGTTCGTCCTGCACGGCCAGCTCGCCGTCGGGATCGGGCTCGCCGTACTGCAAGCCGTCGATCTCGAACGAGTGCAGATGGCAGTCGCGCCAACCCATCGCGTGCTGCACCACCCGGTGCACCCGGTCCAGGGTGTAGCCACCGGGCACCAGCACCCGACGCCAGATGGCGGGACGGACCCCGGACAGCGACATCCTCAGCTGGAAGATCTGACGCGGCATGCTGTCCCATCCTCCCGCGGCATAGGCTGCGAGCATGATCTGCCGAGCGTGCCGGACGCGGCGGCACGACGACTGTCCGGGCCGGAACTGGTGCGACTGCCAGCACCGTACCCCCCGACCCACCCCTCCGGTCACCGGTCCGGCCAGCGAATGAGCGTCGGACTTCCGATTTCCGCGCTCTGGCCGGACCCGTCACCCGCGCCGCTCGACGACGACACGCTCACCGCACGGTACGGTCGCGCCGACCGGCCCCACCTCCGGATGAACTTCGTGACCAGCGTCGACGGCGCGGTCAGCGTCGACGGTCTCTCCGCCGGGTTGTCCGGCGAGCCCGACAAGCGGGTGTTCGGGCTGCTGCGGATGCTCTGCGACACGTTGCTGGTGGCGGCCGGCACGCTGCGCCGGGAGGGATACCGGGCGGTCCGCCTCGACGAGCGGCGCCGGGCCTGGCGACGCGCGCACGGGCTGGCCGAATACCCGACGCTCGTGGTGGTCTCCGGCATCCTCGACCTCGATCCGACCCAGGCGGCCTTCGCCGACGCACCGGTACGCCCGCTGGTACTCACCCGCGACGACGCGCCGGCCCCACCCGGGCTGGCCGCCGTGGCCGACCTGGTGCGCTGCGGTGACGGCCGGGTCGACCTCACCGCCGGGCTGGCCGAGCTACGCCGCCGCGGGCTCGACCAGGTGCTCTGCGAGGGCGGGCCGCGACTGTTCGGCGCACTCACCACCGCCGACCTGGTCGACGAGGTCTGCCTGTCGGTCGCCCCGCTGCTCGCCGGAGCCGGAGCCGACCGGATCACCACCGGCGACCCGAGCCCGGCCCGCCACCTGCCACTGCGCCACGTCCTGCTCGCCGGCGACGGCACCCTGCTGCTGCGCTACGCCCGCCGGTGACCCGGACCACCGGACGACGGGTGTCCCGGGGCCGGCGGCGCCGGTGACCCGGGCCGACAGGGCCGACGGGTAGGCCGGGTCGACCGGCCGGCGGGCCGCGAGTTCGCCGAAACGGCCGCGTAACGGCAGCTCAGCTCACTACCGTGAACCGGGATCGGCAGCTGCCGGGAGGCGGGACGTTGGCACACGAGGTAGTCGAGCTGCGGGTGCACGGTGTCTCGGGGACGTCCGCCGAAGCGCTGCTGGATCACCCGATCGTGACCCGGGTGGCCGGGGACGACAATGCCGGTTTCTACCGGCCCCGGCCGGGGTTCGGGATCAGTGACC
>NZ_POTY01000190.1 GCF_003236315.1 Micromonospora craterilacus
CCACGCCAGCCACCCAGGCCCGCAACGCGTTGATCATGAGGTTGGCGGGTTGGGTAAGCGCTTGCCGACCGGTCAACTTCATGATCGATGGAGGGATCGGCGATGGGCGTGGTCACAGGGGCGAGGCCGAACGGGTGGAACGAGTGCTCGGCGTTGGCCGGTACGAACCACTTGACGCGCACTGCCATCACCTTCCTTTTGAGAGATGCACGGCCGGGCCCTCCCCGGCACCGACCGCGCACCCCGACCAGTGGGTGCGGGGACCGCTCCGAACGGGGGAAGCGGCGCGGTCCCCGCACCAGGCTCACGAGCGGGACCCATCCCGCAGGTACTTCGTCACTCGGGCAGCCGACTGTTCTGCCTGCTCGATGAGCGTGCGAAGCGGGGAGTAGGTCCGCCGCCGCAACTCACGTGCGTCGTCGGCCTGATCGAGACCAGCGAGGAAGAGGCGGGCGGTTTCGAGCGCGCGGTTGACCCGCTCCATGTCGCGAGCCAGCTCCCGGGCCTCAGCACTCACCCCTGCCTCCTCGTGTCCTTCGCCCGACTGCCGGTAACGTTGGATTCGTACCAACCATTGCAGTGAGATGGACCTCAGTCAAGACCATCCCGATAGATTGGTTGGGACGTAACGAGAAAGGGTGTGAGCGTGAGCCAGCCGAAGTACCGCCGGATCGCCTCCGAACTCCGCGAGAAGATCACCTCCGGAGCCCTCCGCGTGGGTGACCGACTGCCCACCGAAACTCAGCTCCAGGACCACTACGCCGCATCACGCAACACCGTCAGGGACGCCACCGCTCTGCTGATCAACGAGGGTCTGGTCGAGCGTGTGCCTGGCCGGAGCGGCGGCATGCTCGTCCGGGAGCGGATCACCCTCACCTTCCACGCCCATCGCGCCGAGATGCCGGCCGGCCCGACGGCCGAGACGGATGCCTGGCGGTCGGAGGTCACGCAACAGGGCTACGAGGCGTCGCAGGACTTCCGGCTGACAATCGAGCTGCTGCCGAAGGACCTCGCTGAGCACCTGCACGTCGAGCCCGATTCCGCAGCCGTGCTGCGCCGCTGCGTCCGCCACATCAACGGAGATCCGTCCTCGGTGCAGGACACGTACTACCCAATGGACCTGGCCAACGAGATCACTGAGCTGCTGTCACCCCGGGACATCCCGCAGGGCACGACCCGGCTCCTCGCCGAACGCGGATACCCGCAGACGGGCTACTACGACGAGTACGTCTCCCGGATGCCGACGCCCGAGGAAGCGTCCCTGTTGCAACTGCCGCCAGGCACTCCGGTGTTGCTGTTCATCCGTACCGGCTACACCCAGAAGCGGCCGGTCCGGGTGTCCGTCACCGTGTTCGCTGGCGACCGCAACCGGATCGTCAGCACCCACGGCGACCCGTCCATCATCGCCAAGTTCCGGCCAGAGGAAGCACCAAAATGATCATCGTTCCTGCACGGCCGCGCGACGTTGACATCATCATGAGCTGGCGGCGCGAGCGGGTCGCCTGGCTAACCGCCCAAGGCGAGGAGCAATGGTCCATCCCGCTGCCCCGGTCCGCCGTGGCGTCAACCGTCTCGGCCGGGCAGACCTGGATGGTGTGGGACGGTGAGGAACCGATCGCCACAATCACGCTGACCGCCTATGTCGATGTGGACGGCCTATGGAAGCCGGACCGGGACCCAGAGGCGTTGTGGCACGCGGAGGACGACCCCGCCGACGCGTTGTACGCGGCGAAAATGATGATCCCGCTACGCCACGCCAACCAGAACCTCGGCGGCGAGATGCTGGACTGGGCCGGCGGCCGGGCATACGAGGCGGGCCTGACCTGGCTACGACTGGATGCCTGGACCACCAACCACCGCCTGCACGACTACTACCGCCGCCAAGGCTTCCGACACCTCCGCACGGTTGAAACCCGCGTGTCCGGCGCGTGCTTCCAGCGGCCATCCCAGCCGTACACGGGGCACCGATTGAAGACCGAGACCGCCTGACCCTTCCAGTGCAGGCAGCGCAGGGGCAACATGAGCAGCCTCAATGAAGGGTCGCTCCGGTTGTCGGCGTACAGGTCCGAGTGCAGAGGTAGGCACGACCACAAGGCATACCGCGCGGCGTTCGGCCTGCTCCCGCCAAGTTGCCGTGTGACCTCCCGGCGACCCAAGTCGGTGACATTGCGTGACCGATGTTCCTTAGCCCAGCCGTTCCCTCGGCTTCCGCTCATAGCCGATGTGCGGATGCGGAGGTCGGGCCTGGCCGGGGTCAGTCACAGCAGGCCGCGCTCGCGTAGCCGAGCGAGCCGGTCCGGCGGCAGGCAGTCGGCCAGGTTCCGCTCCAGGTCGACCAGCTCAAGGTCGGCCGGGTACACCACGAAGTCGTCGGCGACTGGCAGCGTGTCCGACCAGTCGCGGAGGTTGAGCCGAGCCGCCACCGCGCACAACAGTCGCCGGCCCACCTCGGATCCGGCGACGGCATCGAGGTCGCCGGCGTCGAGCAGGGCGAGCTCCTGTCGTACCAGCCGCACCGATTTTGCGTCATCGAGGTCGAGGTCGACGTCGGTACTGGCCTCGAAGTCGGCCGGCGACCAAGCTGCCTGGGCGTCGATCGCTGCCAGGGCGACGCGCTCGTCCTCAGTGGCCCCGTGGACCTCGATAGACAGCGCGTCCGATCGGTAGTAGCTCAGCGCGACGCAGGCGGCGGGGCCGTCGATCACCAGGCGCGCCACGGCGTCCGGGATCAGCGTGAGGAATGCGTCCTCGATGGTTCGGCACGCCGTTTCGAGGTCGAATCCAGTCGGCGGCCGCTCATAGCACACCTCGGACCGGCGGTCCATGACCTCGATGACGCGGACCAAGCCGCGGTCGTCGTGCTCCGCCGTCAACACGCAAGGCGCCCGTCCGTCGTGCTCGATCCCGACGCGGCTGATCCGCCCATCGGTGTATGCGTACGACTCCCGCCCCGAGCCGCCCCGCGCGACCATGTCGGCCGAGCGCATCAACCCGTCCACGAAGCGGTACTCGTGTAGGTAGATGGGCCGGTCCGTATCGAAGTGCGCCGCCTCGACCACGTCGCCGTCGTGGCCGACGAACGTCTCGTAGTACAGGCGGCCGTGAAGAAAACCGCTGTACTTCTCGATCACCACCGCGCGGCCCTCGGTGTCGAACCCGATGCGCAGGACATCCCGATCCACCGGCGGTCTGGCGTCCAACCGGCGGCCAGCCCTGCGCAGGTCCCGTTCGAAGTACAACGGACGAAGATCAAGGCCCGGCCAGGTGTACCACTCCCAGCGCCCGACGAGCGCGGTCGCCGCTCTCTTTCGGAAGTCGTACTCGCCAGCGAGCTGGGCGAACCGCGCAGCAAGATCAGACACGTCCGGGATCCTAATGGTCGCCTCGCCGGACTGGCCGCCGCGCACATCCGGTCGCCAAGCACCCGCAAACGGCGATGAAGAAGGCAAAGGCGTCGCGGTCCGCCGCGATGATCCACTGCACGCTCATGCCGATGAGAGGGCACTCGATCTTGCCGCCTCATCGATCGCCGGCCCATGCCTCGGCACCTCATCGCTGCATGCGCCGATCGTTCGGCAAAAAGACTAGCGAAGCGATGGACCTTCGTTCCAGAATAACGTAGCGTACTGGACCTCAGGTCTTTGGATTGGTGCATATTTATGCCAGAAGCGGCGAATGCCGAGTCGGATATCCCATACGCGGGCGAGTCATCGGACTTTTGGGACGAGTCACTTTTCAGTCTCGTCATGGTTCCGGCCGCGAGCGCGTTGCATACCTTGCATGCAGGACTCGCACAAGATGTCGCTGATGATACGACAACCGAGAAAGGTCGCGAGGAACCCGGCGCTGACGGCGCTAGCCCTCAGCCCCTCTCTGGGTTGGGCGAACTAATCTCTGGAATCTTCGATCGCAAGACTGCTGCCCGAAAGTTCATGATGCCCGACGCTGATTTGAACGATCGCGACAATCTAATTGTCCATGAAATCGAGTCGATCCCCTTGACTCTCGCTTCCGCGGCCGCCTCCCGATCCGGTAACGAAGTCGACGAGGCCACCTTTCGCTCCCTGTGCGCCCAGCAATTCCGCTATATACTGAACGCCGATCCACGCGTCGACATCGTAGTGCCGATTCTGGGATCTGATTTTCAAGAGATCGGCTCATTCGGAAAGTATGAGTTGATCGAAATGTCCGCCGATCTGAAGGAAAGCTTTAGTGGCGCCATCCGAGTCTCACGACACGATGCCACGGAGCTGGCCGCCGCATCGCAGGCCCTCCGCATCTCGGACGTGTCGTGTATCCCAGGAGGCTACGGTGACTTCTTCGCAATCTCACCCGGCGAGGAAGCCTCCGACGCGATGGATCGATTCTTTCAGGCGTTAGCTATCATCGCGCCGGGCTCAGCTACGTATGCACAAGTAGGGTTCTTTCCCCGCGGCTGGTCGACCAATCTAGAAGACCCCGAAAGGCCGTTCATATATCTGCTGCGTGAATACGGACTCCGCATTGATTCAATGGGCCGCCGCGCTGGCGGCTCAATTGATGGTGAAGCGCTCGCCAAGGTGATTGCCATTGCGGAGGCGCTTGCCGGTTCTCATCCAAGTGTTAGAGTGGCCGCGCACAGACTCGTTCGCTCATACGAGCGCGAGGAGGACGAGGACCGGATTATCGATCTCAGCATCGCGCTTGAAGCGATACTTGGCTCCGGCTTCAGTGAAACCGTGCATCGCATTAGCCTGCGTGCCGCAGTCCTCCTGACAAAAGCAGGCTGGAGCGGAAGCAAATCTACGTACAACGCCATGAAGGCGATGTATGGTTATCGCTCGCGAGTTGTTCATGGCACCCCTGGGCCACATAAGCAAGATTTGCTAAAGATCGACGGGACGCCCATCCATGCTTCCCGGTTTGCTCTGGCGGCACTCTGCTCGCTTCTTGAGTTTGTGCTAAATATGGAGAGTTTTCATCCGGACAAGATTGATGACGAATTCATCTTTTCAGCATTCGACCAAGAGGCCGCAGATGCCACAGCCGACGTTGAAGAATGACCACGATTGAATCGGCAACTGAGATGATCCGCGAACGCCGCCACCGCGGGTGGAATGACGCCCCGCTCGACGAGCAGACCCGGCGCCCTCGTTCCGCCGAGCCCGTGCGCACTCATCCGGCATCGTCAAGCTGTGGCCGGAGACGAGCCAGGGCACGGCTTCTGGACATCGCCCGATGCCTGGCAGTACCAATCGCCTCGCCGTCGCCAATGCGAACGGCGGGCCGGCCGCCGGATTCGCTTGTTCGGTGCACAGAGCGCGAACCACAGGTATTTGGATGATATCTTTCGAGCCTGGCAGCGGGAGGCGGGGTTTGATTACAGTCATCGTTGACACGACCGCCACTTTTGCCGATGTCATGATGAAGTCCACTGCGTGGATCCAACTGCTCACTCTGTGCCACGACTCGAAGATTCAGGTGGTGCTGCCTGATGTGGTTCTCCGAGAGACGGCCCGACACTGGGAGACCGAAGCCCGGAGGGCCATCGAGACCGCGAACGGGAAGATTGCCGGCATCAAGAAGTCTCGCGAGAAGCTCACTGAGATGGGCATCGACGGCAGTAGCCTGGTCGACAGCACCCGGGTGACCGCTACGCCAGACAAATCAGCGTTCGAGGAGGAGACGCGCGAGAAGCTAGTGTCACTGGGCGTGCAGGTCGCGCCAGTCCCGGACCACGTCGACATCGAGACTGTACTCCAGCGTGACCTTGCCCGTCTAAAACCCTTCACCGACAGCGGAAAGGGCTTCCGCGACGTTCTTGTCTGGGAGACGACCAAACAGGTCGCGATGGAGTCGAAAGCTGGCGATGAGATTTTTCTGGTCACCAACAACTCCACCGACTACTGCGACGAGACCGGTGCCCTCGCGCCCGAGCTATGTACCGAAATTGAGAATATCGCTGGACAAGTGGCCCGCGTAGCGGATTTCGAACAACTCCTAAAGCATGCCAGGCTCGCGCCGATGGTGGCCGGACTCGCAAAGACCCCCGAGCAGCTAGCTACGTTCCTTGCGCTCGCCACCCGCGTCCGCGATGCGGAGACCAGGCCGCCAACGGCCGACGAAGTTGTCAAGGACGCCGTCATCCAAGCGGTGGAACAGCTCGCTGGCGAGGATGTCCAGACCGTCAACGCAGCAACGTCGGGGCTCGACTTCACGGAGCTGGGTATCCCGAGTGAGCTTGAAGGACTTTCGATCGGCGCGATAGACGCAGACGAGTCGACACTGATTTGGCAGACCTACGAGACTTACCAAGACACCACCTTCCTCATTCAGGCCCAAATAGATGCCGAGATCACCCTCGACGGGTTCGCATACAAGAGCGATCTCGGTCTCCTCGACGAAAAAGAGGGGGTTCACGTACTTGAGTGGGATTGGAACAGCCACATGGCCTACGTCGGCGCCACAACATCGGCGCGGCTTAGCTTTCAGATTCGCCTGGAGCAGGGCATGGACTTTGTTGAGGAGTGCGAGTTCGAGGGCGCGCACACCTTGTTCGATGAACACCTGCACTCTTAGAACGGCGCCACCGGAAGGAGTCGCCTCTGGGGCACCTCAACGTGCTTTGTCGAGCCGGAAGCAGACGAGACCGTCAATGCGAGGTTAGGAGCGCTTGAAATCGTTAAGACGTTCGGCTGACGGGTCAGCCGCGTTTCTCATGCACTCCTATATGTCAAGGCGCCGCTGACACCAGGGGTTCAGGGTGGTTGGTGGCGGGTCCGGGAAGTGGCTTGTCCGAAGGGCCGATGTCCGGGGTCAGGTCGATCACTCTGGATTGCAGAGTCGTCCCCGAGTGCCCTCCCGGGCCCGCCGCCTGCCGGCGTTTCTGGTCGGCGATCATGCGGGTGTAGACGACGTTGGATCGAGGGCATTTCGGCGTACCTTATTTCGATCATGTTCTGCGAGGTCTCCGACGCCGGCCTCCGGATTATCTTGGCCCGATAAAAAATGGTGAAGACCCTCCGCCCTGATTGACCGGGATCGTGGCGGGGATCGTACTGTTCGATGTGGCGTGACGTTGGCGAGCACAAGAATCTCCGCAAGGACCTTCCATGTCGGTCTCATCGTCAGTCAGTAAGGTCGAGCGCGTTTCGGCTTACTCTTGAGGTTTGCGAACCCCCACTGCTTCAATAAGGCTGGCCATACCCGCGATTTCAGCTCGGGCCTTCGAACCATACGCCTCGTATGCCAAGTGGATGGAAAGCTCGACTAACCCGATCAATGCTTGGCCCTGCTCGATCGGGTCCAAGAACTCAAACTCGCCATCGTTCTGACCGTGTCCCTCTGCGTCATCGATAGCTGCAAGGAGTAGGCGAGTGGCTTTGAGCGCCGCGTGGTCGTCGGTCCAGAAATGCTTCTCAGGCAACTTATCTCCACTAATCTGTTCGATATAGCTGTTCCGCTAATACGAGGCGGCCCTATCGTAAGGCCCAGAGCCTGCGGACGCGTTGTCCCAACTTGTGGGCTTGGTGGTGCACGGCCACCGACTCCCGCCGCCGAGTGCGCTCATCTGCCGCGATCAGCGCATCGATCGTCGCTGGTCGGGACTGCATCTGACTGTCCTGCCGTCCGGGCCTCGTTGTTAGCCTGACCGGATGCCCAGCGAGCTGCAGGCGGCGGTAGATGACCTGTACCGGGTATTCGGCCGGTACCAGCTGGTCGAGGGTGTCGAATACTGCGACCACTGCGTTGACCCGGAGCAGGTCGAAGCGCTGCACCGAACGCCACTGCGCCACGTTACTGCCGAGCAGCTCGGTCCGCTGCTGTTCAAGTCGACGACGACGTGGGGTGATCAGCGGTACCTCAACCATTTCATGCCCCGGCTCCTAGAGCTGGTGGCAAACGGCGAAATGAACGACTGGAGCTACCACATCTACTTGCCGCCTCGGCTCGCGGGCCTGTGGCGGTCGGGTTCGGACGATGAACGGCGTGTGATGAGCGACTTCGCGTGGGCCTGGTGGCGGAAGACCACCTCGACGTGGCCCAGCGTGTGTGAGCCGTGGGAGGTGCTGGACACGATCGCCGAATGCGGACAGAACGTTTCGCCCTATCTCGCCGCGTGGCCGGTGCACGTTGGGAAACCCGCGGCCCGGCAACTCGCCGTACTCGTCAGCGACCTTCTCGTCTCATCGCAGCAGGACAACGGCTTCTGGCGCGAGGTCAACGACTGGCTGTCCGGCCCGATACCCGCGGACGTGCTCGCCGCCGAAGTCTCCGCGACCGCTGATCCCGACATCGCCCGGCAACTAAGCGATGCATTCGAACACCTGACCCTATGGCGACAGTCGCAACCTGCCACCACCACACGGTAACCAGGGGCGTATCCACATACCCGGTGCCGGGTCGTCCACGACCTGGCCGGGCGCCGCTACAGGCCGACGCCGCTCGGCGTGACCGCGCTTACTTGCCGCGATCCGAGCGTCACGGCTTGCCAAACGAGCGGCCGTGTCGGCGACATCTGAAGCTGTCGGATAACCGGCTCCGGGTCGGGCAGGAGGCCCTACGCCCCAGAGTCGCCAAGGTCCGCACGCCAGCGCCTTCTTCCGACGGCGAGCTACCGGCTGCCCGGCTTGGTCTGAAACCAGAGGATCACGACCGCAGCGAAGAACAACAACACAAAGAACGCGCACGGGCACAGCAAGAGCCATGCCATTCCTTCCATGGCGCACAGCCTAGCTGGGCTCGCCGCACGCCGAGCGCGGCAACCTGCACACGGTCACGGTGATGCTCACTTGGATCGGCAGTGGTGGGGCATCCACACCTGGTGCGCTCCACGCGGTTGCAGTTGCACGGTTGGGTTGTTTCGGGAGCCCGCTCGTTATGAGCGGGCTCCCCGGAGCCTGGCCCGACTCGAACGGTGCTGCCACCCTTGGGCTCAGTGACGCGCGGTACCGGCGCCGCGTTGGGCAGGCCGGCTTCGAAGCGTAGTGCACCCGGACCCAGCCCAGGGATGTCCGCACATGCCGCGAGGCGCTCGTCACGCACAGTAACCAGCTTTCCGGGTGCATGCACCCGGACCTGTCGATGACAGCACAGTGGATCGAGGTGTTTACTTGACGAGCGCAACCTTGAGGTCGTGCACCCGCTGTCTCACCGCCCAGTCGAGGGCTGGTGCCTGTGGCGGGATGACCTTGCCGTGATTGGGTGATCGTTGAAATGCCTACGTTCCTCGTACCGATCGAAGGGTTGACAGCGCACTGATCTGCCGCCGACCGGGCGTCACGGCTCGGGTCGCGGTCCGGTCGAATCGATCAGCTCACTGTGGGGCCGCCGAGGTAGCCGACGTCCGTGGAGCCCGACGCGACGTGGACGCGATAGCCCCAGTGCCGTAAGACCTGGGCGATCTTCGCAACGCCGACTGGGTTGGCGGAGTGGACATTGATGACGCCGATGTCGAAGGGCCGCTTCTCGAAGGCGGCCTGTTCCAGGATCTCTACCACCGGCCAGATCGTGTCGTCCCCGCCCAAGTCGTGGTCCAGCCACAGCTCGTCCAGGCACCCGTCCCGGTACCGATTGAGAAGCTCGACTCCGGCAGCGCTCGTCCGGGCCACCTCGGCGTTGCGGCCATCCAAGAACGAACGGAGGTCGTCGACCAGAACGATGGTTCGGCGGGCATCCACGCGATGATGATGCCCGGCACCGCAATCGGACATCATCAAGGCGTGGGTGACCTTCTGATCAATCTGTTGGCGAGTGTCATCGCCGGTACGGCCGTCTGGCTCGCGGGGTTCCTGTTACGTCGGCACAAGCTGAACCGCGCACGCGACTTCTTCGGCCTGACCGCCGGAGCGAGCTGCCTCCTGGTGGTGTCCCGGCACGCGTCGTCGCCGCGCGAGTTCAGCGTCCACCGCCGCGACGTCGCCGCGCTGGTGGAGCTGGCGACTATCGCCCGGGAATGCGGCGCGCACGCGGACCGGGTCGGCGAGGACCAGCCGACCGGGGAGATCGGCCGGCTGACCGAGTTCTGCGTCGGCGGCCCCGGCGGTGCGAGTCCGCGCAGCGTCACGCACGTACGGGCGATCCTCCGTGGCGTGACGTACGAGGTCTTCGACGAGGAGAAACGTCGGAGATCGTTCATGGTCGGCGGCACCGAGTACGTCTTCAGCCCGGAGACCAGCTACGTCCTGCTCGCCCGGTTCTGGGGCCCGGTCGGTGGACGCCCGATCTTCTTCATCGGCGGCCTGACAGCGGGCAGCAACCTCGCCGCTGCCCGCTACCTGGCCAGGCACCACCCCGAACTCGCCCGCACCTACGGCGCCAATCGACCGTTCGCGCTGGTGTTGCGCATCATCGAGCCGGCCGCGTACGGCACCGACTTCACCGAGCTGGTCGCCGACGTGACCGACGTCGCGTTTCAGCCCGTCCCGCAGCCGGTCGAATAAGACAGCGCCCGACCCCGGCCGACCCGCGTACGTATTGAGCAAGGAAGGGTCCCTGTAATGCGCCAGCCAGGCGTCAGCCGGGGACCCTTCCTTACGACGAACCCGCCCCCGACACCCCAGCCGCGCTCGCGTCGGTGAAGTAGGGTTCGGCTGCCTCCAGCCGAGGCACGTCCACCCCCAGCCTGCGCGCTTCCGCCAGCGTGTCGCGGCAGACCGCGCGCAGTTCCTCGGGGTTGGCGTGAGCCGTCGTCACCCGGCGCATCGGCGGGAAACGAGCGAGCAGCCAGGCGAGTGCCGGTGCGGCCAGCCAGACGGGCGCGGTGAACGGCAGCAGGTCGGCCCGATGCCGCCGCAGATCGACGCCGCGAGCCTCGACCAGCGGTAGCAGCTCGCGGACGGCAAGGATCGCCTCGCGTACGTCGCCGCGCGTCAACGTGGACAGGGAACCCCGCCTCAGGCTCTGCGTGTGCAGACCCGCGTTCTGCACGAAGTGGATCGCCAGCCAACCCCGGAAGTCGGAGTTCTTCTGGATCCTGAACCCTGCTCCGCGAAACACCTGGCGCACGGCCCGCTCCCGCTCGGTCGGCGGCCGGTCGAGAGTGCCGAGGAAGACCATGGGCAGCAGCGCCCCACGCAGCACACCGTCGTCGCCGAAACCGCCGCCAGCCCCGGGAAAGCCCCAGGCCACCTGTTCCGTGGGGAGATGTTCGATCGCGGTCAGCGGCTCGACCCACAGGTTGTTGAAGACGAGCACCGTGGCCCCGCCCACGCGCGGCCCCAGGAAGGCCGCAGCCTCCGCGAAGCCGTAATGCTGCACGCTCAGCACGATCAGGTCGAAGTCATGGTCCGGCTCCAGCGACTCGCGGTAGCGCACCGGCCACTTCTCGGCGACGCGCTTTCCCCACGGCCGCCGTCGCGCGTCGAGCAGATCGACGTCGATCGCATCCCCGTACGCCGCCGCCCGCCCCGGCCGGACATAGAACTCGACGTGGTGCCCGGCCCGTTCCAGGGCCCACCCATAGGCTGCACCGATCACGCCCCGGCCGAACATCAAGATCTTCACGAGCCACCTCGTACCCTATAATCGGAGATTATCTCCACTTTCAAAATATGGAGACAGTCTCCACTTGTCAACATGGGACCTCACGTGACCGACGCCAAGCCGCTACGCGCCGACGCCCGCCGCAACCGCGACGCCCTGATCGCCAAGGCCCGCGAACTCTTCGCCAACAACTGCTTCAACCTGCGCTTCGACGACTTCGCCAAGCTGGCCGGCGTCGGCACCGGCACGCTCTACCGCCACTTCCCCACCCGGGAAGCCCTGGCCGAAGCGGTCTACCGCGAAGAACTCGCCGCACTGTGCGACCGCGCCCGCGAACTGCACGCCACCCTCCCCGCCGACAAGGCGCTGGAGTCCTTCCTGCGCGGCTTCGTGACCCACCTGCACGCCCACGAGGGCCTCGCCCGCACCCTCGCGACACTCATGGCCACCCGCTCGGACACCCTGGCCGAGGGCGCCCAGGCCCTGCACCAGGTCATCGCCGACCTCCTGACCTCCGCCGCAGAGGCCGGCACCATCCGCGACGACGTGAGCGCCGGCGCCGTCATGGTCGCCCTACAAGGCATCTGCGCGACCCACGACCACCCGAGCTACCGCACCA
Source organism: Micromonospora craterilacus (assembly GCF_003236315.1). GTDB lineage: Bacteria > Actinomycetota > Actinomycetes > Mycobacteriales > Micromonosporaceae > Micromonospora > Micromonospora craterilacus. Next base: position 12,083 of record NZ_POTY01000190.1, read on the forward strand.
ACGCCGACCAGGTCATCACCCTCGTCCTCGCCGGTCTCCACCACACCGCACCATGAGCGACCTCCGCCCGGCCCCCGCCCTCGCTCAACCGCGGCGAACAATCCAGCCGTGACCGCCCCGACCGCGACCGCAAGCCAGCAACCTGTCGGCCGGAAAGCGCCCGGACGGTACGCCTCGCCCGCCCGCTCGACTGCGTCGGTCGGCAGGGGTGACGGCGGTCCGTTCCTGAAGCTCACCAGCTACGCAACGTGACGGTGGGGGCGGCCCGACGGCTCGCGGATTTGGCCGAGATGAGTGTGTTTACCCATCGACGATCATGCCGACGGGTGCCGTTCGGGTGGTCGATCGTCGCCGCTTAGGGGTTCTTCCAGCCTCCGGTCGATCTGTTCGATGGCGATGAGGTCTTCCGGGGCGAGCCGGTCGATGAAGTGGTGTCGTACTGACTCGAGGTGGGCCGGTGCGGCATTGTCGAGTGTGTCCAGCCCGTGCGCGGTGAGTACGAGCAGGCAGCCTCTGCCGTCGGTCGGGTCGGGTGTGCGCCGCAGGAGACCGCGCGCTTCCATCCGACTGGCGTGCCGGGACAGCCGACTGCGTGACCAGCCCATCTTGTCGGCCTGTTTCCCCAGGGTGCTGGTGTGGTCGGGCTGCTCCGAAAGCGTGCTGAGTACTTCGTAGTCGGGTTCGGAGAGGCCGATCGCGGCCAGGTCGCGCGCTGTGCCGGTCCGAACGGCGACCATCACACGCATAAATGCCCGCCACGCCCTCTCCTCGTCGGGGTTCAACCAACGCACGTTGCTGGCCGGCCGTCTCGTTGACATGTAATCAATCTAGCATCTAAGCTTCGTTTCCATGTCAACGAAATCGATCCGTGTCCTGGTGCTCATGTGCAGCACCCGCCCCGGCGCCCTCGGCCCCGCCCTGGGACAGTGGCTGATCGAGACGATCACCCCTCGTGCCGCGGAACTCGGCGTCGAGCTTGTGCCGGTGCCCCTCGGCGATCTGAACCTGCCGTTCCTGGACGAAGAGGAACACCCGTCGTCGGGTGTCTACCGACATGAGCACACACGTCGGTGAAGCACGATTGTCGACGCGGCGGACGGGTTCATCGCGGTCACGCCGGAGTACAACTACGGGATGCCAGCCACCCTGAAGAACGCGCTGGACTACCTCAGCCGCGAATGGGCATGGAAGCCGATCGGTTTCGTCAGCTACGGCCACACGTCGGCAGGCACCCGGTCGGTTCAGCACGCTAAGCAGGTGGTGACCACGCTGCGCCTGGTTCCGCTGGGCGCCACGGTCGCGATCCGCATCGGTGACGCAACGGAAAATGGTCGGCAGCGGCCCGACACGGCCCACGACACGGCGGCTGTCGACCTGCTGGACGAACTGGTCCGCGTCGCCCACGCCCTACGGCCGATGCGCGAACGCACACGAGCCGGGACCCTGTCCGGACCGCTGCCAGGGTCCTACGCGAGACGGCTGACCCCCGACGACGCGCCCGAGGTCACCGTGCTGCAGCGGTGCTGCTGGGTAGACGAGGCCATCGTCAACGACACCATCGCCATACCAGCCCTACACGAATCGCTGGAAGAGGTACGCGACTGGCTGGCCACCTGGCACACCACCGGCATCTGGCGGGACGGCCGACTGCTGGGCATGGTACGGGCCCGTCGCGTCGACACCGACTGGCACCTGGGTCGGCTCGCCGTCGTGCCCGACCTGCGAAGCCAGGGGCTCGGCCGGTGGCTGCTACACACCGCCGAAGCCGCCGCCCAACCGGACTGCCGCCGCATCCTCCTGTCCACCGGCGCCAAAGCCTACGGAACATCGACCTCTATCACAGCGAAGGCTACCAGTCGGCACCACTCCCCAGCCCCGACGGAACCACCTGCCTCACCAAGGACCTATCCGCCAGACAACGCTGACACTGCCGGCCCATGAACCCCTTAGTCCGGTGCGCGCTCACTGCCGCTGACTGCGCGCCGTGTCGTCCAGGTCGCCCCGTCGGCGTCGACCGGGGGATCTCCGGTTTGATCGACTCGGTCTCGGTGGATTGGTGGGCACCAGCGTGGACGTGACC
>NZ_POTY01000191.1 GCF_003236315.1 Micromonospora craterilacus
CCACCTGCACCGCGAAGGCGAATGCTCGACCCTCTACGCCAGCACCGACCGGAACCTCACCGCCGCAGCCTCCGGCATGGACGACGCCCAGGTAGTCGAGCGGTACGGCTGGCACGTCTGCACCGTGCCGTGGCCGGAGTTGCGGTTGGACGAGTAGCCGGGGCCGTGGGGTAGGGCCAGTTTCGCCGATTCACCGACGAGACTGGCCCTGGTCGTGTAACTTGATAGTAGGAACCACGATCGAGATATGGAGGATGGGATGGCCGAGGTCACCGCACACAGCACCCCCGCTGAAATCGACACACGGCTGATCAAGCTGTGGCTCACCTACGCCCACAACCGGGCCATCGCCGACTCCGACCGAATCGCCGCCAGCATCCGCGACACCGCCAACCAGGCCGCCCGCGACGCCGCCGAGCAGGCCGAACCCCTCGAAGCCGCCTACCGCGAGCGCCTCTGGAACCGCTGGTGGTGGGTGCCCAACGGCCACCTGCACCGCGAAGGCGAATGCTCGACCCTCTACGCCAGCACCGACCGGAACCTCACCGCCGCAGCCTCCGGCATGGACGACGCCCAGGTAGTCGAGCGGTACGGCTGGCACGTCTGCACCGTGTGCGTCCCCAACGCCCCCGTCCTCGACGGATTCCGCACCCCCGGCACCTACGCCACCGCCGAGGCCGACGCCAAGGGCATCTGCCTCAACAAGACCCCCGCTCGCGTCAACCGCCGGTACGCCACCCCGTACGGATCATGCGGCGACTGTGACGCCCACGGGATCGCGGTCACCAGCCTCGGCAACCTCCGCCAGCACCCCCACGCCCGCAAGGCCGCCGACACCGCCCGCAAGGCCCGCATCGAAGACCCGAAGCTGATCGGCACCGCGACGGGCGAGGTACTGAAGGTTGACGGCTGGGAGATCAAGACCCGCCGCACCGCCGAAATCGACTGGGTGCGCCACATGGAGAACGGCGACGAGCGCGGATGGGCCAGCAACCAGGAGTGGCAGGCCGAGCAGCGCGGGTTCGCCCGGCAGATCGCCGAAGCGTTGGCCGCCAAGGACCGCGTGACCGTCGAGGAGATCGAGGCCCGGCTGATGCCGAAGGTCGACGCGAAGATCCGCAAATTCCAGCGCGAGATGGCAAAGGCCAACCACTGACCCACCCGAACGGCCCGCCCGCCCGGGGCGGGCCACCCCGGAACCTGAGGGAGTTCCCATGACCGTCAAAACTCATCGCGTCGCGTGCGCTGCCTGGACCCACGAAACGGGCAGCGAAGACGCCGCCCGCGCGTGGCAGGCCAGAGTGGAGGCCACCGGAAACTGCCGGGAGCTGCACAGCATCGAGGTACGCGACGGACAGCAGTGGGTGCCGCTGCACATCGCCCAGGCCAGCCGCATCCTCGCGACCTCCGTCGGCCAGATGGTCGACACACTGATCAAGGTGCACGGCGGCTGGTCCGCTGACGCCGCCGCTCGGGCCGACGCCACCGCTGAGCCCGGCACCGACGAGTGGCGGAACGCCCTTGGTCCCCACGAGGACGCCACCCTGACCGCCGACGGGCGACCCGCTGCGACCGGCGGCTGGTGCACCTGCCCCGCGGTCGGTGACGACGAGTGGGTGCGGTACGAGCGGTGGAGCGCGCGGGGCAGGGAGGCGCACGGCTACGTGCACGCTGGCTGCCGGGCGCTGGTGCAGGCCGGATGACCGCCCCGGCACCGGCCGCCGGCTACGAGCTGGGCGACCGCCGACCCGACGGCCGGATCGAGGTCCGCGACCAGGCCACCGGCGAGGTGGTGCTGATCTGCCACGAGTCGACCGCGGTGCGGTGGCTGGCCTGGCTGGTCGGGCCGCCCGCCGGTCCGGGGGAGTGGATTGAGGACAACGACCTGCGGGTGTGTACGTGCCGGCACCTGTGCGCGTCGCACTGCTCGACGTTGCCGGACTACTCCCGGGTTTCGGGGGTGGGCAACGGGCAGTGCGGGGTGGACGGTTGCGGCTGCGGCCGGTTCGTGCTGCGGATCGGCAGGCCAGCGGCCGGATGACACGCCGCTGATTTCTCGAAGTCGTGGACGAGTCGGCCCGCATGGCTTATCTTGATAGTAGAAGCTACGACCGAGATGAGGGATATGGGATGCGCCCGACCGACGAGCAAGCGGCCATCAACGACGCCGCAGCCACCGGTGCGAACATCACCATCGAGGCGGGCGCAGGTACCGGCAAGACCAGCACGCTGCTGATGCTCGCCGAGCGGCTCGGCCGCAAGCGCGGCGCATACATCGCCTTCGGCAAGGACATCGCCAAGGAAGCCGAGCGGAAGTTCCCGCGCACCGTCCGGTGCAAGACCTCCCACGGCTTCGCCTTCGCCACCGTCGGCAAGTTCTACAGCGACCGTCTTTTCAAGGCCAAGAAGCCCACCGCCGCCCAGACAGCCCAGCTCCTCGGCATTACCGAGCCGCTCAAGGTGGACGACAACCTCTACACCGAGGTTCACCTTGCCCGCATGGTCATGGCGACCATCAAGCGGTTCTGCCACAGCGCCGACGACCAGATCACCCGCTGGCGGGTGCCCTACCTGCCGGGCGTCGACAAGGCCGCCCAGCGGGCGCTGGCCGACTACCTCGTCCCGATCGCCCAGCGAGCATGGGACACCGACTACCAGAACACCCGGGGCCTGCTTCGTTTCAACCCGGACCACTACCTCAAGATGTGGGCGCTGACCAAACCGCAGCTGCCCGTCGACTACGTGCTCCTCGACGAGGCGCAGGACTCCAACCCCGCGGTTGCCGCCCTGGTGTCCAACCAGGCCGCGCAGCAGATCCTGGTCGGCGACCGCGCGCAATCGATCTTCGGGTGGCGGGGCGCTGTCGACGCCATGGAGAACTTCGACGGCAAGCGGTTCTACCTCAGCCAGTCGTTCCGCTTCGGCCCGAAGATCGCCGAAGAGGCCAACAAATGGCTGAGCCTGATCGAGGGCACGACGCTCCGGCTGGTCGGCTTCGACCAGATCCCGTCCCGTCTCGCCGACCTGGACGCCCCCGACGCGGTGCTGTGCCGCACGAACTCCGGCGCGATCGGCCGGGCCGTCGCCGAGCTGGACAAGGGCCGCCGGGTTGCGCTCGCCGGGGGCGGCGGTGAGATCGCCGGGTTCGCGAAGGGCGCGATGCGGCTGCTCGACGGCCGCCCGACGGACTACAGCGACCTGTCTACGTACACCACATGGACCGAAGTGCAGGAGGCCGTCCAGCAGGGCGAGGCCGACGACATCAAGGTGCTCGTCAACCTGGTCGACAAGTACGGCGCTGAGGGCCTGCTGGGGATCGTGGACCGCTTGAGCGACGAGCGGTACGCCGAGGTTGTCGTCAGCACCGCGCACAAGTCGAAGGGCCGCGAGTGGGCCCGGGTCCAGATCGCCTCGGACTTCCCGGCGCCGAAGGGCAAGGAAGGCGAAGACGGCGAGAAGCAGGAGCCCAAGGTTTCCCGCGAGGACGCCATGCTGGCGTACGTCGCGGTGACCCGAGCCAAGGAAGTCCTGGACCGTGAGGGCCTGGCGTGGGTGGACGATTTCGTTGCCGCCGCCTCCGCTCCGGCGCCCGCCGCCGTTCCCGAGCCCCGCACGCCCGACGGTCCGGTGATCATCGAGCCCCGGCCCGACGCCGACAAGACCGCCCACCCGCTTTCGGAGCTGCTGTTCGGCGATGGGGACGACGAGGGCGCGACCCTCGCTGACCTTGTCGGCACCGCCCCGGCGGCGCCGGTCGCGCCGCTGCTCGAACTAGTCGACGTGATCGCCAACCGGGCTGGCCAGCCCGAGGCGACCGCGGCCCGCGACGAGATCGCCCGCCGCATCGCCGCCGCCCGCACCGCCGGCCACACCGACGCCCTGGCGTTGCTCGACGCCGCCTGCTGACCCAGCTACCGATCCCTTGGAGGACACGATGACCAGCACCGACAAGCCCACACCCACACCCACACCCACCCAGCACCGGTTCATGGCGGCCATCGCCGACAACGGAGGAGTCTCCGCCAACGCCATGCACCTCGTCGGGGGCCGGCGGCTGATCCGTGGCTGCGAGTCCAACGGCTGGGTCGCCGAGGAACCCAAGGAGGGCGGCCACCCGGGGCAGATTCAGCACCGGCTCCTTGCCGCCGGCTACCAGGCCCTCGGCCGGGAGATGCCCGCCGGCCACCTGGGGGTTCGGCTCATCACCATCACCTGCCAGGACTTTATGTGCTACGCGCGTGCCACGACCGTCGTCGCCTGGAAGCCGTTGGGGAGCGCCGGGCTGAACAAGGCGTTCTGCCAGACGCACGCGGACAACTGGCGGGAGGTGGTCGCCAACCACCTGCCGAAGACCGCGCCGATCGCCGAGGGCACCCAGACGTTCGTCGCCGACGGGGAGGGCACGCAGGTCGGGACATGCCGGCACTGCGGCCACTACATCTACCTGTACTTCTCCGTCGCCGGCCGGGAGGGGAACTGGTGGCGGGAGAGTCAGTGGGACGAGACGGGCCGCTGCGGGGACGCCGAGCAGCGCACCGGCGGGTGGATGGTGTGGCACGAGCCGGCCACCACCGTCGAGGACCGTGACGCCGCGTTGGCCGCGACCGTGTGCGGGCGGAGCGAGCAGCACGCAATGGGCGACTGCCGGCCGGCCGGGCAGGCTGCTGCCGGCCCGGCCGCCACCTGACCACCGAGAGTTCGTGTGTCGCGTACCCGTCACCAAGCCGGACGGGTACGGCGACGCACCCGAGTAGAGAGGAAGGTACGTCGCCGATGGAAGGCGTACTGACGTATGGTGCCCCCGACAATCAATTTGCCGTGGGGGACGCGGAGATGCCGGACCACCCGTTTCTGACGACCGCTGATCTCGCGGCGATCGGCGCCCGCCTGGCCGGCGTCGACTCGATGAAGATCACCGCGATTCAGCGGAACATGTTCGAATCGCGCGAGGAGATTCCCGTCCGGGCGACCGGCGGCACCCGGCGCGGCAAGTACGCCGACGATCCGTTCCCGAAGCCTGACGGCTACGCGGGCACGATGCCGTGGTGGCACGTCCACCGCGCCGACGAGGTCGAAGAGTGGTTCAAGCGGCATCCGCGCCGCCAGAAGGGCGACGGCATCGGCGGGGGCGTGCGTCGCGCTGACGCGCAGGCCCGCCAGGCAGCCCACCGGGTGGCGGAGGCGGAGAAGGCGGTCGCGTCCGATCTGCCGGTACGGCTCGTGGTGAACCGGGCCGGCGACCAGGTGGTGGTGAAGGCCGACGGGGAAGAGTTCCGCCTCGACGCCGCGGTGCTGGCTGCTGCTCTGCGTCTCCGCCCGGTGTACGGGGGCCGGAAGGCGAAGGTTGCGTCGGCGTTGGTGCGGGAGCACGGGGTGTCGCGGGATGAGGCTCTGACGTTCGCGCGGGTGGCGCGGTGGTTGTCGCACGCGGGGGTTGATCTCTGACCTGACCGCCGCCGATTTTGGCTGCGGCGTTTTTGTCGAATGTCCTGACACGGCCGGTCCTAATGGGGTAGCTTGATAGTAGGAGCTACCACCGAGCTAGGAGGCTGGACGTGGCCCGCTACCTTTCCGCCGACCCGACCGTCCAGTACCACGGCACCCTCACCCACCTGCACGGCATGTGGCGCGTCATCAACAACCTCGGCACCCGCCTCGAACTCCGTAACGCCTGGGGCATCGGCCTCGTCTGCCGCACCGCCAGCGTCACCCCCGTCGACATGCCCCGACTCACCGACAAGCGGGCCGACACCCTCACCCACCTGTGGCACACCAGCGGCGGCCCGATCGCCGACACCCGCACCCGGAACTGGCTGCTCGCCCACAAGCTCATCGAGCAGGCCGAAGAGGGCAAGCGCCGGTACCGGCTCACCCGCCTCGGCGTGTGCGCCATGGACTCCGTCTCCCGCTGGTACCGGTGACCGCCATGGCCACCGACACCAAGCCCACGGTCGGCCCCAACCCCGCCTACGTACGCGCCGACCAGGAGCGCCGCCGCTCGGGAGCCGCCGGCCGCCACGACAACCGGCCCCGCCGGCAGCGCACCCGCAAGGCGGCCCGCACCGCCGCCATCCGCGACCAGAAGTGAGGACCGAGCCATGAACGCCACGACAACGAGGTACGCAACACCGACCGTCGTCCAACGCCGCGCACTGCTGGCCGCCATCGACGGCGGCGGCCGAACCAGCAGCGACCCCTACCAACTCCGCACCATCGCCGCCATGCTGCGGGCCGGGTGGGTGACCGAGCCAGACGGACGAACGCTGGAGATCACCGACGCCGGCCGCGAAGCGGTCGCCCCGGACCTCAAGCGCCGGGCTGACGAGGCGCTGGCAGCGGAGCTGAGTGCCGACCCGGACATCAAGGCCGAGGCCGTGCGCCTGATGGCGGCCGGCTTCCGCAACCCCTGGGCGATGGCCCGGGACAACGTCGAAGCACAACGGGCACGCGCCGCCGACGGGGCCGTGGTGGCTGCACCGACCGCCGACGACGTCGCACGCATGACCAGCGACCCGGTCGGCTGGCTGGAAGACCTGCTCTCCGCCTCAACCGAGTCGGCCAAGTAGGGACCGCCATGACCGTCACCGTCAGCCTCAGCGACCGGCAGATCGACTGGATCCTGACCGCCGCCGACAACCGCGGCCTCGTCTACCGGCACACTGGCCTCAACCCGGCCGACCGGAGCGCCGTCGACTCCCTCGTGCGCTGCGGCATCCTGACGCCCGGCTCCGGCGTACGCGGTCCGGATGCCCGGCACCTCACCGGCCACGGCCGACACGTCGCCGCCGACCTCATCCGGGGCCGCGCCGCCGCCATCATCGGCCGGCACCTCGACGGCCCCGACCGCATCGAGCAGGCCAAAGCCACTGCCGCCGACCTGCACGCCGCCGGCTACCTCACCGGAGGCATCCGCGCCGGCACACCCGACCTGGTCGCCGAGACGGCGGGGCTGCTCGCCAGCCTGCACGGCGAGTCGACCGCCGCCCTGATGGCCGCTGACCTGCGCCACGAACACCTGCTCGCCGGCACCTACAGCCAGGAGGACGTCACTGCCGATGAGCCGTTCAGCGTCGACGTGGTGCTGTTGGCCACCCTGCACATCGCCCCGGGCGCGGACCTCACCGACGCGGTCAACACCATCCGGGAACTCGCCGGCCGCGCGGTGGACGTCGAGCTGGGCGACGGGGTGACCCTGCACCAGGTGTCCGTCCGCAGTCACCGCCGGCCGGGCATGGTCCTCGTGTCCGGGCCCTGCACCGACAGCCACCTGAAGCTGGACGACTTCCAGGAGCCGAGGGTGTGCCGCCGTTGTGGGTCCGTTTACGACGAGACAAACGGGGACGGGCAGGACGGCGAGTGCCCGTCGTGCTCCGACCGATCAGCTACGCGGAGGAGCAGCAGCAGTGATGGATGACGAGCCGCAGCGCTGGAAGGTCCAGGGCGTCCACTCCGGCGACGGAGGGATCCCGGCTTGGTCGGTCGACTGCGACAGCACCCAGGCCGCCGTGGACTACCTGAGCCACTCGCTGCACGAGTCGGACGCTGCGGTGTTCCTGGTCGTCCGGTGTTCCGACTCCGACATGGCCAACGCCGCCCGTGTCGCCGCTCTCGACCCAACCCGCAAGGAGGACACACCGAAGTGACAACCACGATCGAGACGCAGCAAGCCCGCGACCTGATCGCCCGGGTGAAGGCCGCCCACGGCACCGCCGGGGGCAGCGTGGACCTGTTCTCTCTCGCGCTGATCGCCGAGCAGGCCATCGACACCATCGGCCTGGCCCGCGACGCCCTACGCCGCGCCGGCTACCCGCCCGACGGCGACGACCTCGCGGCGGTCATCTACCAGTACAACGCCGACACCCGGGACGCCATTCGCACTCTGGGAAGGGTGACCGCCCAGCTGCGCGCCGAGGGCAGCGAGCTAGGCATCGCCGACCTCACCGAAGAATGGGCGGCCGTCACACACCACCCGGACGGAAAGAGCACCCGTCGGTGGGCGGATGACGCCGAGCACGCCGCGCTGATCGCCGACAGTGTCGCCACGCATGTCGCGTCACTGAGCGGGCCGACCAGTCGCGCGAACGGCATCGTCGCCACGTCGATCGAGTACCGCACCCGGATCAAGTACGACAACGGGGCCGAGCTGCTGAACCCGTGGCACAAGCTGCGCGACGGCCAGGTCAGGAAGGACTGACGCCGTGGCTGAGCAGACTGTCATCCAGGAGTTGGAAGCCGACCTTGCCCGGGTGCGGCGGCAGCGCGACGACTACGCCGCCGAGCTGGCCCGCATCACCGGCGCCGGGGCCCTGCACCGACTCGCCCGCCACGACTACATCCGGGGGTGTGCGCTCGAAGGCGAGGCCGCCCGCCGGTGGGACAACGGCGAGGTGCCACCAGACCGCGTCGCCGACTACCTGCGGGCCGCCCAACTGGCGCTCGTCGCCATCAGGGAGGGTCGCCGTGGCTGACGACACCGACCGCGTCGCCGAGGCCGCTGCCGCCCGCTGCACCTTCCAGCTCACCTACGGCCGCGCCGACCGCGACCGACGGTTCGCCCCCGGCGAACTGTCCGGCCCCGACATTCCGTGCGCCTACGGCAACAGCCTCGACCAGTCGGGCGGGTGGGAAGTGCCGGAGGACGGCGAGGCCGACGGTCGCACCGAGGCCGAGTGGGTCGACCGGTTCGCGGCGTATGCCGTCGCCGAGGCCGTGCATGAGGCGCTGGAGTGGTTCCGGGTCGACGGGCGGCCGTGGCTGGACCCGCACGGCCCCGACGACCAGGCCATCCACGAGGCAGTGGACGACCTGTGCGTGCGGCTCGCCGACATCCGGCAGCGGCAGCACGGCCGCACGTACACCGACCCCGAGGTGCTGGACGCCATCGCCGCCGGTGAGGACTGGGCCGACCCGGAAATGGACCCGACCGCGATCAACTGGGCCGAGCGGCAGGCCGCCGCCCTGATCCCGTTCGACGTCGTGAGCGGCCGACCGGTCAGCCCCGGCCCCACGACCGGCATCCGCCACGGCCGCAACCGGGTCGGCCACTGGGGCGAGCAGCCCTGCGCCGACGCTTTCGTCACCGCCGCCACCTCCGACGGCGTCCGCTGGCTGCTGATGGTGGAGCGCCGCGACGGCCTCGGTTGGGCACTGCCCGGCGGCTACATGGACGAGGGGGAGACGCCCCTCGACGCGGCCCGCCGCGAACTGCTAGAGGAAACCACGCTGGAGGTGACTGCCTCCTACTGGACCACTGGCGAACCGCGGTGGGTGCCGGACCCGCGTGCCTCCGACGAGGCATGGATGGTCACCGTCGTGTCCCGCGCCCACCTCGGCGCGTACCCGCCCGGACGGCTGCCGCCCATCGTCGGCTCCGACGACGCCCGACGGGCCGCCTGGATCCGCGCCAACACCTACGACGCCCTGACCGCGCACCTGGACGGCACGTTCCGGGGCGTGGTGTTCCCCGCCCACCGTGACCTGCTCAAGACCGAACTCTTCAAGGAGGACCAGAGCCGATGACGACAACCAGCGAACCCAAGACAACCGAGCCCGCGACGAAACAGGTCGGCTACGGCACAGCCGTGATCGCACCCAACGGACACCAGAGCGTCCAGCCGGAGAAGTCGCTGTGGGACGCCATCCGCGAAGCCGAAGCGATCAACCGAACACTGCCCGGCACCGCATGGGTGGTGTACCGCGAAGAGGAGCACGGAGAGTGGACCGCCGACAACCTGGCCACCGGCCAGTTCGCCGTCTGCCACGTCTGGCCCGACCGGACCGAGTACGAGCCCGCCCGAAGCCGGGAGGCTGCGGAGCGCGACGCCCGGCTCGCCAATGCGACCAGCCGTGCGTCGAAGGCCCACACCGTGGCCCGACCGGTGACGCACGGCTCGTGGCAGCCGTTCGCCGCAGCGGCGACGCCGGCCGGGCCCTCCATGTCGGCCCGGGTCGTGCAGCCCCCGCAGACCATGCCGCCGATCGTCTGGTGGCTGACCGGCCCGTGGCTGTGGATCGGCCTCGCGCTGCTCCTGCCAACGTTGGTGTCGGCCGCCGAAATGGTCGCCGACAGCCACCCGCTGGTGCACGCCGCCGTCGCGTTCGCCGGCCTCGCCGCGGTCGCCTGGCACGTCACGCGCAAGGCAGAGCAGCACTCCCGTACCTGACCCCGGGAAGCGCGGTAGCCGGTCACCTGCTCGGGTGGCCGGCTACCGCGCCTTTCGACCCCTTACGCGCTCGGCCGCTCGGTCGCTGGCAACGTCAGCCGGTAGTCCGAACTGTCGCCATTCCCGCGCGTCGCGAGAAGTCCAGCCTCCACCAGCTTGAACATGAGCTTCATCAGCACGACCGCCGAGAACCGGTCGTACACCAGCTGCCACGACGCCTCGTCGTCCTCATTCCGCATGGCATCCGACAGCGGCCCTGTGTAGAACTCGTCGGGCTCGAAGTTCCGGATTAGCCCGTCGTTGTTCGCCGCGAGCGACAGGGCATCGACAATCGGCCACATGTGGATGTTCTGCCGCCCGACAACGTCCTGGGCGTACTGATCCCATTCGGCCGGCTGGACGAACCGTGCGCCTTTCAAGTAGCCCCACCGGTCGGGGCCGGTGGTGAAGTTGTCTGCGGTCGACGGCATGTCGTTTGGCTCCTCGGATCGGGGCGGATCGTGTGGACGATACGCGTTTGGCCGTAACCGGGACTAAGCGCGGACATGAAGAAGCCCCGGACCGGGCCGGGGCGCAGTGAAACTCTGATGGGCTGCGCGGCGCGTCTATGCCTCCCGGTCGGGTTCGGCGTCCAGCGGCCTGCCGGCTCGCCAGTTCGCCAGTGCCCGTAGCGCATCCTCGGGCTCGATCTCGACCTCACCGCCGCCGGGCGACATCCGAGACTTGATCAGCTTTCGTTTGACGACCCACCGGTAGACAGTGGTGCGGTCGCGCTCGAACACCGCAGCGAGTTCGGGCACGGTGACCCGCTCGCCGGCCCGTAGCCGACGCTCTACGTCGGCCGGGTCGTGTCCGGCCATGCGACCTTCCTTCGCGTCGATTGCGGTGATCTTAGCCCGCTGCGCAACCAGTGCCACCGAACGGCGAGCCGACAGACAGAGATCCGACGCGCCCAAACCTCAACCCCCTGGTTGCGCTTGTTGCACTGGTTGCACTCGTGGCAGACTGTACCGGACCATTGCCACACAGTGCACCCGCCACATGAGGAGGTCAGCCGGTGAACCTGGGCACTTTGCGCGAACCGCTCCCGGGCGACGACCACGCCCCGGCGGCCGACGACGGCCCGGTGTGGTGGCAGCACGCCATCGACGCCACCGGTGCAGCCCTCGACGCCGTCCCCGGCTGGACGTGGCTCACGCTCGCCGGTCTGCTCTTCGTCGCCCTGGTCGTGATGCGTCACCGGCTCGACAAGGCACTCCGTGTCGCCCCGCCGAAGACCGGCGACAAGCTCGGCGGCCTGTTCATCGCCTCCGTCGTCCTCGCGGGCGGCCTGTGGGGATGCATCTTGGCCGCCTCCGCGACCAACCTCCTCGGCTTCGCTCGTGACACGCTCGACTGGCGCGACGGACACGACTGGCTGATCGTCGGCGGCATCGACGGCATCGCCGTCCTCTTCGCGGTTCTGATGTTCGCCGCAGCGAAAGCCGGTCGCCCGACGCACCGCTCCTACCGGATCGTCTGGTCGTCAACCCTCATGTCGGCGGGCATCGGCGTGTGGCATGGCTACGGCTCCGCGCACTCGCTCGCCGCCGCCGTGGTGCTCGGCTACTTCGCCGTAGCCAGCATGGGCGTCCTCCACGAGCTGCTCGACCTGTTCCGCTCCACGAGCGAGAAGAAGGTGCCACGGGTTCGGCCCCCGTTCGGCCTCCGCTGGATCACCTACCTTCCGAACACCGCCGCAGCGGCCCTCGCCTGGGAGAACCACCCGCCACGGCCGCTGGCCGCCGATGCGTCGGACGAGCAGATCGCTTGGTACGGGTCGGTCCGCCACGCCGTGCAACACCTCGAAACCGTCCGCCGGGCGAAGCGGATCCGCGCGTACCAGGTCGACCGATACGCCGGTGCCGTTCCCGCCGTCGGGTGGGCGCGGCTCAACCCGTGGCTGCGCGTCCGCCAGCTCAACGCCGCCCTCGCCGTCCTGCGGCGGACAGCCGCCGACGAGCTGGCTACAGTCCGCGCCGACGTCGCCGCCGAGCTGGCCCGGGTGGTCGAGCAGGCCGCCACCGACCGGGCCGCCGCCGAGGACACCGCCGCCGCGCTGCGCCGCCAGGTCGCCGAACTGAACGCGCTGCTGGAGATCGCCGCTGAAGAAACCCAGACCGCCGAGGTGCGGGCGACCGCCGCCGAACGGCAGGCCGCCACCGCCGATGAGGCCCGCCGTGCCGCCGAGGCCGACGCCACCCAGGCCCGGTTGGACGCGGCCCGCCGGGTTGCCGCCGCCGAGCAGACCGCGACGATCACCGCTGGCCGCGCCGACCGGACGGCCGCCGACCTCGACACCACCCGCGAACTCGTCGGCCAGCTCCGGCAGCAGACCGCGGCGGCAACTGCTGCCATCGACCGGGCTACAGCAGAGGCCGCCGATCTGCGGCAGCAACTCGCCGCGGCAACTGCTGCTGCTGTCCGTCCGGTCGAGCAGCAGGTGACGCAGCAGAGGCCCGCCGTCCGGCAGCAGCAGACAGCCGGCAGCAGCGGCAAGGCTGCCGTCAAGTGGCCGACGACAGCACCGTGGCACCCGACGCAGCAGCGCGCGTTCGAGCTGCGCGACAGCGACCGGGCGCGGTGGACGTGGCAGGCGCTCTCCGACGAACTCGGCGAGACCGTGAGCGCCATCCGCCGTTGGTTCGACAACCGCGGCAAGCCGACGCTCCCGATCGACCCGCCTGCGACGCCGACGACCGCCGTCAACGGCACACCCGTACCCGCCTGACCTGGAGGTATCCCATGCTCAAGTCCCTGATGACCTGGCGTTTCGTGTTCCTGTCCGCTGCGGTGGTCGGCGTCATCGCCGGGGTGGCCGCGCGATGAACGTCCTCGCCGCCGCCGCGAAGGACCCGGCTCTCACGGCTTCGGCCATCAGCCTCGGTGCCGTCGGCGCGCTGCTGCTGCTCTGGGTCGTGTGGCGCACCTTCCGAACATCGGCCCGCTGGCACGACGCCCTGTTCGCCGTGCTCCTCGGCGTCGTCATCGGCATCGGTGGCGAGGGCCCGATCAAGGAGGGCATGACCATGGCCCTCACCGTCATCCGGGCAGTCGCGGGCTTCTTCGTCATGGCATTCAAGCTGCTGGTCGGCCTCTTCTAAGGAGTCACCGTGCGTATCGGTCGCCTCGTCCAGAGGTGGACGTCCACCCCACTGGACACGGGGGCTGAGACGGACACCCACAGCTCAGAGGGGGGTGTTCCCTCCTCCGTCCAGGGGGGTGGACGTCCACCCCTGGACACGCCACAGAGCGTCACCGCTCCGGTAGTGGCCGGAGCGGTGACGCAAGCCCAAACCGCCGGCGTGGCCGCCCCCGTGACAGCGCCGGTCACCGGCACGCAGACGACCACGGCCACGCCCGCCGGCACGGCCACGACCACCACCGGCCCGGCCGCTGCGGAGCCGAAGGTCAGGGTGAAGCAGGTTCACCCTCTGGTGGCCAAGCTGATGGCGAAGGTGCTGACCCCGCACGTCCTCGCCACGATCGCGCTGATCCTGTTCGGGTTGCAGGTGCTGATCCTGCTCACCCTCGGCTGGGTGTGGGCACTCGCCCTGAACCTGCTGGTCGTCCTGGTGGTGTTCTCCGCCGCGTTGGCGTGGCGGCGGGCCGGTATCCGGCGGGCTGCCCGGCAGGCACGCAAGGCCGCCGGCAAGGACAGCAGCAAGAAGCCGGGGGAGCGGCGTGGGCTGCTCGACAGGCTGCCGTGGCGGCGCGGCCGGCAGGCCGGTGAGGCTGCTCACGGCAGCGGCGGGTCGGGCGGCGGCCACGGGCCGGGTGCCGGTGG
>NZ_POTY01000192.1 GCF_003236315.1 Micromonospora craterilacus
GCCTCGGCGCCGAGCAGATCGCCCTGGGCGCGATGATGCTGTCCGCCGACGCGGTCGCCGACATCGAGCCGCTGCTGACCGCCGACGACTTCTACCGGCCGATCCACGGGACCATCTTCGACGCCATCCTTGAGCTGTCGCGCCGCCGCGCCCCCACCGACCCGTATGCGGTCGCTGACGCCCTCGGCGGGCAACTCCCCAAGGTTGGCGGCGCCCCGTACCTGCACACCCTCATCGCCGCGGTGCCGACCGCCGCAAACGGCCCCTACTACGCGAAGATCGTGCGGGAGAAGTCGCACCTTCGGCAGCTCGCCGAACTGTCCGCGTTCATCAACCACCGGCTGTACGGGCAGCGCACCGGTGACGCCGCCGCGCTCGCCGACGAGATCCGGGAGCGCCTCGCCAAGCTCGACAGTTCGTCGCTGGTCGACGGCCCCCGCCCGTGGCGGCTGGTGCTGCCGGATGTCCTCGACGCCATGGAGGCCGCCGCCACCCAGGATCCGGCCGACCTGTCCGAGGTCATCCCGACGGGTTTCGAAGACCTGAACCGGCTCCTGTCGGGCGGGTGGCGTGCCGGGCAGCTCGTGGTGGTGGCCGCCCGAACCGGTGTCGGCAAGTCCGTCGCCACCACCGGATTTGCCCGCGATGCGGCCTGGATCTACGGCGTGCCCTCCGCGATCTTCTCGCTGGAGATGGCCGACACGGAGATCGGGAAGCGTCTCCTGGCTGCCGGCGCGGACGTGCCCCTGACCGCGATCAAGCAGGGTCTACTCACCGACGGCCAACGCGACGCCGTCAACATCATCCGGCACGCCACCGCCAACGCGCCCCTGTACCTCGACGGCACCGCCTCGATGAGCCTGGCGGAGATCCGGGCCCGCGCCCGCCGCCTGCACCGGGCGCACGGGCTGCGGCTCCTCGTCGTGGACTACCTCCAGCTGATCGAGACGACCGCGCAACGGTCGGAGAACCGGCAGCAGGCCGTCGCTGCCGTCTCCCGGGGGTTGAAGCTCCTCGCGATGGAGCTGGGCATCACGGTCATCGCGGTGTCGCAGCTCAACCGGGGCCCGGAGAACCGCGCCGACAAGCGCCCGACGATGGCGGATATTCGCGAGTCGGGCTCGATCGAGAACGACGCCGACGTGATCTTGCTGTTGCACCGGGACGACTACTACGACAAGGAATCCCCGCGGGCCGGGGAAGCGGACTTCATCATCGCCAAGCAGCGCGACGGAGGCACCGACACCGTCACCGTGGCCGCGCAACTTCACCTCAGCCGCTTCGCAGACATGGCGATCTTGTGATGCTCGCGTGCACTACCTGGCTGGCCCGGGACTTCCTCGTACGCCACGGCTACGGCGACCTTCCGGCCCCGTGCGGCTGCCCGGCCGACTGCTGCCCACCCCACGACTTGCCCGCCGAGCCGGCCCCTCCCGGCGTACCCGAACCCGCACACACCGCCTGAGGAGGCCGCCATGACCGAGAAGCCCTACACCGATGCCGACGTGGAGGCGATAGCCCGTGCCGAGTACGAGCACGACATGGCCGCGACCGGCCTGGGCCGCGCGTGCAGGACATCGTGGGATGCCGCCCCCTGGGGTGTGCGCAACGGCTACCGAGACCGGGCGCGCGTCGGCCTGGACGCGCTGACCGCCGACGGCTGGCAGCAGCCCAGCACACCGACGCCCGAGCAGCCGGCCGTGGTGTCCGTCGACCGGGCCGACCTGATGACCGCCCTCAGCCAGGTGGTGCCGCACTCTCACGAGCGGCCGGGTGTCTGGGATGCCGACGGGCGGCCGTGCGTGGAGTGCGCGGCGCGGGCACGGCTGACTGCGGCGCTGACGGCTGGCGAGCGGGTCGGGGGCTGACCGATGGCCACCACAACCGCACCGCGACTTGGCCGGCCACCCGACGAACTGACCGCAGTCAACCTGTTCGCCGGCATCGAGGGCTTCGGCCTGGCCCTGCACCGCGCGGGAGTACGCACCGTCGCCGCCGTCGAAATCGACCCCGCCGCCCGCGGCGTCATCGCTGACCACTTCCCCGACACCCAGCTATTCACCGACGTCTGTGAGGTAACCGCCGATGACCTACGAGCAGCCGGCTTTGATCCCGACCGAGGCATCCTCACCGGAGGCTGGCCGTGCCAAGACCTCTCCGTGGCAGGACGTCGCCTCGGCCTGGGTGGCGCACGCTCAGGACTGTTCTGGGAGGTCATTCGCCTCCTCCGCGGCCTTCGGTCCCGGTGGTTCGTCCTGGAAAACGTCCCTGGCCTCCTGTCGGCGGTCTGCCCATGCATCGGGGGGGGGTCTTGCGGACGCGACTGTGCCGGCAGCTCCCACCCTGTTCGGGGAGGAGCCTGCGGACCAGGCCGGTGCATGGAACTCCACGGGGGAGCAATGGGTGCCGTCGTCGGGTCGCTGGCTGAACTCGGGTATGGCGTCGCCTACCGAGTGCTGGACGCTCAACACTTCGGAGTTCCCCAGCGACGCCGCCGTGTCGTCTTTGTCGGATGTCTTGGAGACTGGGCCGCACCTGTCCAGGTACTGCTTGAGCCCGAAGGCCGCGCGGGGAATCCTCCGACGGGCCGACCGGCGGGGCAGGGAGCTCCCGTTGTCTCTGCGCTGCGCGCTGGAAGCGGTGGCGGCTGCGGACCGGACGACAACGACGCCCAGGGCGGTCGCTTGATCGCCGGCACTCTCGGCAGCCGGGCGGGAGGATCCCGAACCACAGATCTCGACGGGCACGGAGCCTACGTCGCCGGCGCGCTGACGACTGGATCGACGGCCCGCGGTGGCTGGCGAATCGGACCCGACGAGGCCGCCGCCAACCAGCTTGTCGCCACCACGCTGACCGCCCGCTACGGCAAGGGGACCGATTCGGACGCCTCCGACACGATAGTGCCGGTCGCTTTCGACACGGCGCAGATCACCTCCGCCGAGAACCGGACAAACCCGTCCCCCGGCGACCCGTCGATGCCGCTCATGGCGACCGGGCAACCGCATGTGGCTTTCGCCCTCCGCCGCGACCCAGGCGGCACCGGGCAGGGCCACAACACCAACTACGTCACCGTGACCGGCCCCACCACCCACGCCCTAACTGCCGAAGGCGCGGACGCCAGCGAAGACGGCACCGGCCGCGGCACGCCACTGGTTCCCATCGCGTTCGACTGGCAGAGCGACGGCTCCGACCGGGTGCGCGGCAACATCTCCACCGAACGCACCTCGACACTCGGCACCACCAACCGGGACGCTGTCGCCGACACCACTGCGGTACGCCGGCTCACTCCCACCGAGTGCGAGCGCTTGCAGGGTTATCCAGACGGCTGGACGGGCACGTCGTGGGGCGAGGCGCAGTCCGACTCGGGCCGCTACCGCCAGCTCGGGAACTCGATCGCGGTTCCGGTGTTCGCGTGGGTTGGTCGCCGACTGGTCGCTGTCGATCGTCGGCTGCGGGCTGACGGCGAGGCGGCGTCATGACACCCACCGCCGAAACCCTGTGGCGCTGCACGGCGTGCGGGAAGTGGTCCCACGCCAAACGCCGCCCCAAGCAGCACAAGCGGTACGTCGTCACCGGCACCAAAACCGTCCCCTACCAGGAGGCGGAAACGGGCGCATGGGTGGACGAGGAGGTGCCCGACGGGGACTTCCAGCCCTGCGGCCCGTTCGTCCGCTGGGAGGCCCGCCGCATGGAAAGCCCGCCCCGGGTCGTGACCGTCGTGGTTCCGGGGGTGTCGTCGTGAACCCGAACCCAAACCCGCCAACCCACGAACCCGCCAACCGTTCGGAGTCCCACCGATGACGGTTCTGCTGCTCGTTGCGCTCGCCTGCGACAAGTGCGGTGCCCGCTGCTCTGTGCCTGAGGAGGCGCAGTGGGATGCCCGGACCGCCCGGCGGGCTGCGGAGCGGCAGGGCTGGCAGGTCGTTGACGGCCGTCGCGGTTCGGCGACGGACCGCTGCCCGGCCCACCGCACGATCGCCCCGCCGAAGCGGCCGGAGGGGGCCGTCTTCCACCCGCCTATCTCGATCCCGAAGGAGAAGTGATCCACATGCCTAGCCTGTCCGACCACGAACACCCCCTGATGACCCCGGCGGAGGTTGCCGACCTCTTCCGGGTCAACACGAAGACCGTCACGAAATGGGCCGCCGCCGGCCGGCTCACGAGCATCCGCACGCTGGGCGGGCATCGCCGGTACCGGCGGGCCGAGGTGTACGCGCTGCTCGGACTCGGGCAGTCAACAGGCGCGACGCAGGCCGCAGCATGAGCGGCCAGCAGTTCGACGCCCCGACACGCGACCTGCTCGCGAGCTTGCGCGATCAGCTCGGGGATGCGCCCAGCCCCACCGTGTACCGCACTCTGCTCGGAGATGTGGAGGCGATGGCCGTACAGCGGGACTGGTTCCGGCGGCTCCTGATCACGGCCGGGAGGAACCTTCGCATCTTCGGCCCTGAGGGAGAGGGCACGTTCGACGCCATCCCGGATGCCGCCGCTGAGGCACGCCAGGCGGGGGACGTGCTGGGCGAGCAGCTTGAACGAGCTGAGGCGGAGCGGGACGAGTGCCGGCGGATCACTCTCGCCGTCGCGGACGTCCTCCGGCTCGATCGCGGCATCGCCTTGGACGAGATTCCCGGCATCGTGTCGGCGCTGGCGGTGATCCGCGACGAGCTGGAGGCGGACCGGGACCGCCTCGACGGGATCCGCCGAGAGTTGCAGCGGGAGAACGACGGTCTGCGGAACGACAACGGCAGCCTCCGGCGCGGCAACGCCGCGTACGCCAACGAGAACGGCGACCTGCGGCGGCGGCATGACGAACTCGTCGCGGCCCACAACGCTACGGTTGCCCACCGCCGCGCCGTGCAGCTCGCCAACGCCGACCTCCGCGACGAGGTGAACCAGCTCCGCGCGGCGAGCCGGGCAGACGCCCACCGCCGGCACGACCTCGTGTTCAACGGCATCTCCCGGGCCCTCGGAGAGCAGCAGGTGTTCGTGCCCCTGCCGGTGCGGGAGCGGTGCGCGGAGGCCGCCTTGGCGGCGCTCGACGCGAATCACGACTGGTACCCCGACCGTGACCAGTTGTGCGTCACCTGCCACCTGCCCGATGGGAAGTGCCCCGTCTCGCCGATGACACCACCGCTCGGCACGCGTGACGACCCGAACCGTATCGACCACGCGTACTGGAACCGGCGGGCGATGATCTCGGACGCCGCGCGCATCGCCCTCGCCAAGCACGGCTACGAGGTGCCGGTGCCGCCGATGGACCGGGCCGCCGAGGCGGTCATGGCCGCCCTCGACGCCGAGCCGGCGAGTCCGCGCGAGCCCGTGGATCTCGCGCCGCTGCTCGCTTCGATCGACAACGCGCTCCGCAACGGCTCGTACATGACCGGCGCGAACCTCGCGTTCGGGCGGCTGTGTGACCGGCTCGGAGTGGACCGGGACGGGTTGGAGTTCCGGCCCGACTGGGCGCAACGACAGGCCGCCCGCGACGAGATCGACGCCCGCGTGGACCCCACGCACGCCGGCTTCGTGAAGGGCGTCTACGACACGGCCATCGTCGCCGAACCGGCCGAGAACAAACTCGCGCTGAGGAAGCGAATCACGGCCGCGGTCGAGGAACGAATCCTCGAAGCCTGGCCGTACCAGGAGCCCGCATTCATGGCGCAGGTTGCCGCCGAGGCTGCGTTTGCCGCTGTCGAGACGATCCACCCCGAGACGAACGGCTGACCGGTGGACACCCTGCCCGGCCTGGAGGCCGGTACCCGCACCGAGCGCACAGAGTGGCGGATCATCGTGAACCCCGACCGGCCAGCCGCCCGATGGATCAGCCACCACCACACGAGAGAGTCCGTCGAGCTGGCCGCCCGCCAGTACGCGGTACCCATCCGGATCGAACGGCGGACCGTCGTTACCTACACCGACGAGTGGCGCGAGGGCTGACCCGATGGCCGAGCAGATCGCACTCCTGGGTGAGCAAGGGCGCCGCCGCGAACACGTCGAGTGGGGCATCCGTCACCCCGCAATGCCCGGTGTTTGCCGCGCCGGGGTGGCACCCGCCGCCGACCGCGAGCATGCCGAAGAGATGGCCGCCTACGGCGGACCCGGCCACAACGCCGTCTGCCGCACGGTCGTCACCTACACCACCGATTGGCGGACGCCGACCAACACGACCTTGGAGACTCCGTGAACTACCTGAACCCGCACACCACCGGCACCGACCACGCCACCGAGGCGGTCAACGCCTGGCACAACCGCGACACCGCCGACCCGGACGTGGAGCGCACCGACCACACCGCCCGCGTCCTCTACGAGGTCGCCCGCGAACGCTCCCGCCAGGACGCCAAGTTCGGTCCGCAGAACCACCCCGACGGCACCGGCCCCCGCCAAGCCATCGCCATCGGCATCGGCCACATGGGCGAGATCGCCGACCAGATGCGCCGCGCCACGAACGCCGCCGCCGGCAGGCTGCCCGGCCTGGAACACCACGGGCCACTGACGTGGCGTCACGTCCTGCTGGAAGAGGTGTTCGAGGCGCTGGCCGAGGACGACCCGGCGAAGCTACGCACCGAGCTGGTGCAGGTGGCCGCCACGGCAACGGTGTGGATCGAGGCGATCGACCGCCGGTTGGCGAAGCTCGCGGCGGAAGGCACACCGGCGTGAGCGGCCGGTACGCGGAGCGGACCGACGTCAGCAGCGACCGGTCCCGCGCCGAGATCGAGCGCGTGTTGCAGCGGTACGGGGCGACCGCCTTCCAGTACGGCTGGACCATCGGTGTTGCCGCGATCATGTTCGAGATCGCGGGCCGCCGAATCCTGTTCCGGCTGCCGCTGCCCGACCCCAACGAGCGCCGGTTCACGCACACGCCCGGCAAGGGGCTGCTGCGGGACCAGGCGGCCCGGGAGAAGGAGTACGAGCAGGCGGTACGGCAACGCTGGCGGGCCCTCGCCCTGGTGATCAAGGCCAAGCTGGAGGCCACGGCCGCCGGCATCACCACGGTCGAGCAGGAGTTCCTGGCCCACATCCTCCTGCCGGACGGCCGTACGGTCGGCGAGCACGTCACCCCGGCCATCGCCGCCGCCTACGAGTCCGGGCAGATGCCGGCGCTCCTCCCGGGCGGTGAGTCGTGACGCCCCCGCCAGGCCACACGATGACCGCCACCCACCGTCGCCGCTCGACCGACGTCGCAGCCGTCCAGTGGTGGCAGCACGGGGACCACCCGGCGGTGCAGGCATTCCGCCACTCCGCTTTCTCCGGCGAGTATCCACACGAAAGCGGCTGCGGACGGCCGTGGGACGACCACGGCTGGATCAACACCGATGACGCCGGCATCCGCGTCTGCCCCGGCGACTGGATCATCACCGAACAGCACGGCCGGCTCAGCGTCGTGCACCCGCCGGAGTTCGAGGCCGACTACGAGGTCAAGCCGAGCGCGCCGTCCGGCTCCGACGTCCTGGCCCTGCTGGACCGTGTCGCCCCCGAGTACGGCCACGCCCGCGTCCAGGCCGGCGCCGACGCCCTCGTACGGCTCCGCACCCAAGCGCCCAGCCTGGCCGAGCTGGACGCCGACGAGCAGCGGCACTGGCTGCGGGACGCCCGCGCCGCCCTCGACGCCGCCGGCATGTCCGACCTGATGCGGGAGGTAGCGAAGGCCCGCCATCTGGGGCGGATGGCCGACCGGCACGCCCTCCGCGCCGAACAGGAAGTCGCCGAGGTGTCCGCCCGCCTCGCCAACCGTGAGGCCGACATCGCCCGCCACGAAGCGCAGCAGGCCGGCTGGCGGCTCGCCATCAACGACGCCGAAGGCGACCGCGACCGGCTCATCGAGGCCATCGGCCGGCTGGTCAGCTTGCCGCCGGAGCAGGCCGGCGAAGCGTACGGCGTCACCTACCGCTCCGCCGCGTCCCGCCGTGCCGGTGAGTGGGTGGTCGACGGCGGAGTTCGCGGGGTGCTGGTGATCTGCGGGGAGTGCGGCGGTGAAGGGCTGCTGCACCAGCCCGACCAGCCGCCGGAATCGCAGGGCGAGGACAACAGCGACCCGTGCACGGGCTGCGGCTGCCCCCGGGAGTACCACGACGACGCCAACCGGAGCTGCGCTGGGGACTTCCTCGCCTGCCGCTGCGAGGGCTATGCCGGCCCCGCCGCCAACCAGAAGGAGAACTGATCGTGCCGAAGCTCAAGTCCGGATTCGCCAACCCGCAGGCACCCCGCTGCCGCCTCGACCTCGTGTGCCGCGCCACCACCAACGACCTGCGTCTGCGTCGCGTTCAGGCGCCGGGCGGTCCGGTGATGCCGACGCTGTGCTGCGAGCGGTGCGCCGACCACGTCGCAAACCCGCCGACACCCGCCCCGGCCGCCCGAACAGGAGAATGATCATGCAGCATCGCACCAACCGACCCGACCGCTACCGGATGCCCGCGCCCGAACTGCCGCCCATGCCGTGGCGGTGGAAGGTGTGGTTCGGCATCGTCGCCCTGCTCGGCCTCGGGATGCTCGCCCTCATCGCCTGGGCGATCATCACCCTCGTCAACCACTTCACCCGATGACCGTCCGCGCCGTAGTCACCCGGGACATCCTCGGGGTCGCCGTGCAGATCGGCCGGCAGACCAGCGGCGGAACGCTGATGCTCCGCTTCACCGAGGACACAGCGCACCTCGCGGAGGGCCGGGCGTGGCCGGAGCCGTCGCTACGCATGGACGAGGATGTGGCCCGCGCCCTCTACGACGCCCTCGCCGAGCATTTCGGCCACGCCGCCGGGGGCAGGCAGCAGCGGGCCGACTTCGAGCACGAGCGGGGCCGGGTGGATCGGCTGATCGGCATGGTCGGCGGGGCGTTGACGGCCGCCCAGGCTGGGCAACTCCATGGGGAGCGGCCGTGATCACTCTGCCCGATCCGGACTGCCGGTACGGCTACACCGTCGAGCAGTTGGAGGCGATCCTCGGCGACCGGCTCGACGCCTTCGGCCGGTGGATTGACGGGCAGACGATCAGCCTCTGTACCGGCTCCGAGTTCGACAACCAGGCGAAGGGCAACAAGCCGACCGGCTGCGGCCCGCACGGTTCGGTGGTGTACGGCTCCGACCTGCGGCGGTTCCTCGCCGGCCGCCGATCGCTGGACTGAGCCGTGACCCTGCCGGGCCTTCCGGGCGCGCTCGCCGTACCCCGCTTCTGCCGGGGCTGCCGCCGGCCAGTGCCGACCGGCGTGGTCTACGACGGGTACGGCGAGCAGTGTGCACGGGATCGGGGCTTGATCCCGCCGAAGCTGCGGATCGCCCGGCCGAAGTCGACGGCCGAGCAGGGGCCGGGGCTGCTCGCATTCCTGCCGGTCAGCGTGCCGGACAACGAGGAACCCGACGACGAGTCGGAGCCGACCACACCGCAAACTTGTACAGACAGTGACGAAAGTGGCCCGATTTCCCGGGCCGACATTTAACGCCGAGTAGTCACCGACCGAAAGACGAACCATCGTGAGCATCCTCGACCAACTCGACCGGGCCATCGATGGCCTCTGCCCATGCGGCGATCAACCGCGGCCCGGGTCGGCGTACTGCGGCCCGGACTGCGAACCCACGCACCTCGCCCGCGACAGCGACACCACCGGTCCTGGCCGGTGGAGCAACCGGCACGGCCCGGCGACGCCGGCCCGCTGGCGGCCCGACCTGGCCATCACCGACGACGACTTCGGGTACGAGCCGATCGACGCGCCCACCCACTACGACGGCCCGTACTTCGCGCGCCTCCTCCGGCCCCGGGACGCCGACGCCCTGCACCTGCGGTTGGACGACGGGCACCGGTGGGTGGGCTGCAACATCGACCAGTTCGGCGGCGAGATCACCCCGGCCCTGGTCGAGCAGATCAAGGCGGCGTGGCCGAAGCTTGAACGGCAACTCGGTGACCCTCGGCAGGCGGTCACCTTGGACTCGCCGATGCAGGAACTCCTCCACGCCATGCTCGCCCCGCGGGACGAATGGCCGCCCCACCTGGTCCACCTGATCGTCGGTGGCGGCAGTTCACAAAGAATCGACCTGTCGTGGCGGCGGCACTGCGGCAACTGCGGGCAACGCGGCACACCCATCAACGGCCAGCGTGTCCGCCCCATGACCGTCGCGTGGACGCCGGACGACATCGACCCGACCGGTCTAGCCAGCACCGTCGAGTACTGCCACCTGTGCCCCCACTGCCGGATGCCGCACGACGGGCCGCCACTGACGCCGACGGTGCGCCCCGCCGACGGCCCGCCCGGCGTGGCGCTGCACCTCACCGCCACCGCAGACGGCATCCGCTACGACCGGAACATGCGCATCTCAGCACAGACGTTGGCACGCGTGTCCGCCCCCGACGCGATGGTGCAGGGGGCTTGGGACCGGATGGCGGCACGGATCCTCGCCCGGATCGCCGAGCGGCAGGACGGCCCGTCGGACGCCGAGCTGGACCGCCGTCAGGCCGCCGTCGACAGCAGCCGTCTCGCCGAGATGATGCGGTCCGGGCGGGTGTACGTCGCCCCGGTCGGCACCGATCTGAGTGATCTGGACGCGTGGCGGGAAGTCGGCACGGCCGGCAGCGACGGCCTCGCCGCGCCCGAGTGGACCCCCGACACACCGGACATCGACCGTGAGCAGTTGCGGCAGGCGGTAGCCGCGATGTGGAGTGCCACGGAGCGGAGGATGTACGAGGCCGCCGCCCGGATGGCGCCCGCGTTCGCGGCCATGCGGGAAGCGGCCCGCCGCCTACCGCAACCCGTCCACGCAGTCCACGACGAGCCGCCCACCGACCCGATGCAGCGGGCGCTGTGGCTGCGCCGGAACCGGAACACCGGGCCCGCGCCGGACCGGCTCGACGGGCGTAACCGCCGCCGGAACGGAGGCCGACGGTGACCGACATCGCCGACTGGGTGCGCGAGGAGCAAGACCTCCTCTGGTCCGACCTGAACGAGGCGATCAACCGGGCCATCGACGGCACCTGGTCCCAGCAGGCTGCCGGAATCGCCCGCCGGATTGTGGAGGCCGCCCGGCTGGTCGGCCCGACAGAGTACGGCGAGGTGGGCTGGTCGCTGCTCGCCGGTGGCGTCTACGAGGCCGTCCTCACTGCTGGCGGGATCACTCCCGTGCTGCCTGATGGGCAGGGGTGGCGGCGCTTCGACGCGGTGATGGCCGGCAGTGGCGGCACCCGCGCCGCACTCAGCCGCCGGTATGCGGGCACGGTCGCCGCGATCAACACGCCACGCGAACAGAACTGGATCAACGGAGGCGACGAATGAGCGACGACCTGGCGACGTGGCTCACCGCCCAGATCGACGCCGCCGAGGCCCGTACCCGGGATCTGCTCGCCAAGACGCAGCGCAACGACCTCGCGGTCAAAGAGCCGCGACTGCTCGGCCGGTACATCCCCGGCTGGCACGACTGGCCCGATGTCGAGCGTGTCTGCACGGAACGGCTCGCCGAACTCGACGCCGCCCGCCGCATCCTCGACCTGCACCCCAACGCCGGCCTGCGGAGCGCGCCGGAATCGTGCGGATCGTGTGCCTCGTATCCAGGGCCATGCGACACGCTCCGGCTACTGGCCCTGCCGCACGCCGGACAGCCCGGCTACCGCGACGAGTGGAGGCCGCAGTGACCGACTTCCGGCCGCCGTGGGCGCGACGGATGGACGCACTCCTCGGCATCCCCGTCTGCCTCGACCCGGACCAGCCGGCCGGTACCGCCCGGTTCGAGGTGGACCCGGAGGAGCCGCGCCACATCACCCGCATCTGGTCGGCGGCCCGCGACCCGGCCGAGGTCAAGTTCACCGACGAGCAGACCGAGCAGATCCGCGACCACTACCGGGCGATGGACGAGCGTGCCGCCCGCCTCCTGATCGACTACCAGCGGCTCTTGGCGCAGCTCGGCCCACCCTTGCCCGCCGAGATGGAAGACCCGCTGTGCGCGTGCTCCCACGCCGCCCTCACCACCGGCAGTCACCTGCTCAGCTACCACCCGTTTGGGGGCCGCTGCTCCGGCCTCGACTCGTACGGGCTGCCCTGCCAATGCCCGTCGTTCGAACTGCACGAGGAAACCCAAGAAATGATCAACGAACGGTGAGTGACCCAACCCCGCGCCTCCAATGGGGCGGCGTCCCCGGGCACATCGACCCGGATGTGCCCTCCGGGACCGCCGTGTTCGACCTGGACCCGGAGGACCCCCGGCTCATCGCGGGCATCCGCGTCCACGACACCGGCCAATTCGATTTGACCGAGGAGCAGTGCGATCAGGTCATCGCCCACGACCTGGCGACAGCGACCCGGAGCATCCTCGCCGCGGCTGCCCGGCGCAGGCCCGCAGACGTAGCGACCCTGATCGGGTTGAGCTGCCTCGACCCGTCCGCCCTCATCCGAATCACCGGCACCTAACACGAGAGGAACAGTCATGTCCGACACGACCACCAACCCGAGCCCCGCCCACGGCAGCCGGGAGCACGCCGACATGGTTGCCGCCGGCCGCCACCCCGGCATCCGGGACGGCCTCCAGTGGCTCACCTACCGCCACCTGCCGCCGACGTTGCAGGAATTCTCCGAGCCCTTCTACACGGCCGCCGTGATCACCATCAGGACGATCGCCACCGATGGCCCCGAACTGATCACGGCCATCAACGGGCTGATCGCCGCGAAGGACAGCGCGGTCCGGGCCGGCATCCGCCACACCACCGGCCGCGCCGGGTCGGTGCCGCGCCCGCAGGCCATCGTCCACCCGCCGAGCCTGTCCGAGGCAGACCAGTGAGCATCCCACCCGCACGAGCCCCGGAGGGCAACCGCATGACGACCACACCGATCAAGGGCGTATGGCTGATCAAGGACACCGCCCACAACGGCAACCAGATTGAGGTGCTGGTCGAGCTACCCGACGGCACCCTCCGCACCGCCATCAGCGAGACGGCCGACGACGGGCCGATCAGCCACTACGTGCACCCGTCCGGCATCCTGCGCGCCCCGGTGCACGAGCTGAGCAGCCGCGAGTGGCGGCCAACCAGCAGCACCCGACCCGCCTAACCACAACCAGCCGAAAGAGATCATCATGTCCCTTGTTGAGCACGCACGCCGCGAACTGACCCAGTGCGGCCAGTACGCCGAAGATCCCGCCTACGCGCAGTCGATCATTGCGGCGGTGGCCGCCTTCGCCTCCTACGGCCACTCCGGCGGCTCCGCCGGCATCGCCATCCACCAGCTGACCACCCTCCTCCAGCTCGGCAACCTGTCCCCGCTGACCGACGACCCCGACGAGTGGCACAACGTCACCGACAAAGCCGGTGAGGAGCTGTGGCAGAACCGCCGCAACTCGGAGGCATTCAGCACCGACGGCGGGAAGACCTACTACCTGCTCAGCGAACGCGACGGCGACAACCGGCCCATGCACACCAGCGAGCCGGCCACCGCCCCGCCTCGCACCCCACCGCAGGCCGACGAACTGATGCCCGTCGCGCTCTACACCCACAAGCTCCCGAAGTCACTGCTGCCCGACCTCGATCTCCTGCCGACCGAACTTCAGACCACCGTCCGCCCGCACCTCGACCACCGCACCTGGGTTGAGGAATCGGCCCTGGGCTGGCGGTCGATCGGCTGCACCACCTGCGGGGAGACGCTGTGGACCGTCGGCGAGGAACGCGCGGAGGCCGACCAGTGAGCGACCGCATCCCCGGCTGGGAGGGCTCCGTCGGCCCGTTCCCCAGCCAGTACGGCCGGACCCACGTCTACGCCCGTGACGTGCAGTCCGGCGCGGGCAACTGCGTGTGCGGGCGGCACCTCGGCCACAGCCTGCACATCCAGGCCGCACCCGGCGTGCCCGTCCCGGACACCCTGAGGTGAAGCCGCCCCGCGCCAAGCCGCACCCACTGCCGTGGGCGATCTGGCAGCAGCTCGCCGCGGCACACCCCGCCCTGATCCGCCGCTGAAACAGCGGTGGCGGCCAGCCCCCAGCCGACCGCCACCAACGATCCCCC